>JAKBXW010000017.1:29584-31178 GCA_021840555.1 Nitrospirota bacterium
CAGGAGACGCACCGGAAGGTGGCCTGATCCGGCCGGTTTTCCGCCGACACATGGCCGCAGGCGGAGCAGGTCCGGCTCGTGTTCCGGGGATCGACCCGGACCAGGCGGCCTCCCCGTCCCGTCAGCTTGTCTTCGAGGAAAGAGAGGAACGTGCCCCATCCCCGGGAGAAAATGGAGCGGTTCAGTCCGGACTTCTGCCGGACGTTCCGTCCGGGGGTCTCCCGGGTGCCCCGGGCGCTTCGGGTCATGTTCCGGATCTTCAGGTCCTCGACATAGACGACGGCTTGGGTTCGCCGGTCGCCGTCGAGGCCTTATGGAGAAAATCCCGACGCATGTTGGCCACCCGCTCATGGGCTCTCGCCACCCGGAGCTTCTGCTTCCGGAAGTTTCGGCTCTTTTGCCCTTTCCGGAACTTTCGGGAGAGTTTCCCCTGCTCCCAAGCAAGATTCTTTTCCGCCCGTTTCATGGCGGCGACAAGCTCCGGAGCCGGATGGATCCGGGTGCCGTCCGAGAGCGTGGCGAAGGAGACGACCCCGAGATCCAGTCCGATTTCCGGGGAGGTTCTTGGGGTTGGTTCCTGAACGTTCCTTTCCGTCTGGATCGACACGGCCCACCGTCCGGCCTTGCCGGTCACGGTGGCGTTTCTGGGATCGCCGGAGGGTCTCCGGGAGAGGCGGACCTTGACCCATCCCACTTTCGGGAGAAAGATCCGGGGAAGGAGATTTCTCCCCTCCGCATCCCGGGTCGCAAGATCGAGCGTCACCTGGAGGGGATCGGGATACCGGAGGGAATCCCCCTCGCCCTTCCTTTTGAACCGTGGGAAGCGCTTCGGGTTTCTCCGGTCCAAGGCTTCCCAAATGGCCCGGTCGAGGTTCCTGAGGGTCTGTTGCTGGGGCTGCGAGGGACCGTTTGCGAGAAAGCCGTACTCCTCGCTCGAGCGCCACAGGGTCAGGAGCTTGGCCAGGTCCCCGTAGGCCAGGAGAGGCATCCCGGATTCAAGCCGTTTCGTCTGAAGATCGAGGGCCTTGTTCCAGACGAAACGGACGCACCCCGCATGGCGGGACAGGAGTCTCTCCCGTTCGGGCGTCGGGACGAGGCGGAATTTGAAGGCTTGAATTCTTTTCATACCGGCCATTATACTTGGTCGCATGGACAAGTCAACCGAACTCAGGCATGGAAGACATTGCGTTTTTGCGATGCATGTTCATTTGGTCTTCGTCACAAAATACCGGGGTGGCGTGTTCTCGAAGGAAATCCTGGAGGATCTGCATGGGATCTTCGCCTCTGTCTGTCACGACTTCGAAGCGACTCTGGTCGAGTTCGACGGGGAGGACGACCATGTTCACCTGCTGGTCCATTACCCGCCAAAGGTCTCGGTTTCTGCCTTGGTGAACAGCCTGAAGGGTGTCTCCAGCCGGTTGATCCGGAAGAAAAATTACCCTCGAATTCAGAAAAAACTGTGGGAAGGATCGCTCTGGTCCCCCAGCTATTTTGCCGGAAGCTGTGGGGGAGCCCCCATCGCTGTGATTCGCCAGTACATCGAACAGCAGAAGACGCCACATTAAAAGCCACTACAGGGACGGCCATGCCGTCC
>JAKBXW010000090.1 GCA_021840555.1 Nitrospirota bacterium
GGGCTCCGGACCAGATGCCGGATCCGGGCGCCGGAGCGCAGGGGGGCGATTGGCGGGAGGCGAACGTCCCCAAGGCTTTGGCCCGGGGTTTCCCGTTCTGACGCCGACCTTGGGATTTTGCCGGATATGCCGTGTCCCTGGTTCGGGGCCGGTTCCTGCGGCCCGTCCGGATCCCGGAGAGATCGTCGGACCGGATTCCGGCGTGGTGCAGGACGGCCATGGCGACGGTCCGCTTGCCGAGACAGCGGTTGATAGAGCGCCGCGGGATCGCAAGGGTCGGTCGGCCATCAGACAGGAATGGGAGGGGTCGGTTCGAGGAGGGCAACGGGGTTCGGGATGTGCTTCCGGAGGTGAGAGAGGGAATCGTTTTTTCGGATCCTCCTTTCCGTCTCTTTCCCTCCCGCATGGTCGCCTTCGGATCTCCCGCGCACCGCCGAGCGCGGACCCTATGCCAGGGGGCAGTGGAGGGACTCTTCCGGATGGAGAGCCGACCCGGAGCTTCGGGTCCTGCTCCGGAGGACTCCTCCGGGGAGGTCGTCGTTTCCCGGGCTCCAGGGTCTTCTCCGGAGCCGCTCGAGGACGGCGTCGAGGAGGGAGCCTCCGGAAAGGGGCGCCTCTTCCACCGAAGCCGGGAGGGCCTTTGTCCGGAATTCCCCGGCAGAGAACTGTCGATCGAGGCCGAATAGATCGATCAGGGTCTCCGCGATCTCGGTTGCGTGACGTTCGAGCTCTCCGTTTTCCTGCCACTCCCTGACCCGCAAAGGCAGCCTCGGGAGAAGGCGGCCGAGAAATCCGAGCCAGTCGTGGTCGGGGTCGGTGACGGGGGCGTTTTTGGCCCATCTTGCCGCCCGTTCGAAGACGGGGGCGACAACCGCGAATCCGCGGATTCCTTCCGTCAGGAGGACTCCGTGATCCTTTGTCAGGACCAGAGCCGTCCCCGAGGAGGGGTGAATGCGGAAGAGGCGGGCGGGCTCCCCCGTCCCAAGGAGATAATCCCAGACGGACGGGGCCAGACAGACGAGATCCTCGGGCAGGAATTTCTGTTGCTCCGCCATCTTGAGCACCTGAAACGGCGCCAGGGGAAGCCTTCCGCCGTCGCAGCGCAGGTAAAAGATCGTGTTCGCGAGCACGTTCCGGTTGCGGTCGGCATAATAGGCTTCCGAAAGGGCCTCGTATCCGGTCAGTCGGATCGTCACGTCGACCTCCTTCCATGGAGGATGGGCCTCGCCGTCCTGGGCGGAAACGTCGGGAAGATCCTCCCCTTCCGAGACACCTCCCCTCTCGAGGCCTGGGAGAGGCCCGGGGGTGCTCCGGGGACCCCGGTCCATTTCAACGGGGAGAACGCTTTCCTGGCCTTGGCCATCTTCCCGTTGGAGGGAAGACGATCCCCGGCGACGGGGAGGAAGCCCGGAACAGGAGCTTCTTTCCTGGGGACGACGACGGGTGTCATGCGCGACTTTCCGCCCATCCCGAACCCTCCGGTCGTTCGCGGAAGAGGGTTCCGGCGGGTCGACCGTGACCTCGCCAAGGTGTCGTTTTCCATCGAATAAAGGCTGCAATATTCGTTCCAATATGCGGGCCATCCGGAAGGGGACGGAGGAAGCCCGGGGGGCATTCCCGGGGAAGCGCCCCCTTTCGCACTCTTCCCTCTGGCGGATTCCTCCCGGAGGCCCCGTATCCGGGACGGTCCGCAATCCGGCCCGGAATACGCATTCCGGGATTTGTTAACAAAAGCTGACACCGGGATTTTCCCGTTCCTGAAATTCGGTGTTTTTTTCTTTTTTTACGGGTGCTTGTCTGATTCCAGGGTTGTCAGGAAAGTGGACACCCGATTGTCCAGGGGAGAGGGCGCGGAGGTTATGCGGCAGGGCCTCTTGGGCCGGGTCGGGGAGAGAGGGTGTCGCCGGATTCCTGAAAAATGTACATTTCTGGAAAAGGGCGGATTTTCTCTTGCCCGCGAAGGATGCGCCGACCATGACTCCCATGGGCTCCGGGTGGCCCGCTTTCCTCTGTCGGAAGAAATGCCGGAGGCATGTCGGGGGAGCTGAAATGGCGGCGACATCGCGGCGGTCGTTCAAGGATTCCGGGGTGCGGGTCGCGCGTCGCAGGGGCATCCTGCAAGACTCCGCCCGTTTCCGGGCGGGTCCAGGCCCAGCTCCTCCGGATGGATGAAAGGAGCGTCGCTCATGGGAACGGCTCTCCGGATCCTGCTGGCCAGTTCGCAGACGTTGCCGGGCCAGCGATGCCGAAGGAGTTCCCGCAGGGCTTCGGGGGTGAAGCCCTGCCGGGGACGAGGGCGGTCCGCCGAGAACTTCCGTAAAAAATGGAGGGCGAGGTCGATGATGTCCCCTTCCCGCTCCCGAAGGGGAGGGATGTTGATTTCCAGGAGACTCAGCCTGCGGAAGAGGTCCTCCAGGAACCGTCCCTCCCGGCAGAGGTTTTCGAGGTCGACGGAGGTGGCGGCGATGAGCCGGACGTCGACAGGGATTTCGGGAGGGCTTCCCGGACGCCCGATCTTCCCGGTCTCCACCATTCGGAGAAGGCCGGCCTGGAGATCCGGAGGCAGATTCTCGATCGCGTCGAGCAGGATGGTTCCGCCCTGTGCGGCCTCGACCGGTGCTGTCTTTCGGCGGGCGGCCTCCGCAACGCCTTTCCCGTGGTCAAAGAGTTCGGACCGGTTCTGGTTTTTCAAAAAGAGTCTGCAGTCCAGGACGACGAAAGGACCCGTTCTTCTCTCCGAACGCTCGTGGATGGCGCGGCCCGCCAGCTTCTTGCCGGTTCCGGCCTCGCCCGTTATCAGGACGGGGGCCTCGATCGGTGCCACCTTCCGGATCTTCCGGAGCGGCTCCTGCATGGCGAGGCTCGATCCTATCAGGCTCAGGTCGGTCCGGGTCTCTCCCCCGCGGCTCTCCCCTTCATTCAGGATCCCGATCCGCGCCATGCCGTGCGCCCGGCCCATCACGGTCTTCAGTCTTTTCGCATCGACCGGAAGGAGATGGAAATCGTAGCAGAGTTCGTCGATCAGCCGGAGAACGTAGGGATTCCCCAGGGCGGCCGGGGAGACGAGGGCGATCCAGCGACAGGGATTCGCCGAGGAGGACGGGAGGGAGAGAAGGTCACGAAAGATGGATTCCGTGAGAGCCTCCGGCAAGAAGACGAGACCCACCAAGGCGTTGTCGCTCCTCAGCTTCTTTTTCAGGGCGTCGATGGAGCGGACAGGAAGGAAGGACCATTCCTCCTTCAGGGCGTCGACGGCGCTCAGGGCGGGAATCAGGCTCCCGGAAGGCTCGAGGAGCAGGAAGGATTTTCTGGGAAGGTACACGCTGAAAAAATTGGTCGGACCCGATTCGTGCGCATCCATGGCCGTTCCATGTCTCAGGAGGAAAGCCGGAGCCTCGCGGGGACGTACCGATCCTCTCCGGAATGGGACGCTCCGGCCTCGGCTGACTCCGTCTTTCGACTGGTTTTCGTCCTTGGGAATGGGGACCTCTGATCCTCCGGTCAGGACTTTAAAGGCCCTGACGCGCCCGATCCTCGTTCGGCGTTCTTCTGGAAATCGATCGTTGGGTGATCCACCCGCAATGAGGCGCGATACCGGCCCTCAAGGAGATTTCCGGAAAAGAAGATTCGAGTCGTGCGGGGAGACACCCCTTCGGGGAGCGCCTCATCCCCGGGCGCATCCTTGAGACGGTCGTCCTGAAAAAGGGGATCAGGAGGTTTTCCATGTCTCCCCAGGACGATCTCCCGGACGCGAACGGGATCCAATCCGACGATTTGGGCGACTTCCTCGGGGGAGATGAGTCCCTTGTCCAGGAGGTCCCGGACAATCCTGTCCTTTTCCTGGCGGGTTCCCAGCTCGATACCCTGCCTGGTTCCCAGCTCGATTCCTTTCTGGAGCGCCTCCTCGAACATGAGATCGATCACATTGGTCGGCATGCCTTCCTCCCTTAATATGGGGACAAGAATCCGTTTCATGTCCTCCTGACGGGTGATGTCGTGATAGCTTGCGAGATAGCTCAATATCGGTCTCAGTATATCATAGGAAGCCTTCCGCTGGCGGACTTCCTTCAGTGCGATCCTGAAACACCGGTCCATGCCGTCGAAAACGTGTTTCAACGTCAGGAGGGCCAGAATGGTCGAGAGGTCTTCCAGCCGGTCCCGGATCTCCCGGTCTTCGATGCGGGCGACATCGATCACGAAGAGGGAGAAGTCGGGAGACGACGGGGCGAGAACATCCGGTGGACGGAGGTCCTCCGAGAGCTTCTTGGGGAGAGCCCATGGCGCCTTTCCGTGATAGAAGAGGACCGGAAGGACGGGGAGAGGCTCCTGACCGTCCCGGATCTGCCGAATCCAGAGACCGGTCAGATAGTGGACGAGCTGGTAATGGATCCGGGGATCGGGGGCGCTCTTGTGTTCCATCACGAGATGGATCCGAAAGCTTCCAGAATCCTTCAGGCGCGCGGAAAAGGCGAGGTCCATGAAGGAAGGGGAGAGATCCTCTCCCAGGGATTCCGTGGGGAGGGGACGGAGGGATTGAGGCTCGAGGCGGTTTGCGAGGGCGGAGGGGAGAAAGGCGCGAAGCACAGCCTCCAGCCGTTCCGGAACCCCCAGAGTGGATTTGAAGAATCGGTCGTGAATGGCGATATCGTTCAACGGTCACGTCTTTTGAGAAAGTGTGGACGGGAAAAATTGAATGGAAGGGGCATTCTCGGGAAACGGACGTTCGAAGTCAAGCCGGAGAACCCTCCCTTCATCGTTTCTCCGGCGCGAGCGACCGATGGTCGTGGACCGGATCGAGCCTTTCGATTCCTTTTCCCTCCGGATTCACGGCGCGTCCGTCCGGGGAGCCCCTGTCCGCCGCCGGTGATCCGCCTGGTCCTCTGAGAAGCCCTCAGGGAGTCATTTCGTTTTCGGCGTCCGGGTCGACCCTCCGGAGGCGCCTCCGACCCCTCGAAAAGGAACGGAAATTGCACAATGGTCTCAGACGGGGAAGCGTCCCCCGTCCTCGATCTGTTTTCTGCGATCCGGAAGGATAGAAGGAGTCTCAATGAACCGGCTTGAAAACTTTCACGAAAACAGGGCCGACCTCCAGCAGTTTCTGGGAAGCATTCTGGAGGGGGTCCTCTCGGAGGACGATCTCAAGCGGGGCCCGGAGGCGATCTCGAAAAAACTTTCGCCCCTGGTCGCGTCCTTTCCTTTTCTCGACCTGTGCTACGTCCTCGACGGACGTGGACGGCAGATCGGACCGAACGTCGTGGGGGCAAGGACGAGCCCCATCCTCGCCAGGGAGGGCGACGGGGAGGACCGGAGCCGACGTCCCTATTACCGGGAGGCCCGCGATGCGGCGGGAAGCGTCCTGACCCCGCCGTACTTCTCCTCGGCCACCAACTCCCTGTGCGTCACCGTCGCCACCCCTGTCCGGGACGAGAGAGGCGCGCTCCAGGGGGTCGTCGTGGCCGACATCGACTTCGAGCAGATCGTCGCCCTTCTGGAGGACGACCACCGGCGTCGCTCCATGGAGCCCTTCTTCAAGGGGGCCTATGCGATCTTCTCGCTGGGTCTTCTGGTGGTTAGCCTAGGGCTTGCGATCCAGGCCTTCCATTCCCTCTCCCAGGTCTTCCGCCACCTGGACAAGATCGCCGATACCACGCCATCTTTCCAGGCCACGATTCTCCTGACGCTGGCCCTCGCCATCTTCGATCTCTCCAAGACCATCTTCGAGGAGGAGGTCCTCTTAAGAAAGGACGTCCGACGCCACAGCGCCACACGCCGGACTCTCACACGCTTCATCGCGTCGATCCTGATCGCGATCTCGATCGAGGCCCTGATGCTCGTCTTCAAGTTCGCGATCCAGGATCCGTCCCATCTGAACGAGGCCGGATGGCTGGTCTTCTCCGTGGTTGGGCTTCTGATGGGGCTCGGGGTCTACGTCTACCTGGGGGCAAGGGCCGAGGTCATGCTGACGAGCGGCAAGGCCCGGGAGAGACGCAAGGAAAGCGTGGCTTCCGCCCGCGCCGCCCTGGCCGGGAAATCCGATGCCGCCGCCTGACCATGGGGTGTCAATTTTGTATGGTTTCAGACGTTAAGGGAAGATGATCGACAATGTCGGCCTGATTGATGGAATGCCAGACCGGCCTGAATCGCAAAGCCTCGGGCGGATGAAAAAATCTTCGTCCATGGCGTGGAGACTCTCTTCGCTTCGGCTGCGGGTCATGGCCGGAGGAAGGGAGTTTCCTGCCCAAAGCCGGAAGAGAATGTCCCGGACAGGGCCCACGTCATCTTTTGACCCGCTATGCTGGAAAAACGTGACGGCTCCCCTCCCTGAAGGGAGGAGCTTCCAGGCGCTCTGCGCCAGAGACTCCAGCCCGAGTCTTTTGATGTTTCCGGGGGCGTCGACGGCGCCGGACAACGAGAGCCCTCACTACCTCCTCCCGGACAATGGCCTCATCGGCCGGTGTCCGCAGTGGAAAATTTCCCGGAGATGCAGGAGAGGGAGAAAGAGCCACAACGACCGGAAACAAAAACTCAGAGTTCCGGGAGCCCGCGAACGGGTCGCGAACATGCGTCCGGATTTTCTTCGCAAGACCCCCGGCGACCGGCGAAACCGAATAGCCGCAGTCCATGTCGAGGATCTGAAGATCCGGAACACGACGCGTTTCGCCCGGGGGACAACGGACGCTTCCGGGCGAAACCTCCGGCAGAAGGCGGGGCTGAACCGCTCCATCCTGTATTGGCCTGTTTTCGGCCTGTCATTGGCCTCCTTCGGGATGGGGAACGTTCCTGTCCCTTCTGGAATACGGGCTGGAAAGGAAGGGCGGAAAACTGGTCCGGGTCGATCCCCGGAACGCGGGCCGGACCTGCTTTTCCGGCGGATCCGAAAACCATGTGGACGAAAGGCCGCAAAGAAGATTGAGAGGGCCGGGCAGCTTCCCGTAGCGGATCTTCGCCGGGGCGGCGAGGCTCGTCCGCCGCCTGACCTTCAGGTCGGTGGATCGATCCACCCGCAACAAAGGGGGAGTTGACGGGAAGGAATCCTCTTCCTGCCCGCTTTCGCGGCGAGCGAAGCGAGAGGAAGGGAAGGATGTCAACGGATAGGCGGCATTCTGTTGGAAAAATCCGGGGAATCGACGCAGGGGGGGTCCCCTCAGTCGCG
>JAKBXW010000018.1 GCA_021840555.1 Nitrospirota bacterium
GAAGGGAGGAAATCTCTTCCCCGAATCTCCCGGAACCGACGGCACCGGAGCGGAAACCGATCCCCACCGTACCCGACCTTCCGGAACCTTTTGGCGAACCCTCTGCGGTCGTTCCCCGCCCATCCCACACGCCGGCGCCGAAAAAATCTCCGGTCATCCTGGAGATTCCCCCCGATTCCCGGACACCGCCGACCTCCCTGCTCGACGCCCCGACTTCGGAGACTCCGGACACCGACGCCTTCATCGGGGAGACCCAGAAAACGCTCGCCGAGTTCTTCCGCATCTATCAGGTCTCGGGCCGGATGGCCGGGGCCCAGACGGGTCCTGTCATCACCCTCTTCGAATTCGCGCCTTCTCCGGGCCTCAAGGTCAACCGTGTCACGGGGCTCGCGAGCGAGCTGGCCCTGACCCTCAAGGTTCCACAGGTCCGAATCCAGGTTCCCGTGCCGGACAAGTCCACCATCGGAATCGAGGTTCCCAATCCCCGGCGCGCGCCGGTCTCATTCCGGGAGATCTACGAGAGCCTTTCCTATCGGGCCATTCCATCCCCCCTCGCCCTGGCGATCGGAAAAACAGTGGCCGGAGAGCCCTACGCCTCGGACCTCGCCCGGATGCCCCACCTGCTCGTCGCCGGAGCGACGGGAACGGGGAAGTCGGTCTGTCTGAACGGGCTCATCGCCAGTCTCCTCATGAAAAACGGCCCCGAAGATGTCCGGCTTCTGATGATCGATCCCAAGCGTCTCGAGATGGCCCCCTACGAGGGGATCCCCCACCTCCTCGGTCCCGTCGTCACCGAACCGGGGCTCGCGGTGGTCCGTCTCCGCGCCCTGGTCGGGGAGATGCTCCGGAGATACGATCTCATGAAGGACGAGGGGGTCAAGAACATCGCCGAGTTCCGAAAGGCCGTCCCTCCCGAAAAGGCCTTCCCCTACATCGTCGTGGTGATCGACGAGCTGGCCGATCTGATGCTGTCCCAAAAAAAGGAGGTCGAGCCTCCGATCATCCGCCTCGCCCAGATGGCCCGGGCCGCCGGAATCCATCTCGTCCTGGCCACCCAGCGCCCTTCCGCCCAGGTTGTGACCGGACTCATCAAGACCAACATCCCCACGAAAATCGCCTTCCAGGTCTCGAGCCAAATCGATTCCCGGGTCATTCTCGACACAGGCGGGGCCGAGTTCCTGCTGGGAGCCGGAGACATGCTGATCAAGCCTCCCGGCTCCGACGTCGTCCGAAGGCTCCACGGATCCTACATCTCCGAAGACGAAGTCCACCGGATCGTCGAATTCTGGAGACGCATGCCTGCCCCCCCTCCGCTCCCGGAGGAATCCCTGATCCTGTCGGGAGGCGCCGGGAAGGAGAACGAGGCCGACCCTCTGGGCTCGGGGGAGAACGATCCCGAGGAGGAGGGACTCTACCAGGAGGCGCTGTCGGTGGTGGTCCGGCAGAAAAAAGCCTCGACGTCGCTGATCCAGCGCCATCTTCGCATCGGTTACAACCGGGCGGCCCGCCTGATCGACCGCATGGAGTCGGAAGGCGTGATCGGCCCATCCGACGGGACCAGCCGGCCCCGCCCCCTATTGAAAGGATTCGACCGCCATGACTGATCCGGGACTTTACTTGCGGACAATCCGGTTGCCCGGAGAGCGTTTGATCCTTCTCGCCTCCGCCCTGTTTGTGTTCTTCCTGGCTTCTCCCGACAGGGTCCTGGGAGCCCCGGACCAGCCAGGACAGGAGGAGCTCGGCCTCCTGATCAAGAATGTCAAGTCAGGAGCCGGATTCGCAAGCGATTTCGTCCAGACGCTCGGAGCTCCCGGCACCTCCGGAACCCGGTCTGAGGGTGTTCTCGTCTACCGGTCCCCGGGGCTGATGGTCCTCCACTATTCGTCCCCCGCCGGACAGTGGCTCAAGCTCGACGGAAACCGGATGGCCCTCTATGTTCCCCAGAACCGGCAGGTTCTCCTCAAGACGATCCGCAAGCACCGGATCCCCGAGACTCCCGCCATCCTTCTGGCCTCCATTCCCGAGATATCGAAGTGGTTTTTCGTCCGTCCCGAAGGGACCGGATCCGAAAAAAAAGGGGACAGGATCTCCATCGTCCTCATCCCCCGCCATCCCGATCCCCACCTCGCACAGGCCCGGCTGACGCTCCTGAAAGGGAAAGGCATCCTGACCGATCTTCTCTTCATGGAGCAGAACGGAACCCACCTCGGGATCCGGCTCCGGAAGTTCAGAGTGCTCTCCCGCGTCCCCGCGCGCGATCTTAGCGTCACCGTCCCGGAGGGAACGACGGCGGCGGAAGTCCCGGGGGCCTTCTGATGCCCCTGTCCAAACGCTCCCCCCAATCCTCCCTGGAGGTCATCTCCCTCAAGGGAGTCCGGCAGCACAATCTCAAGAACTTCGACCTCGAAATTCCCAGAAACCGTCTCGTGGTCATCACGGGACTGTCCGGCTCGGGAAAGAGCTCGCTCGCATTCGACACGCTCTACGCCGAAGGCCAGCGTCGCTACGTCGAATCCCTGTCCGCCTATGTCCGCCAGTTTCTGGAGATGATGGACAAGCCCGACGTCGACTCCATCGAGGGACTGTCGCCGGCGATCGCCATCGACCAGAAGGTCACATCACGGAACCCCCGCTCCACGGTGGGCACCGTGACGGAGATCCACGACTATCTGAGACTCCTCTTTGCCCGGACCGGCCATCCGCACTGTCCTGTCTGCGGCCGTCCCGTCACGGCCCAGACCATCTCCCAGATGGTCGACCAGATCCTGTCCCTTCCCTCGGGAACCCGATTCATGATCCTGGCCCCCACCGTCTCGGGACGAAAGGGGGAGGCCAGAAAGGAGATCGCACGGATCGCGCGGGAAGGCTTCACCCGGGTCCGTCTCGACGGCCGAATCTACGACCTCGAGGAAATCCCGGAAATTGACAAGAAGAAGACCCACAGCCTCGAGATCGTGATCGACCGTCTTTCCGTCCGGGCGGACAACGCGCAGCGGCTGGCGGACAGTCTGGCCACCGGACTGCGCGAGGGACAGGGGCGTGTGATCCTCCATCTGCCCGAAAAGCCGGGAGAGCCCGGGGTCTCCGAGGACCAGATCCTCTCCGAAACCGAGGCCTGCACGGTGTGCAACATCAGTCTTCCGGAGCTTTCGCCCAAGCTTTTCAGCTTCAACTCCCCCTACGGGGCCTGCCCCGAATGTCTGGGGATCGGGGTTCTCATGGAGGTCGACCCTGCCCTTCTCATCCCCCACCCCGACCTCTCGCTCGCGGAAGGGGGCATCAAGATCCTCGAAAGCCGGAATCTCACCGCGGTCAGGACCCGCCTCCTGCGCTTCATGGAGGAACGGGGGGTGAAGCCCGTGACGCCCTTTTCCAAGATGGAGCCGGCTTTTCTGGAGGAGGTGCTTCACGGAAGCGCGGCCCATCCCCGCACGGAGCTGTCGGGAAAACCATCGACGCGGGGAGGCTTCGAAGGGCTGGTTCCGATCCTGGGAGCCCTTCACAAGAGCACCCAGATCGGGGCCTGGGCGCGGGGCGAGCTTGAGTCGGTCCTCTCCGAAAAACCCTGTCCCTCCTGCCAGGGGGCCCGCCTCAAGCGGGAAAGCCTCGCCGTGACGGTGGGCGGGGTGAACATCCACGACCTCTCCTCTCTTTCCGTCCACGACGCCCTCCAGTTTTTCGAGCGGCTGACCCTCTCGGAAAAGGAAGAGCAGATCGCCCGGAAGATCCTTCGGGAGATCCGAGGGCGCCTGTCCTTTCTGGCCGAGGTGGGGGTGGACTACCTGACGCTCTCCCGCTCGGCCCAGACGTTGTCGGGCGGCGAATCCCAGAGGATCCGGCTCGCCACACAGATCGGGGCGGGGCTCACGGGTGTCCTCTACATCCTCGACGAACCCTCGATCGGACTCCATCCCCGGGACAACAAGAAGCTTCTCGACACGCTGTTCCACCTTCGGGACCTCGGAAACTCCGTCGTGGTGGTCGAGCATGACGAGGAGACGATCTCGTCGGCCGACCACATCATCGACATGGGTCCCGGCGCCGGACGCCTCGGAGGAGAGATCCTGGCCCAGGGCACCCCCTCCGAAATCATGGCAAATCCCCGTTCGATCACGGGAGCCTATCTCTCGGGGGCCCAGTCGATTGTCCGGAGAACCCCTCCCCGGACGCCGAAGGGCTTTTTGACCCTTGTCGGTGCAACCGAGCACAACCTGAAGGGAATCGACGTCTCCATCCCCCTCGGTCTCCTCACAGTCGTCACGGGAGTCTCCGGATCCGGCAAAAGCACCCTCGTCCTCGACGTCCTTTACAACCGTCTGGCCCGCCTTTTCTACGGGAGCCGGGAAAGGCCTGGCCAGTGCCGGGAAATCCGCGGGGTCGACCGGATCGACAAGGTGGTCCACATCGATCAGTCCCCCATCGGACGCACACCCCGCTCCAATCCCGCCACCTACACCGGGCTCTTCACCCCCGTCCGGGAACTCTATTCCCAGGTGCCGGAATCGCGGGCCCGGGGATACGACCCGGGACGGTTCAGCTTCAACGTGAAGGGAGGGCGCTGCGAAGCCTGCCAGGGGGACGGAGTCATCAAGATCGAAATGCATTTCCTGCCCGATGTCTATGTGGTGTGCGACCTTTGCCACGGGGCCCGTTACAATCGCGAGACCCTTGAGATACGATATCGCGGACGGACGATCGCCGACATTCTCGAGATGACGGTCGACGACGCCCACGACTTCTTCTCGGCCGTCCCCTCCATCGCGGGAAAGCTCGACACGCTCCGGGAGGTCGGGCTGGGATACATCCATCTGGGCCAGTCGGCGACGACGCTGTCCGGGGGAGAGGCCCAGAGGGTGAAACTGTCCCGGGAGCTTGCCAGACGCGCGACAGGGAACACACTCTACATTCTGGACGAGCCGACGACCGGCCTTCACTTCGCGGACATCCAGAAGCTGCTCGACACCCTCGACGCCCTCGTCTCCGCCGGCAACACCGTCGTCGTCATCGAGCACAACATTGACATCATCGCCAACGCCGACCATCTGATCGATCTCGGTCCCGAAGGCGGAGAGCGGGGAGGTCGCCTCGTCGTCACCGGTTCCCCCGAAGAGGTGATGCGGCATGAAGCCTCCTTCACCGGCCAGGCCCTTCGGGAACATATGGCCCGGAAGAGTGCCAGAAAGTGAGTGCCTCCACGCCCATCAAAGGCTCTCTTCTGGGAACGCCGGTCCGGATTCTCTCGACCGCACTGGCGATCAACATGACCCTGGCGGGTCTCAAGATCGTCTGGGGGCACCGCATTCACTCGGTGGGAATGCTGGCCGACGGGTACCACTCCCTTCTCGACTCCCTTTCCGACCTCCTCTGTCTCCTGGGCTCCTTCGCCGCCCGACGTCCTCCCGACGCAGACCATCCTTACGGCCACTCGAAATACGAACCCCTGACGCAGGCCGCGGTCGGCCTTATCCTATTCTTTACCGGCTACGAAGTCCTCTCGCACAGCTACGATCAGTTCAGGTCCCACCAGAGCCCCATCGTGGGGCTGTCCTCCGTTCTGGTGATGGGCGTGTCGATCGGCCTTCAGACCTTGCTCTATTATGGTGAAAAGAGGGTGGCGAAAGAGACGGGCGATGCGATCGTCGCCGCCGACGCCACGCATATCCGCTCCGACCTCATGGCCTCCGGCTCCGTTCTGCTCGGCCTTTTCCTCTCTTCCCTGGGAATCGGATCCGCCGATCCGGTCATCGGAGTCCTGATCGCGGGGCTTATCGGTCAGGCCGGATTCCATCTCCTGCGGGAGGGAGCGCAGGTTCTCTCGGACCACTCCCCCCTCCCGCCGGAGGAGATCGCCGCCCTTGTTCGCGAAACCCCTGGCGTGGTTGACTGCCACAACATCCGGGCGCGCGGATCCAAAAATCGTATTACAATGGATCTGAACGTCCATGTTCCCCGCAACATGACCGTTCTATCCGCCCACGAAATCGCCCACCGCATCGAATCGCGCATCCGGGAACACTTCCCGGCGGTGGTCGAAGTCGTCGTCCATATCGAACCCGATCAGGAGGACTCCCATGACCGCGTCATCCCCCGTTAACCCCTTCAACCCCGTTGCCCCCTTCGCCATCACCATGGGGGATCCGGCCGGGATCGGCCCCGAAATCATCGTGAAGGGCTGGACTCACAAGGATATTTCAGGATTCAGGAAGCTCGTGATCGGAGACGGCGAACTGATCACGGATATGGCCCGGCGCTATGCACCGGAACTCCTTGTCCAGACCATCCGCGACCCCTCCGAGGTTCCCGGCGATCCCGCTGTCCTTTCGGTCCTTCCCCCCTACGATTCCTCCGGACTCGAACCGGTCCAGCCAGGCCAGCCGTCGGTGGCTTCGGGTCGATGGGCCTATGCCTGCGTGAAAACGGCGGTCGATCTCGCCATGGAAAAGCGGATCGCGGCCATGACCACCGCTCCGCTGACGAAGGTCGCCCTCCGCTCGGCCGGATACAACTATCCGGGCCACACCGAGCTTATCGCCGCCCTCACGAACACGCCGCGTGTCGGGATGATGCTCGTCGGTGGACCGCTTCGGGTGATTCTCGTCACGATCCATATCGCGCTCCGGGAGGTTCCCGCCCGTCTTTCCATCGAAAGGGAGGTCGAGACCATCCGGCTCGCGGGAGAGGCCCTCAGGCTCCTGGGCGTCTCCGAGACGAAGATCGCCGTCGCAGCCCTGAATCCCCATGCCGGGGAAGCCTCCCTCTTCGGGGACGAGGAGGAGAAGATCATCTTTCCGGCCGTCATGGAGGCCCGCTCCGAGGGTCTGGACGTCGAGGGGCCCCTTCCGGCCGATACCGTCTTCCACAAGGCATCCCGGGGCGACTACGCCATCGTGGTGGCCCAGTACCACGACCAGGGACTGATTCCCCTGAAGCTTCTGGGATTCGGGAAGTCGGTCAACGTCACGATCGGCCTCCCCATCCTCAGGACCTCGGTCGACCACGGAACAGCCTACAACATCGTCGGCAAGGGACTGGCCCAGCCCGGAAGCCTGGTCGAGGCGGTCCGCCTCGCCCGATCCATCGTCGAACGACACGCCCATCCGGGAAAATGATGCCGGGACCTTCGACCTCTCCTCACCGGGATTTCCGGGTTTCCCGACCGCGGAGATCCCCCGAAAATTATTTTCTACAAAAATCAAGAATATTTAATAGACGAAATCCTGTCCCGCTAAACTTTTTTAGATTCTTTCCGATGAGTGTCATTGTTAGAGCTGTTTATCGTGTCCCAAAAACATTTTCCAAGGAGACTACCATGAAAAATCGATTGGCCCTCCACCGTGTTCTGGCCGGATGGAAGGCGGGGCTCCTTGCCCTGGCTCTCCTGGTGGCCGGACTTCTCTCCCCCGCCAAAAGCTATGCCGTGACCTCGGGTCCGGGCGTCTGGGACCTCATGATCTTCGGAAACTACGACCTCGTCTCGCCGAACACGGGACAGGTGTATTCTTCTGCCCAGCCCTCCCTGACATGGGCGAACACGATGCAGAACGGCTACGGGGCGGGCATCGGGACCGCCTACTGGTTCAACGACGTGATCGCCTTCCGGGTGATGGCCCAGGGGAACTTCTATCAATTGAAAAGCCCGGCCCCCGGATCGATGGAATCGGCACCCCTGACCGGCGGGTTCGAGGCGAAGCTCTACGGGGGACCGGACTACTACCTCTATGCCGCGGTCGACGCCGGGGCTGCCTACGAGCTCAGCCTTCCGAACAACACCTCTCCGACCCTCTCCGGAAAGGGCTCCACAAACGCCTGGTCCGCCTATGGAGACGTCGGGCTCGGGGTCAACATCGACTGGGTCTTCGTCGAGGTGAAACTCGCCTACCTCCCCGACGCCATCGCCCATGCCTCATCAAGCCAGAACGCCCTCTGGTACATTCCGGTCACGGCCGGATTCAATTTCTGAGATTTTGCCGATACCGGAGGAGCCGTCTCTGCCCCTCCGGCCTCCCTCTTCTTCGCCGGTTCTCCATGAAAAAAGTTAATGGATTCCATGGAAGACCAAAAAACACGTAAGATCAAGAGCTCGACACACTCCCTCTTGCGAATCCCGCCGGGCTCTGATAGCTTAGTGTGAGCCGTGTGTCACTCTGTCCACCACTATCAAGGAGTTTCGATGAAAAAACTGGGATCCGTTGTCGGTTCTCTTGCCGCACTCATCTTTTCCTTTTCCCTCGTCGCCGCTCCGGTGTCCTTCGCCGCCGATGCGACCGCTCCGGCAGCCTCGACCGCACCTGCCGCGACTCCGGCCGCCCCGGCCAAGCACAAGGCCCACAAGAAGATGCACCACAAGCGGCACTGGAGACACCATCGCTGCAATCACCACACCAAGTACTACAAGCGCCATCACCGCTGCTATCCGCACCACAAGAAGCATCACCACATGAAGCACCACATGAAAAAGCACCACAAGAAGCACCACGCGGCGAACTAAAAGAAAAAGGCCGAAGTCACCAGACTTCGGCCTTTTCTGATTTCGGGCCTTTCTCACCTCCAACCATCATATCTTCTCACTCGTCCAGAAAACGGATCTATTTTCCTCTCCCGGGGATTGCCTTCCTGGCCAGCGAATCCACACGTTCGTTCTCGACATGGCCGTCGTGGCCGCGGACCCACTTCCAGACGACCTCATGGATCTGCGACAGGCGATCGAGCTCCCTCCAGAGATCCTCGTTCTTGACGGGAGAGCCGGAGGCGGTGCGGAAGCCGTTTTTCTTCCAGCCCCGGATCCAGCTGGTCATCCCGTTTTTGACGTACTGGCTGTCGGTATGGACCGTGACACGACAAGGTTTTTTCAGTGCAGAAAGCCCCGCTATGACCGCCATCAGCTCCATGCGGTTGTTGGTGGTGGCGGGCTCCCCCCCCGACAGCTCCCGTTCCCTCCCGCGGCAGGAGAGGAGGGCGCCCCATCCCCCCGGGCCGGGGTTTCCGGAACAGGCCCCATCCGTGTAGAGATCCACCTCGTCCATCAGGGCATGTCAGCCGGAGAAAGGGTTCCAAGGGCGTAACGGTACATCACGAGCGAGGAGAGAAGGTCGAAGCGCGCCGAATCGACATTGACCCGCGCCCGCCGCAGCGCCGTCTCGGCGTCGACGACATCCACCGAATGCGCCGTTCCCACGCGATAGGCCGCCTCGATCAGGCGGTCGTTTTCTTCGGCATTGTCCAGCGCGGTCTGCGTTTCGCGGAGACGTTCCCGCGCTTCCCGAACATCTTCGGCGGCGTCCCTAACCTCCGCCATGAGACGGACCTCGTCGTCTTCCTCCAGGTGCATCGACTGTCTCAGGTTGGCCCGCGCTTCATGGACCTGGTGGGTGATGAGCCCCCCCTCGAAGATCGGAACATTCAGCAGCCCTCCCACGTTGAAGGAGGAAAAAGGCGTGGTCGGAAGGCCGAAGAATGAGATCGAAATCTGGGCCAGGTAGTACTGGGCCGAGCCGGTGATTGTCGGATAGTTCTGCTCCTTCGAGGCGTCGAGGCTGGCCTTCCGGCTTCGGACCGTTTCGGCATCGGCCAGAAGGTCCGGATGTGTCGGAAGATACTTGGAAATGTCCGCTTCGGGATCAATGCGCGACGAGACTGATTCCCCCGCCGGGTCGGAGGCGACGAAGGGTTTCCTGTGGCGCAGGCCGATGGCCCGGCCAAGATCCACCTGGGCTTTTCTGAGACCGGTCACCTCATGGATCAGGTCGAGCCGGGCCGACTCGAAATTGACCTTGGCCTGGGTGATGTCGAGGCGAAGCCCCACCCCCGCCGCCACGCGCGCCCGGGCTTCATCGAGATGCGAGCCGGCGTCGACGAGGCTCTGGCGGGCGGACAGAACCCTGTGCTGGGCCTTCAGGAGATTGTAGTAGGCCACCTCGACATCCCGGATAACCCCCTGGACGGTCCGCAGTTTCTCGGCCTGAACCGACTTGAGCTGATGCCGGCTCTGGCGGACCTGGGAGTGGACCCGCCCGAAGTCCAGCACAGTCTGGGTGAGTCCGACCGTCAGGAGGTTGTAGTTGGCGTACTGGTAGCCCGGGATCAGAAAGTATCCGAAGATGCTGTTTCCGACCGTATCAGAGTAGGATGCGGAGAGGTTGGGAAGGTAGCCGGATCTGGACTCTCCGATCCGTTCGCGCGACGCCCTGACCTGGTCCGAAAAGGCCTTGAGGGAAGGGCGCATCTGGAGCGCCTCCGAAACCGCCTCCTTGAGTGAAATGGCCTCTCCCGAGGACTCCGATGGAATGGAGACGGGAAGGTTCCCGTCCGGGGAGGAGGCCAGGGCAGGCAGTCCGGATTGCCCCAGCCCAAAGAGAAGCCCCGCTGCAAAGATGATTCCACGATATCTCACTCGAATCCTCCGTGAACGGTATCCAGTTTTGCTTTTGAACCCCTTTGAGACAGCCTTCGCATCAGGAGAATCATGGGGATCCCCAGGAGGGCCATCAGACCGGCGGCGACAAATGTTTCGTTGTATCCTGAAATGGCCGCCTGGCCCATAGCGGAATTCGTGACCATGGCCCCGACACGTGCCGGCACGTCGGCGGCATTTCCGTGCATGGCGGACTGGGTAAAGAAATCCGCCACGCGCTGGTAAAAATAGGAGTGGTGGGTCACATCCGACTGGTAGCGCGCATAGTAGTCCGCCTCCTGATGGTCCAGGAAATTTCCCAGGATGGCCACTCCGAGGGCCCCTCCGATCTGAAGCATGTTGCTCTGGAGGCTTGAGGCCAGCCCGATGAAGCGGGGCTCGACCAAAGTCTGGGGAATGGAGGAGAGGAGGGCGTTCAGCATCCCCATCGAGAGGCCGAAAACCAGCTGGGCGATGATGATCTGGCTCATTTTCGGCACATTCGTGAGGAAGGCGAAGAGAAACTGGGAAAAGGCCAATGTCAGAAATCCGCTCACCAGGAGGAGCCGCTTGAAGGTGTCCGATCCCTTCGCCGACAGACTTCCCAGGATCGGCATGGCCACCCCGGCCATGAGGGAAGAGGGCAGAAGGACGAGGCCGGCGTCTGTCGCAGTGAAAGCGTTGAAGGTCTGGACGAAAAGAGGAAGAAGGAACATCCGTCCGAAGAGGCCGACCGCCCTGAAGAAGTTTGCAATCATGATGAGGGAGAAGTCGAGATCGCGGAAGATGGAGAGGTCGATCAGGGGGTGGCGAACGGCGAAGGCGGTCACGATATAGACCCAGAACGAAATGGCGGCGACGGCCCAGCACTCGTAGACGAAGAAGGCGGTCCACCCCCAGCGCTCCCCCTCGGTCAGCCCCACGAGAAGAAAGGAGAGGGCCGTTCCAAGGGAAATGAACCCCGCGTAGTCGAAGGGGACGAGTATGTGCTCCCGATCCTTCCTGAGGACGAGAATGGTGAAGAAAAAGCTCAGGAAGCCGAAGGGGACGTTGATGAAGAAGACGTCCCGCCAGTTGAAGTTGTCGACCAGCCATCCTCCAAGGATCGGGCCGATCGTGGGGGCCAGGACGACGACGATCCCGAAAAAACCAAAGGCCTTGGGACGTTCGGCCGGGGGAAAGGCCTCTGTGATAATCGTGAATCCTAGAGGCATCATGATGCCTCCTCCCACCGCCTGGAGGATACGGAAGACGATCATCACGTTCAGGTTGGGGGAGATGCCGGCGAAGAACGAGGAAAGAACGAAGAGGAAGATCGATCCCAGGTAGAGATTCTTGATCCCGAAAACCGTGCGCGTCCAGGCGCTGGCCAGGGTGGCGACGGCGAAGGCCATGGAATAGGCGGTGATGACCCACCGCACCTCGTCCTGGTTGGTGTCGAGGCTTCCCATCATGTAGGGAAGCGCCACATTGACGATCGTCGTGTCGAGGACCGGGAGGAAGAGCGAGAGCATCACCACGGCAAGAGCCCACCAGCGGTAATGGGGAGACGCTCCGAAGAGGCTTCCGTCCTCTCCCTTCACCACGGAGAACCTTCCTTGATGTGGATCCGGATTTCCGTGGAAAGACCCGGCCGAAGAACCACATCCTTCGCATCATCGATGGTGATCCGGACTGGAACGCGCTGGGTGACCTTCACGAAGGTCCCCGAGGCATTTTCGGGGGGGAGAAGGGATATCGCGGCGGCCGAGGTCGGGAGAATCTGGTAGACATGGCCATGAAAGCTCCGGCCCGGGTAGGCGTCGATCGTGATATCCACCTTTTGTCCGACCCGGACGTGGCCCATGCGCGTCTCCTTGACCTTGGCCGTCACCCAGGTGTCCTTCGTGTCGACCAGAGAGACCACCGCCTGTCCCCGGGAGACCACCTGGCCAACCTGCGCGATGCGTTCCGCCACTTGGCCGTTCAGGGGAGAATGGATCGTGTAGTTGAGCGGATGGGATTCGGTGGTCTCCAGAGCCGTCCGGTTCACGAACTCGAGCTTTTTTATTTCCTCGAGCTGCGCCTTGAGATCGTCGTAGGCGGTTCGCAGATGGTCGAGATCGGAAACGGTGATGAAGCCGCCCCTCCTGAGGGCTTCGCCTCTCTGGAGATCCCTTTGCGCGTTCCCCAGGCGCACTTCAAGGGAGAGCTCCTCCGCCCGAGTGCGGGCGAGATCTCCGAAGGCCGAGACATTGCGCTGTCCGATGGTCTGAAGGGCGGAAAAACCGGTGGTGTCGATCCGGGCGAGAAGGTCTCCCTTGTGAACGGGATCCCCGATGTTGAGGGGAAGGGTCATGACCCGGCCCCGGGCGTTGGCGGAGACGATCACGATATTGCCGTCCACCATCGCATCCTCGGAGGACACATAATAGGAGTTATAGCGGAGGTAGACGAGGATGATGGCCAGCGTCACCAGAAGGCCGATTCCGCCGATGATGAAGCCCTTCCGCTTTCGGGAGGCCGGCACGGGAGGTACCTGAGGAGGTGCGGCGCTCACTCTCCACCTCCCGTTTCAAGGGTTTCCTTCTTGTAGGCAGGCGGAATCGGGTGGGCAATCTCCGAGAGGGCCCGATGGTAATCGAAGCCATGGTAGGTCGGAGAGGAGGGGTTGTGGCACGTCTTGCACGTCGCTTCGTCAGGCCGAATCTTCAATCCGGCCAGCTCCGATTTGCGGGGACTGATCATCACCGAAAAATGCGCATAATCTTCCCCGGGTCCATGGCAGGATTCGCACTGCACGCCGTCCGTCATCCGGAAGGTGGAGAGAATCTCCGGAAGGGGCTTCCCGTAGGCCGTCACATGGCAGGACAGACAGCGTCCATCCTTCGTCGGATCGGCGACATGAAGCCGGTCGGCGATCGCCCTGGCCTCGGGGCTTTCGAGATCCTTATAGGCCCGGGCGTGGGGACTACTCGCCCATACGAAGAACTGCCGCCCGATCCTCTGGGATGAATGGCAAACTTCGCAGGTTTCGACGCCGACATACCGGTGGAGTATCGAATCGGCCCGGGCGTGAACGGATTCGAGCAGGGCTCCGGCTCCTCCTGCCAGCAGAAGCATCACCGCCAACAATCCCTGTCTCCAACTCTTCATCCTGATTGTCCTGTCCTTGAATAGTCTTCGTGAGTGTTCAGATCCGGTGCATCCCGGTGATTCCGGCCATGAAATGGTCCACCAGCACTCTGAGGAAAAGCTCCCTGTCCAGGGATCGGACCCGATGGCCCTGGAGGAGGTCCTGAAAAAGGAAAACGGAGACGATGGGGCCGAGAAAAAAGGCATCCTTCATGGCCGGATTCCGGTCAGCCGCACCGGAAGCCTCGAGGTAGCGCTCCAGGATCCGGGAAAAACGGTTCATGGAGAGCTCCATGACCAGCCTGGGGAACAGGGGTACGGTCCCGTCATCGAGGAGGCGGTACTCGCTCAGGAGAATCCTGAGGACGTCCCGATGCTTTTCCAGCCCTTCGAAGGTCGCCCGCCCGAGATCGAAGAGAAAATCCCGGAAGCTCCCGCTGTCCGGAGGGCTCTTCGCGAAGACCGGCTCCCATCGGGCATAGCACTGCTGTGCCGGAGAGGAGTCACGGCTGAATTTTTCGAGAATAATCTCCTGAAGGAGGGCTTTTTTGCTTGGAAAATAGTGATAGATCAGGCCTTCCGTGATTCCGGCCTTGCGGGCAATCTTCCGGTTCGTGGTCTGGAAGTAGCCTTCGTCGGAAAAGCAGGAAAGGGCGGCATCGAGAATCTCCCGCTTCCTCTGGGCGCACCGGTCCGATGCCTCCTCTTGGTCGCGAACCCCTTCCCGTACCCCGGGTATGGGACTTCCAGGCTCCTTGGCCACGCCTTCTCCTGTTTTAATTGATTGACCAATCAATAAAGGAAAGTATACGAAGCCGATTCCCCGTCGTCAAGGGAATCAGGCCTTTCCCTTCTTCCGTAACGGCGACTTTGTTATACTCGTTGCGACCCCTGCGCACCCATGTCCGGACAGGGGCAAATCCACCCTGGGGGCCCGGCCGGTTGAAACAGCCTTCTTTCTTCCCATTTTTGACGGACCCTGACGCGGGCTGCTCCCTCCGGCCGAGAGTCGGCCTCTCCACGGATCTCTACTCCCCCCCTCTCGAGAATCTCCTTGAGGTACTGGCGGATGGACCCTCCCCCGAATATATCGAATTGTTCCGGGGAAGAACCGAGGACCTCAAAGAGGCGCGGCAAATCATTCCCCCGAACATCCCCCTCACCTACCATGGGGACTGTCTTTGGTACACGCAGGCCGACTTCCCGGCCGACCCGGCAAGCCGCGAGGAGATGCTGAGGGCCAGGCGTCACCTGGATGCGCTGGAATCCCCCTGGATGATCCACGAATGTGCCCAGAAATCAATGGAAGGGTACGCTTTCGGGCTTTACGCGCCGCCCCTTCTCACACGGGACGGGGCCCTGGCGGCGAGGCGTGGGGCCCTCCATCTCCTGGATAACCTCGAAGGGAGGCTTCTTCTCGTCGAGACGCCCCCCTTTCCGCCCCACCCTCCCGGCCCCATGGACCTGGGGGATTTCTTCCACCTCCTCACCCGAGAAACCCCCCTTGGCATCGGACTCGACATCGGCCACGTCCTCACCTATCTCTTCATCACACGACGTCCCGCCACGCCCGCATCTCTCGTGGAGTGGCTGAAGAGTTCATTTCCCCTGGAACGGGTGGTTGAAATCCATGTGGGGGGGCTGGCGAAAAGAACCCTTCCCACACTGGAGACACTGATCGACGACCATGCGGAATCTGTTCCGGATTTCCTGTTCGACTGTCTCGAGTCGGTCCTTCGCGATCTGTCACTTCCGTCCCTGGCCGGGGTCGCACTGGAGGTCGACAACAAGGCGCCCGCCACGATCGCCCGGGAGTTCGGACGGTTCCATGGAATCGTCCTCCGGACGGCCCGGGAGGGAAGGAGACCTCTTCCCGCCTCCTCCCCCTCCCCTCCGGACGCCCTCTCTCCCGCGGTGGAGAACCGGCTGAGGGAAGGCTACCGCCAGCTGGCTCGATCCATGTCGGGATCTTCGGATTCTCCCTACGCCGAATTCCTTTACGGGGAGGAAATCTGGACATTCGGAGGGGCCATGAAGGATCTCCTGCCCGAAACACTCGCCCTCCTCGACATGAGGGGGATCGACGCCCGCTCATCCTTCGTTTCCTTTTTCAACCGCCATCCGAGGAGCCTCCTTCGACCGATGGACTTCCTTGACATCAAGCTTCTTCGTGTCCTCGAATGGATCGATGCCCTTTCTCTGGAACAGGGGTCTTCCTTCGACCCCGTTCGCGAGGCCGCGCAAAAAGAGGTCCTCCTTCTTCAGGACGCCCAAACCCAGTATAATGGAGATCCACTATGATCCGACCCCGAAGACTTCTTGCATCCACGATCCTCATGGCTCTCCCCCTTCTTTTCGGGGGTTGCCACCGGCCCGACGCCGGCGCAGTCCTCTCCGGAGAATCGAATGCGAACTTCCAGGGCCGCATCCTCTGGAACGGGAAACCGGTCGGGAAAGCGGTTCTCTTCCTGCGTCCGCTTTCCGGCTCCTCCCGTCGTGAAATCGAATTGATGACCCGGATCGACGGCCGATTCGAAACGGCACTTCCGCCGGGCCGATACGCCCTCCGGTCCTCGCCCACGACCATGTGCCCCGTCAGGGGAACGATCACCCTTTCGCCGGGCGTCAACCGCTACCGTCTTGTGGTCCATGCCCTGTCCTTCCTTACTTGCAAGCCGGGAGAGATCCGGCGGCTCTGATCCGGGACAAGGCTCAAGAAATCCTTATTTTCTCCGAAAAGTAAGGATGAAGACCCTGACGGCGGACCTTCATGGTCTGCCGGTGGCATGGGACACCACCAACGGGAGGAAGTTTTCGATGGGACTCTTCGGACGGACGTCCGGCCAACCGGACAGAACAGGCGCTCAACTGCCCCCAATCCCGGATCACAACCGCCAGGCGGAAGAGCTCGGCGCGCGGCTCCGAAAGGCGGAGGAGGAGGCCAGGTCCGCCCGCCTCAACGCTGAAAACACCGAAAAAATGATGGCCTTCACCCGGTCGGTCCTCACCCATGTCAAAGACTTCGGGGAGTCCATCTTCACCGTGAGAAACTCACTCGTCTCCCTTTCGGAGATCATGAGCCGGGAAAGAAACGCCATGGACGAGACGGACCGGATAGCCCTCCAGGCATCCGGGACCGTCGACAGCATCTCGAGCAACATGGAAAAGATGTCCAGCGCCTCCCAGACCGCGGCCCGGGAGGTGGAAGGTCTTTCGGAGAGAGCCGGCCAGATCGGGGCGATCGTGAACACCATCCGGGAAATTGCCGACCAGACGAATCTTCTGGCCCTGAACGCCGCCATCGAATCCGCCCGGGCCGGAGAACAGGGACGGGGTTTCGCCGTCGTGGCCGACGAAGTCCGCAAACTCGCCAGCCGCACCTCTACCGCCACACAGGAGATATCCTCCCTCGTCAATGCGATCCAGGGGGCGACCCAGTCGGCCAAGGTCGCCATGATGGCCCTTTCCGAACAATCCTCGCTCCTCTCCTCAGCCGGAACCGGCGCCTCCCGGAGCATGCAGGAGATGATGGCACAGTTCAAGAAGATGGAGGGCTCCATCGAAGGCTCGGCCCTCAAGGGATTCCTCGAGGTTGTCAAAATGGATCACCTGGTCTACAAGTTCGAAGTCTACCAAGTCCTCTTCGCTCTTTCCGACAAGAAGCCAGAGGCCTTTTCGAGCCACCGGAACTGCCGCCTGGGCAAGTGGTACTATGAGGGTGACGGCCGCAATCTCTCGGGGAAGGCCGCCTTCCGGGATCTCGAGCGTCCTCATGAGGAGGTTCACCGCTTCGGCCAGGAGGCCGCGACGAAGTTTTACGAGAACCGCCTCGATGAAGCCCTCGCCGCGCTCAAACGCATGGACGATGCAAGCCAGGAGGTTCTGAATCAACTCGAACGGCTGGGAGAGGGAAATAAATAGGCTCTCCATTCCGGAGGACTCTCTCGGGAAAAAGAGACTTTCCCCTTTTTCCCAATTATGCTACCTTAGCCCCATCGCATGTCACGACCATTTCAAGGATGTCGCGGATTAACGGACAGACCAAGCCAGAAAAGAAGATTCAGATGCAGATCATGACCTTTCCCCTCTCACGGGAAGTGGATCTCGGCATCCGGATGACCGAGATCAGGCGGATCGAGGCTCTCGGGGAAAACAGCGACCCGGGAGAGTCCCGGCTGTATTTTCCCCACGACTGGTTCGCCATCCCCCGTCCCGACAGGCTCTCAGGACTCAAGGGGATCTTTCTCTCCTCCTGGCGCGATGCCCTGATCGCCGTTCCCAGGATAGGCCGCATCCTACGGCTAAGCGACCCGACCATTCCGGGAGAGCTCCACACCGACCATCCCTTCCTTTC
The DNA here is from genome assembly GCA_021840555.1 of Nitrospirota bacterium. Classification (GTDB taxonomy): domain Bacteria; phylum Nitrospirota; class Leptospirillia; order Leptospirillales; family Leptospirillaceae; genus UBA4572. The sequence continues at coordinate 17,859 of JAKBXW010000018.1, forward strand.
AAGACACAAAACAGTCGAAGGGCCGGAATCCTGGGTCCTCGACATTCCCCTGCTCCGCCGTCACCTTTCCGGAGAAGAGTCCTCCGGATCCCCTCCGGAGAGGCAGGCCGGAGAATCCTCGGAACTTTTCCAGCAGGTCGGGCAGACCGCCAGGGACATTCAGCGCGTTCTCTCCCTCTCATCATCCATGGTCGACTCCCTCAAGTTCATGGAGGGAAAGCTTCCCGAGACATCCCAGGGGCTGGGCGTCATCAGCCAGATGACGGAGGATGCGGCACACAAGCTCATGAACATCCTGGAGAGCCTCCTGGAGGACCACAACCGGATCCGCTCCCTCACCCGGTCGCCGACCGCTCCCTCACCCGACCAGATCGCCGGAATTCTCGACGGAGCCGACGAGAGGATCATGCACGGCTTCGAGGCCATGGCCTTTCAGGATCTTGTCGGCCAGAACATCAAACTGATCGGAAACCATCTCAAGGAGCTCGAGGCGAGACTGGTGAGAATCCTCATCGAAACCTCCCCCGAGGCGAACCGCAGCCCCGAGGATGCTTCCTCCGCTCTCGCTCCGGCACCACCGCCGGACCAGACCCTCAAGGGCGTCGGGGCCCGGGGAGACATCGACCAGAACACCGTCGACCAGCTTCTCTCAGAGTTCGGGTTCTAGCAGGAAGGATCCGCCCGTTGCGGTCCCTCACGGACAAACAGAAATCGGTCCTCGACTTCATCGAAGGGGAAATTCGGACCAAGAGGCAACCGCCGACCATCAAGGAGATCGCGCGACACATCGGCTCCGAGAATACCCGCTCAGGACTCACCCATCTCGAGGCCCTGATCCGAAAAGGGTTCCTGGAAAGGAGCCCGGGACAGGCCCGCTCGATCAGACTGACGGGCGCGGCTCTGGCTCTCTATCAGGAATCCAGGGAGACGGTGCGGGATATCCCGTATGTGACCTCCCACACCGTCTCAGAAGAGTCCCCGCGCACACTCTCGGTTACATCCGCCCTTTTCGACCATCCTCCCGATTTTGCGCTCGAGGTGGGTTCGGGGCAATCCTTCCCGGAGGCGGAGATCCGGGAGGGCGATATTCTTTTTGCCCAAAAGGTTCCGGTTAGGGAGCGCGAAGAGATCGTCGTCGTCAGGGACCGTGCCTCCGGAAAACTTCTTCCCGGCCGGCTCGTCCGAAAAAAAGACCATTTTCTCCTTCACTCCGCACCCACCGGATCTCCGGAACAGAATCTTCGGAAACCGGACCTCCCGTCCCTGATCCAGGGACGGGTGGTCGCCTTGTTCCGGACGATACGCGGCCAGGAAAAAGCGGCCGATACAACGGAGCCATGACATGGAATCACCCGGAACTCGAAGAAATCCGACCAATCAGGATGAGGCGGGGGAGAGCGACACCTACCTTCCCGGAGTTTGCAACATCGACCGGAAAGGTCGATGGATTCGGGGAGGAGGAGCGTTTCTGGGCTTCGTTCTGGTCGTCATCTACAACGAACAATGGAAGGCCGTTTTCACGCATCCGGTCCTCTATGCCGCCGGAATGGTCCTTCTTTCGACCGGAACGGCGCTCTCACTGGTTCAGGCGATGGCTTCCTTCTGCGTCGTCGACGGCCTCCTCGGGCGGACATTCATCCCCGGCTCCCGGCAGAAGGCCCCCGTGGGGGCACCCGAAAACAGGGCCAAGGACCGCAGGAGAGCTCTTGTCATCATCGGCGGATCATTTGTCCTCGGCCTTCTCTTTTCGGCCGTCCTCCTGATCTCGGAAATCAATGCCGTACGGTGACGTTTTACCCGGAAGCCCCCCATCGATGGCCGACCCTCTTCTGACCCAGGCTTTCCCGCCCATCCGACTGGCCGCGGCCCGCAGACTCCTCGAGGCAATAAGGGTGAAGTTCGAGTCTTCCTCTTTTACCGGCTCGGGGAAGGTTACGGCTTCCCTCCATCTCGAATCTGGATCCCCCCCCGGCTCACTGACCCTCCGCGCGGACCCGTCCGGCCTTCTTGCCTCCTGTTCCCTGTGCGGGATTGAGGAAGATCTTCCCTGCACGCATGCCATCGCAGTCCTGCTCGTCTTTCGCGAAAAAAAACCGACACGGGAGAAGGGAAACTCCGGAAGGCGCCCTCTTCCCCCCAGGCCGGATACAAAACAGAGCGAAACCCTTCGTGATTTCCCCTGCACGACCCTGCTGCTATCCGGAACCCGCCAGGATCCCTTCTTTATCGTCCTCACCCGCCAAATGACTCCCATGGATCATTCCCGGTTCCGGCTCATCGAGGCAACACGCACAGGCAGGGGATCGCTCCCCTACCAGGTCGACCTCTTTTCAAGGGCCTTTGCACCCTACCTGGCCAGGATCGCCGACGGAAGGAGAATTCCCGGGTACCTCCCCCGAACCGGAGGTCAGGAATCGCTATTCCGCTATCTGACCCTTCCCGGAATACGGATCCTCTCGGCCCGGACCAAGATCCCCTACCGGATCGAATGTCCCGAAAGCGCCCCCTCCGTCCGCCTCCTCGCCCGCTGGCGCGATCGCCCCGGAGGGGATGTGCTCCTTGATGGATCGCTCGAAATCGCTCAGACCGAACGTCCCCTCAGGGAACTTCTCTGGATGAGCTTCGAGGGGGTTTCGGTTATCGCAGGAGGGGGATCGCTCCTTTTCCTCGGGAGAGGCTCCCCGATTCCCCCGCTTTACAGGCGTCTCCTGGAGCGCGCCATCGATCCCCGCCCCCTTCCCCAGTCGGAGTGGGCCCCCCTTTTCGATCCCGGGAAAACGGAAGAGGGTCCCGGACCCATCGCATTCGATCCGCCCGAGCTGGCCCCCAGATTCGGCTCCCGCTCCCGATGGACACCACTCCTGCGCATTTCAGGCCGTCCCGGGGGAGGACTTCTCCTGACACCCGAGATTTGCTGTCCGGACATGATCTCAATCCCCCTTTTCGGCCCCGAACGCCACCGGCTGGGGGATCATATTCAGGATCCGGTCCCCTCTCCGGACGGGGTCCCCTTTTTGATCGGACGCGATCGCGAGAAAGAGTTAGTCGCGCGGAATCTTTTCGAAAAAGTGGCCCGTCTTTCGAGCTCCGAAGCCTCGATTCCGGTCTCCCCCGACCGGGCGGGGGAGATTCTCGACCGTGTCGTTCCAGAGCTTTTGTCCAAAGGCTTCCGGATCGACCGAACCGCTCTTTACGACGGATCGATCCTTCCCGGCCCCGTCAGCATCTCCCTCGGGGTCCGGGAGCTCTCCCCGCAGGAAGTGGCGCTCTCCGGCAAGCTCTCCACGGGAGCCGGCGTCTTCGCCCTTCCGGGACGCCCCCCCGAGGAAAACTCCTCCCTCCTCCACCTTCCTTCGGGGGCATCGGTCTTTCTCGAAGGATCCGCACGGGACCATGACCGGGAAATATGCCGCCTCTTCAGCCTCGACGGAGAAGGACTGGGACAGGCCAGCCGATATTATGTCGCCATGATCATGAGACTTCGCCCGGACCTTCCCCTGGAGCCGGATCCGGGAGTCCGCCTTGAACCATTCTCCCCGACTCCCCTGCCGGATCGCGAATTCGACCGTCTGGCCCACACATGCCGGGCCATCCTTCGCCCCTACCAGCGCGAAGCAGTCTCCACATTCCTCTCACTCAGGCGAGAAGGGCTCTCCGGAATCCTCGCCGACGAGATGGGGCTCGGAAAGACGATCAGCGTTCTGGCCTTCCTGACCTACCTGAAGGGGGCAGAGGAAGGCCCTTCGAACGCGAACAGGCCCCCCCTGGTCGTCCTTCCGGCCTCCCTTCTCTACAATTGGTCCAACGAGGCGGAACGTTTCTGCCCGACCATGAGAATTCACATTCACGCGGGAATGAACAGACAGACCCGAATTCAGGAGATGGAAAAGGCCGACGTCATCCTGACGACCTACGGAACCCTCCGAAACGATCCGCATCTCTCCGACGGACCGCCCTTTTCGGTTCTGGTTCTCGACGAGGCCCACACCGTCAAAAACCCAGATTCCCTGACCCACCAGGCTCTCCTCGCCCTTCCGGCTCGACAAAAGATCGCGGTCACGGGTACCCCTGTCGAAAACCGGCTCTTCGACCTCTGGGGAATCATGAATCTTCTGTTGCCGGGGCTTCTGGGATCACGGCTCCAGTTCGAACGGCGCTTTCTCAGGGAAAACGCCGCGGGGGAGGAGCAGGGCCGCAGGATCGACCTGCTCCGGAATCTGGTGGCTCCACTCGTCCTTCGCCGAACCAAGGAGATGGTCCTGACCGACCTTCCCCCCAAAATGGAAATGGATGTCTGGATCGATCCCTCCCCCGAGGAAAAAGCGCAGTACGCGCGACTGAAGCGCCATGGGCGCCAGGAAATTCTTCTTTCGGAGGGCCCCCGGCACATGGCGTACCTGACACTCCTTTTGAGGCTCAGGCAGTTCGCCTGCCACCCGGCGATCCTTCCGGCGGACCTGAGCGGAGGTGTCACCGCCGCGAGCAAGTTCGAGCTGGTGTGCGCCAAGATCGAAGAAGGAGTGTCCGAAGGACACAAGATTTTGCTGTTCAGCCAGTTCACGCGCATCCTGGATCTGTTCGAGGCCACCCTGCCAGCCATGGGGATTTCCTCTGTCCGTCTCGACGGATCGACCCCTCTCGACGAGCGGAAACGGCGGGTGGACGCCTTCCAGTCGGACAGGGCCGACAGTCCGATGGTCTTTCTCGCGAGTCTCAAGGCGGGAGGCGTGGGACTGACCCTGACCCAGGCGGACTATGTCTTCCATTACGATCCCTGGTGGAATCCCCAGGTGGAATCCCAGGCCAGCGACCGTTCGCACAGGATCGGGCAGAAAAGGTCGGTCTTCGTCTACCGCTTTCTGGTCCGCGAAACCGTCGAGGAGCGTGTCCGGCTCCTGAAGGAATCCAAGAAAGGGCTCTTTGAACGGCTCATGGATTTTGGAGATGAAGGAGGAGGGGAGGACCGCCTCTCCGGCCGCATCTCCCTCGCGGATATGCAGGCCATCCTCGACGACGATATCGCGACAGCCCAGTAGCCGCCCCGGGAGACTCCCGGCTCACGAAGGTGTACAATAAATTAAAATGACCGTAGCGAACTTTTAGAATCACACCGGAATGAGGCGAGTCCTGCATTCCCCGACAGACAGAGGAGCCAATGAGCGGATATTTGGCGGGACACACAATGGAAGAAGCCCTGGAAAAGGCGCGCCACCACAACAAGGAGGGGCTGGGGACCCTGCTGGCCCCGCACTGGCCTCTTGAGGCCTCCCCCGAAGATGCCATGAAGGAGGCCATGGAGCTCGTGACGACCATGGGGCACCGGATGATTCGTGGCGGCGTATCCCTGGATCCCCGGAACTTCGGGCTCGACGAGGGCTGGATGGTCGCAATGGAGCGTCTCTCCCCGCTCGTCACGAGGGCGGAAGAATACGGCTACGGGGTCTGGCTCGACATGGAAGACCCCGATGCGGCTGGGGCGACGATCGATCTCTATCTCGGACTCAGGCCCCGTTTCCCCCACCTGGCCGTGACCATTCCGGCCAGGATGCCCCGGTCACTGGCCGACCTCGAGCTTATCCGGAAGGTTCGGGGACGCATCCGCCTCGTCAAGGGTCTCCCCCAGCTCGATACGGGCACGCCCGTCGAGGAGAGCGAGGTCGCAAATCGCTTCCGGCTTCTCATGGAAATCCTCTTCCAGGAATCAAACTTCTTTGCCATCGCCACCCACGATCCGGAGCTGATCTCATCCGCCGAATCCCTGATGGAAAAACACCCAAAGATGTTCGAGTTTCAGATGTATATGGGAATTTCTGACGGGGAGGCCAGACGGCTCGTCTACGAGGGGGGGCATCCCACCACACTCTATCTTCCGTTCGGTGAAGGAGCCAGCCGGCACGTCGACCGGCTGGTCGCCTCTGGGAAGGTTTCGAAAGGCTAGGCCTTCTTTTCCGGGGCCGGAAGGTTCAGAAACTCACGAGTTATGTTGACCAGCATCGCGCGATGCTCCGGAAGTCCCAGATTGATGCGGTATTCGTTGATGACCTTGACCCGCATATCCTCCCAGGCTGTCCAGCAAACCTGGCAGACATGGTCCTGAACTTCCTTTCCGAAGGGAGACGGGAAAGGGGGTTCGGCGAGTCCCTCCGCATCGGCTCCGCACCGGGAACAATGCACTATGGCCATTCAAGTACCTCTCTTTCCTTGTCATGGATGTCGAACTTCTGAACGGAAGGCGCTACCCACACGCATGAGGGCAGGCCGCCCCTCATCATACCAGATTGGGTCCCAGGGAGAAAACGCGCAGGGAGAATCCTCACGGAATGATGGACGGCGCGGGCGCCCCGATGAAGTATCCCTGGACAAGTGATACGCCCAGCCTCCGGACCTCGGCCAGAACGAGCTCCGTCTCGATGGTTTCCGCAACGACATGGATCCCCTGTCTCCGGGAAATCTTGACCAGACTTTCCACGATCAGCCGGTCGACATGGTCGTTTTTCGCCAGGTTCCGGACGATTTCCCCGCCGATTTTGACGAAGGAGACCGGCAGTTCCCGAAGGTAGTCGAAAGAGGCGAACCCGCTTCCGAAATCGTCGATGGCAAACCGGACCCCGAGGGAGCGCATCTCCTTCATGAACTGCACCAGTTCTTCCAGACTCCCCACCGCCTCCCGTTCCGTGATTTCAAAGACGATCATCGAGGAAGAGATCCCCGCATCGCGGACGAGGGTCCGGAGTTCATCCAGACCCTCTCTGCGCAGGAATACGCCCGGGGAGAGATTCAGAAAAAGGGGAACGGCACTCCTGGCCAGGGCGTGGGCCTCGAAGGCTTTTTTCCTCACAAGAGCGTCCATCGGACCCACGAGGCCGGTCCGCTCCATGACCTCGATGAACTCGAAGGCCGGCATCATTTCCTCCGGACGGTCGGCCCTCGGAAGCCGGACGAGGACCTCGTGGGCGAAAATTGCCCCCGTCGCCGCCTCCCTGATCGGCTGGAAGTAGGGGATGAAGCGCTCCTCCGTCACGGCCTTTCGCAGCATGAGGTAGATATCCCCCTCGTGGCGGAAGGTCGCGGCGAGGTCCGAGTCGGCCGGAAGCGCACACTGGTTTTTGCCGGCCCGTTTGGCCTTGTACATCATGTTGTCGGCCATGAGGAAAAGCTCCCTCGCGTCCCGGCCGTGACGGGGCCAGGCCGCGAGTCCGATGGAGACGAAAAGGGGAATTCCGCTCCCGCCTTCGACGGGGACGGAGAGCTTTGCGACCCCTTCGAGAATACGGCTTGCTGTGGACCAGCCCTGCTCGATCCCTGTTTCGGGAAGAATGATGCAGAATTCGTCACCCCCGTAACGGAAGAGGATGTCCTCTCTCCGGACGCTCTGGCGGAAGAGATCGGAGACACGGACGAGACAAAGGTCCCCGGCCTTGTGGCCGAAGGAATCGTTGATGCGCTTGAAGTCGTCGAGATCGATCACCATCAGGACAAAACGCTGGGAATGCCGCTCGCTCCGTCCCACCTCGTAGCTGAGAAGATCCCAGAAAATCCGCTGATTGTACAGGTTGGTCAGGGGATCCCGGGCGGCGTAGTATTCGAGCTTTTCCGTGTAGCTCGTGATGGCCCGGACGGATCCCAGAAGATTCAGGAGGCTCGAGAGAATGCCTTCAAATACCTGATGGCGGACCGGATCGATCATGCGCGACCTCTCGACGCCGATCCCGGCCATGCCGACAACCGGAGGCTCCAGGAGGGAGAGCGTTCGTGCCAGCATTTCGAGGTTCTCTCCCTCCCTTCCCGGAAGGGATCCCTCCTCCCTCACCGATTCGTGCCGGATCGCGACCTCCCTGTAGGAGGCAAGACGCTCGCTTCCTCCGACAGTCTCCCGGACCAGGACCTCCGCCCGGCGGCGTTCCCCCTCTGACGGCGGGATGGCCCAGAAAATTTCGCAAAGGGGAGCTTCTCCCTCGCCCGGGAAGAAAACGAACAGGAAGCGGAGACCTACCATACGGGAAAGTCCGTACAGAAGCTTTCTGATGTGCCCTCTCCAGTCCTTGATCACGCTCCCGGTCAGGACGAACTGGTCGAGGAGCCCCACCTGAAACTGGATCGCGCGGCGGGTCCTGGAATTCAGAAAGCTTGAGAATCCGAAGGAAAGAATCCCCGTCATCATGAACAGGACCAGAACAAAAACGGAGGTCTGCCGGTCCCGCGAAAGCTCTTCGCGCCTGAGGAAGATTCTTGCCTGATGGGAGTGGACCTGTCGGGTCAGACGCGTGAGAAGGGAGTAGATCTGGGTGTTCACGCCGAGGGGAAGGAGCTCCTCCGGAGGAAGCGCTCCCTTCCGGACGAGATCTTCCTGCCGATCCAGATATCGGAAGAGGGTGGAGACTCCTTGGACAAGCTTCTTCTCGGAAACGCTCAGATGGTCGCCATGTCCGGAGAGGTCGGAAAGGACGGAAAACCCCTGTAGGCGCCATCCCCGGTAGGCATCCAATCCCGGAGAACTCGCCCCCCCGATTGTCGAGCGGGCCTCCTCCATGGAGCGGAGAGCGGTCTGGAGGGATTCGATTTCGAAAAGATCCGCAGAAAGGACCCTCAGATCCTCCTCCAGACGCATTCCCGTCCGATGGTCGGCGTACAGATGGACTAGTCCCAGAACCGCAAAAAGAAAAAAGAAGAGAGAGAATATCGTCCAGGCAAAAGGGCTGACTATCCTGGACGAAATTGAACGATTCATAGAAGTCCCCATTAGCCGCTGATTTGATTGGGGGAATCCCCATCGGCCCCCGGAGTATACACTACACCGGACCGGGGGGAGAAGGAAACATTTTCCTATCGCCTTTTAGCGATACTTTGCCAGACATTCCAAAATATCGGGGATCCCTGTGCCCGGGAATCCGGAATGGTCCGATGGCTCGCAGGACGGCTCCGGATGCTCCCTTCCATGAGAACGTGAGCAATCGCCAAGACATCATCGCAATAAATTATTCAATTTAAAACTATTAATTCCTTAATTTGATTATGTTATGAAATTAATAATAAAAACATATTTATCAATTTCATGATAGAGTAATATTCGACAAGCAGACTGGATGAACGAAAGTTCCTACCAAAAGGAGGCAGCCATGATCGGACCTACAGCCAATCCCGTCATGATCGTTCTCGTCACAACCATATTCTTCGTAGGACTGGGTTATCTCTCCTATTTCTTCGGAAAGGGGGATGCACATTCCCATCGATAATCCCCGGGAGAAAATATTCCCTGATGGAAGGGGGGATCTTGAGTTCCCCCCTTTTTCATTATCTATCGTCCACAGCCCCGGTGAAGCCTCCCGGGTTGCACCGGCCAGGGATCCTGGAGTAGCATCGTGAGAGCCTACGCTACCGACCTTCCTCGCATCCCAAGGAGTCCTTTTGGCAAGAGAACTTCCGATCTCGAACGGACGCCTCTACGTCTCGTTCGACGAGTCCGCCTTCATCAGGGAATTGACATATCCTCTCGTGGGAAAAGAGAATCATGTGGGAGGGCGACGTTGCCGGATCGGGATTGCCGTGGGCGGCTCGTTCGCATGGTTCCGGGCAGACCACATTCTGTCCCGATCCTATGGAGAACGGACCCCGGTCATCGAAACCCGCCTCAACATACCGGAGTTCGCACAGCTCCGCCTCTCCCTTACCGACTGGATCGACCCGTCGGAAGACCTCCTATACCGCCAGATCCGAATCGACAACAGCGGGGCCGGACCGGTCGAGGTTCGTCTCTTCCTCCACCACGACATGGACATCTCCCACTCCGACATCGGAAACACGGCGGCCTTTCTTCCTGAACAGCGGGCCATGCTCCACTACAAGGACAACGTCTATTTCCTGATGGCCACCCTCGACGACGGGACCCCTTCTCTCGATGCCTATGCCTGCGGAGCGCGCCACGGCCACCGGGAGGGGACATGGAAGGATGCCGAGGACGGGCGCCTGGAAGGCAACCCCATCGCCCAGGGGGCGGTCGACTCCGTCTATTCGGTCAGAATCGCGGTTCCTGCCGGAGGCTTCGCGGAAAGGACATCCCTCCTGGCCGCCGCCTCCTCTTTCGATCAGGTCACCGATCTTTTGGCGAAAGCCGTCAAGGCCGGTCCGAAGGAGTCCCTCTCCCGGACCCGGAGCTTTTTCGATTTCTGGATCGATACGCCGGCCGCCTCCTCGGACCGTCTTCCGGAGCCCTATCGCCGCCTCTTCCGCCACAGCCTCTTCATTCTCAGGAACCACATGGCCGCCAACGGCTCCATCGTCGCCGCCGTCGATTCCGACTCCCTGTCGCTGTCGCGGGACACCTATTCCTATCTCTGGCCGCGGGACGGAGCCATCATCGCCCACGCGCTCGACAGGGCGGGATACGGAGACCTGACCCGCCGCTTCTACCGCCTCCTGCCCGGACTCCTGTCCCGTGAAGGGTACCTGCTCCACAAATACCATCCGACTCTTTCTCCGGGATCCTCCTGGCATCCGGCCGGCGTCCCCGGCTCGCCCCCCTACCCGATCCAGGAAGATGAGACGGCCCTGTGCATCTGGGCCTTCGAACGCCACCTCGAGCGCTACCGGGACATGGACTCCCTTCATCATCTCTACCCCGCATTCGTTCTTCCGGCCGCGAACTTCCTGGAATCCTTCCGGGACGAGAAAACGGGACTTCCCGGTCCTTCCTACGACCTCTGGGAGGAGCGTCCCGGGATCTGGACCTTCACCGTGGCCACGGTCTGGGCCGGGCTTGAGGCTGCGGGGCGGCTGGCGGACCGATTCGGTGACGGGGTGGCTTCGGGCCGGTTTGACAGGGCGCGTGCCGAAGTTGAACGGGCGATCAGGACCCATCTTTTCGATCCGGAAACCCGGACCTTTTACCGGGGGCTCCACTTGACCCGCACAGGCTCCTTCGAGCCGGACCGGGTTCCGGACTCCAGCCTTTCCGTCCTGTTCTGGATCGGTCTTTTCTCTCCGCAGGATCCATTCCTGGCACCGGCCATGGAGAATCTCTTCGAGACCCTGTCCCAGGGAGGGGCGGGAGGGGTCATCCGCTACAGGAACGATCCCTACTACCGTGAGGATCCCTCCCATCCTGGCAATCCCTGGATCATATCGACCCTCTGGAAGCTAAGATGGCTTATCCGGACCACGCCCGATCCAATCCATTCCGACCGGATCCGATCCCTTCTCGACTGGGTGGTGGCACGGGCCGGAAAAAACGGAATGCTGGCGGAGCAGTACCACCCGGAAACGATGAAATCCCTGTCCGCCTCCCCCCTCACATGGAGCCATGCCGAATGGGTGCTGACCATGGTCGAACTTTTCGAGTCCGGGCAAGACCGCCATCCATGGGACGATCTCCCTTGACACCCCCCGCCCCCGTCGAAGAGGTCCTGAAAAGGCTGGCGCTCTCCATCCCTGACCCCGGGATGGAGCTCGATTATCGAAACCCCTTCGAGCTTCTCGTCGCCACGGTCCTGTCGGCACAAACGACCGACAAGACCGTCAATCGGGTGACTCCCGCCCTCTTCCGCCTCTATCCCGACCCACGCTCTCTCGCGAAGGCCAAACTCTCCGACCTGGAGGAGATCCTGAGACCCACCGGATTCTTCCGGCGAAAGGCCCTCCACATCCGTGAACTCGCCCAGTCCCTCCTTCAAAGCTTTTCCGGAACGGTTCCCGACACACTGGAAGAACTCGTGACCCTTCCGGGAGTCGGGCGAAAAACCGCCAGCGTGGTCCTGGCCCATGCCTTCCACAAACCGGCGATCTTTATCGACACCCATGTGGGGCGCGTCTGTCGAAGACTCGGATGGACTCGATCGAATGACCCCGAGAAAATCGAGCGGAGGCTCGCAGAATTGCTTCCCCAGAATCTCTGGATTGAAACCGCCTCGCGCCTCCTTCTCCACGGACGCTACGTCTGCCTTGCCAAAAACCCCCTCTGCACACGATGCGTTCTCTCCGACATCTGTCCCTCAGCAACAGGTTCTTGAACCAGCTTCTTTCGTTGCGCAACAACGGGGCGGGAGTATAATCAGATTGAGACCGGTCACCGTATCGATTTGCCGGGGGATGCGAATCCGGGTGTGGCCGGAGGGACATTTTCAGGAGTCCCGAAATCCAAGGAGGAAAAAATGAAAGTGAATGAAGGCACGATCGATCGCGCGGTCAGGATTTTGCTGGGGCTGGCTCTCATTTCCCTTGTATACGTGGGACCGAAGACCCCGTGGGGATGGGTGGGGATTCTCCCTCTGGCAACAGGGATTGTCGGATTTTGCGGATTGTACGCCCTCCTGGGAATCAACACCTGCCCCATGAAGCGCAAGGATTCCTGAAAAAGGGAGTGATGGTTCTCCCGAATCGGGGTCCAAATTCCAGTCTTTCCGATCGCATTTTTCAGGCGTGCGAAAGAGGAGTCGGGCGAAGGCTTTCTTGAACCGTGGGGGGCCCTCTGTTAATATAGGAACGATGTGAAGATTTTTTGGTTTTTTCAAAAAATCCGGCATCATCCTCCCCCGGAGCGCGGGCCCGACAAATTCGCCCGACCGTCTCCTTCACCGCTGACATGCTATCCTGGGTTTTGAGCACGCCCAGACAGAAGGGCTATTGTTTTTGGACTATCCGATCGAGCGAATCCGCAACTTCTGCATCATTGCCCATATCGACCATGGGAAATCCACCCTGGCCGACCGTCTGCTCGACCTGACAGGGGCCGTCACGAAAAGAGAATCCCGTGAACAGATCCTGGATGCGATGGACCTGGAACGGGAACGCGGCATCACCATAAAGGCCCACAATGTCCGCCTGAACTACAGGGCCAGGGACGGCAAGGACTACCTCCTCAACCTGATCGACACTCCGGGCCATGTCGACTTCACCTATGAGGTGTCCCGGTCGCTCGCCGCCTGCGAAGGGGCCCTCCTTGTGGTCGACGCCTCCCAGGGAGTCGAGGCCCAGACGATTGCAAACGCCTATCTGGCTCTCGAAAACAATGTTCACATGATACCCGTCATCAACAAGATTGATCTTCCCGGAGCCGACATCCCCCGGACGCGCGAGCAGATCGAGGAGGCCGTCGGTCTCGAAGCCTCGGGAGCCATTCTCATCTCGGCCAAGGAAGG
>JAKBXW010000019.1 GCA_021840555.1 Nitrospirota bacterium
TCCAGAAATTTTCCCCGATCGCGACGTCCGTCACGAGGCTCGTGATGACGTTCCGCTCCACGTCGAGCTCGGAGACTCCCAGGAACTGGGCCTTGCTCCGGTCCACGTCGATGAACATCGAGGGATAGTGGATGTTCTGCTTGAGCCGGACGTCGGTGGTTCCGGGAATGGTCCGGATATGGTCCACGATCTTGTGGGCGATATCCCCCAGCTTGCGGTAGGAGGGGCCCAGGAGCTGGATGTCGATCGGCGCCTCTCCGGAGCCGGCCAGGATCTGGGTGATGATGGAGGAGGACTCGAAGTAGAACTCCACGTTGGGAAAATGGGAGACCAGGTAGGGCCGGAGCTCGCGCTGGAAGTCCCACATCGAGCGCTTGCGCTCGTTCGAGGGGTTGAGCTGGACCAGGACGAAGGCCATGTGGCTCCAGAGATTGGTGGTGTACATGGCGTCCCAGCCGGGCCGGACCCCTTCGTTGATCACGATGTGGACGATGTCCTTGGCCGGAATGATCCGTCTGATCGCGGCATCGACCCGGGCGCTGATGGCATCGGTGTATTCGATCCGGGCCCCGTCCGGCATCCGCATCTGGATGATGAAGGCCCCGGTGTCGTCGGGGGGAAAGTACTCGGAGCCGATCCGGGCAAAAAGGAAAAAAGAGCCGACGAAAGCCAGGAAGATCAGGATCGAGACCGGCCCCCGGTGGTGAAGGGCGATCTTCAGGTAGTTCCGGTAGGTCTTCCGGAAGCGGTCGAAGATTTCGTTGAAGCGGTTCACCCCCCGCCGGAAAAGCGACCGGCTGTTCTTGTAGGCCGACTCCGGCTTCAGAAACCACGCCGAGAGAACCGGCACCAGGGTCATGGAGACGAAGTAGGAGGCCAGCATGGAGTAGGCGACGGCCGCGGCGAGCGGCGTGAAGAGGTACTTTCCCTTGCCCAGGAGGAAGAGCACGGGGGAGAAGACGATCATCGTGGCGATCGTCGAGGCCAGGACCGGCATGGCGACTTCTCCGGCTCCGTCGAGCGCGGCCTGGGAAGGGGCCTTCCCCATCTCGAGATGTCGGTTGGTGTTCTCGAGGACCACGATGGCGTCGTCCACCAGCCGGCCGATGGCGAGCGCCAGCCCCCCCAGCGTCATGATGTTGATCGTCTGGCCGGTGGCGTTCAGCATGACGAAGCCCACCAGAAGGGAGAGCGGAATGGAGGTCGTGATGATGAGGGTGGAGCGGACGTTTCCCAAAAAGATCAGGATCATGGCGGCCGTCAGCAGGATGCCGACGATCCCTTCGCGCTCGAGGGAGGCGACCGAGTCCCGGATGTAGACCGACTGGTCGAAGACGAGCGAAATGTCGAGGCTTTTCGGCAACCCGTAGAAGGTCTTGATCGCGGCTCTCGTCGCGTCGATCACCTTGACGGTGTTGGCGCCCTCCTGCTTTAAGACCGGGATGTAGACGGATTTCCGCCCGTCGACCCGGACGGGATTGGTCTGGATGCGGTAGGAGTCCTTGGCGGTGGCGACATCCTTGATGTAGACGGGCTGCCCGTGCTCGACCTTGACCGGAACGTCCCCGATCGTCTTGACCGGTCCCAGAAGGGCGTTTACGAAAACATTGTAGCTCATGTCCCCGATCTTGGCGAACCCCGCCGGCCAGACGATGTTCTGGCGGTTCAGGGCATTGACCACGTCCCAGATCGTGAGTCCCCGGGCCAGGAGGGCGGTGTTGTTGGTGTAGACCTGGATCTGGCGAGACAATCCTCCGAAAACGGGGGGGGCCGCCACCCCGGGGATCGTCCCCATCTGGGAGCGGACGTTGAAGTATCCGAGGTCGAACATCTGCATCTGGGTCAGTTCCTTCGAGGAGAGGACCAGATCGGCGATGGGGATGGCCGAGATGCCGAACGGGATGATGATCGGGGGAAAGATGCCCGGAGGCAGGTATTTCATCGACGAGTAGACGAGCGAGGTCACCATCGAGACCCCGGCGGAGAGCGAATAGGTCGAGCGGAAGCGGATCTGGATCATGCTGATGCCGACCAGGCTTTCCGATTTGATCGACCGGATGTAGGGGGCCTGGAGGATGATGCGCTCCATCTGCTCGGTGATGTCCATCTCGGTGTTGTAGACGTTCATTCCCGGGAAGACGGTAAGCACCTCGACGATGGGAAGAGGAATCCGAGGGAGAATGGAGACGTTCATGGAGGAGAGGCTCTGGGCTCCCAGCAGAACGATGGCCAGCGCCATCGCGATGATCGAATAGGGGCTCTTGAGCGACATCCTGACGAGAAACATGAAACGGCTCCCCTTTCCTGGTGTGGGACGTGAACGCGCCCGTCCCGTCTCAGTAGATCGTTTTGTACAGCTTCACGAGGACCGTCTCGGATCCGTCGAGTCCCTGGAGGATCTCGGTGTAATCCCCGTTCCGGATACCGACCACCACCGGAAGCTTGACCTTCTTCCCCTGCCGGAGGACATAGACGAAGTTTCCGTGGCGTTCCTCGATCACCGCCATGTGATGGACGGAGAGGACGTGGGGATAGACATGAAGGCGGATGCGGGCGTCCACGAACATCCCCGGCTGAAGGAGATGGCGGGGATTGTCGGCGTCGATCTCGGTCCGCATCGTGCGGGTCTCCGGATTGAGCCGGAAGGCGTACCGCGTGACACGCGCCGTGAAGACCTGGCCCGGAAGGCCCTGGGCCCGGAGTTCGGTTGGCAGGCCCCTCTTGACGAACCGGACGAAGCGTTCGGGAACGCCGATATAGAGGCGCATCTCGTCGACGTCCTCGATCTTGATGATGGGGAGAGCGGGAGTGGTCCCTCCCGTTCCCCGCGAGACGAGATTCCAGGGATCCACATAGCGATGGGTGACGATGCCGCTGAAGGGGGCGACGATCGTCTTGTAGCGGACGAGGGAGCGGTAGTACCGGGACTGGGCCTCGCGCTCCTTCCACTTTGCCTCGGCCATCTGGACCCGCTGAAGCGAGATGACCCGATGGTCGTCCTTCCAGACCCGATATTTTCTAAGGAAGGTGATATGGGCGATTTCGGCCTCGGCCAGAGCCCGCTGCCAGCTCTGGTAGAGCTCCGGGTCGTAGATGTATCCCAGGACCTGGCCCCGGGTGACCCAGTCTCCCTTGTCGACATTCAGAAACTTGAGATACCCCGGAACGTGCCCGTAGACGATCGCCTTCCGGAAACCGTGGATCACCCCGGGAATCGTCGTCCAGAGTTCGAAGTGGCGATACCGGACATGACCAAGGCGAAAGCGGGATGGGTCGTAGGGAAGCGCGGTTTTTTCGAGGGTGGAACGGGAAGAAACGGAAGCCGGCCTGCGGGAGATATAGAAAAAACCGGAGATCAGAACGAGAAGAAGCAGACCTCCGAGAAAAATGCGCTTTTTTCTGGAAAACGTCAGTCTCACAGCCAACTTTCAGTCGCTTTCATAGCCTATGAAACATTTCATGCACCATGAAAGCTTTCATAATCTATGAAAATAGTATTTGTCACGAAACCGGATAAACCGGCCTCCCCCCGAATTTTTCCTCTTCTCTCCGTCCGTCATCCGATGGTGTTTCCCACCATCGCCGTGCCATCCTAGCAGATCCGCTGTCCGAATTGTCTCAAGAAATTCTTATCGCGGTCATAAAACCGTCTCTTTACGGACCCCTCAAACTCACCGGACTATAGCACAGCCTTTTTCTTAAGTCCAGAACGGATCCCGCCCGACTCCCTTCTCTCGTTCGGGACCTCCGGCCATCCCTGCTCCGCAGCGGAAGAGCATCCTGTATCAGGGACGGAAGTGGTGCGTCTTTTGCGGCGGCGGCATCCCCTTCTCCTGAAGAACCTCATAGGGAATAACCCTCAGGGTCCAGCCTCCCGGAGGCGTCCTCGTCCCGAGCGACGGGAGAATCTTCGCAAAGAAATTTTCAGAGGAGATCCTCCCGCTCCCGTCCGGCTTTCCTTGAGCGAGAACCGAAAGCTCCGGCCAGTCGGGCCTCCGCAGTGCGATGACCCAGAGATGACCGATCTTTTTGACGAGTCCGGGGGGAAGGGCGGCGACAAGCCGGATCGCCGTCTGGCTCTCCGGAGGAAAGACGAAGGACTTCCCGGACAGAATCCGATTGTTCTCATCCGGAAACGGAGCTCCCGGAAAGAGAAGCCTCGCCCCCCGTTTCCGGTCCACGTCGAAGAGAAAGACCCACCCGTTTTTGGTCAGGGAAAACCGGATCTTCATCGAATCCCCCTCCCGGAACGGACCCGCCCTCCCCGGTCCCGCGGAGAGAATCCGGAAGCGGGAATCCTGCCGAACGGCCCGAAGAGTTCCCTCGATCGTCACCTGGCAGGATTGCCTGTCTCCCTCCTCCTGGCAGGCTTCGGAGACGGTCCGGAAATGGGGACGGGGAACCAGGGCCCTCCGGATCAGCCGGGAGATCCTCCCGGGATCGCGGGGATCCGGAACCCAGGTCCGGTCGTAGAAGAGCGACAGACCCTTGTTTGGCTCCGCGCAGCCTTCAACCCGCGCGAGGGCGTCCTTTTCCGCCAGATCCAGGACGACCTTTCGGGGGCGGGTCTTTTCGAGGTCCCCATGGCCGGTCATGACGAAGGACAGACGCGAAGCGGAAGAGGACAGGAGGACGGAACGGCAGGGAGAAGGAGAGAGCCCAACGGAGGCGGGAGCGGGGGGAAGGGGTCTTTTTTGCGACGGCACGAACGCCGGCAATGGCGCGGGTGGTGGAGACGTCACCGGAGCTTTTTGAGAGGGGCGGGAGGAAACGGGGGTCGTGATGCAGCCCGGGAGCATCAGAAGGACCACCGATAGGGCCGACAACGGGGGAAGGATCCGGATCACCTTTTTCCGCCTCTTCGAATCGTGCCGTCAAATCCGTTCCAGCCGGTTCGATCCTCTTGGACAATCAAAAATATTGGTGTATCCTTTTTATTGAAAAGAGCTCCATGGACTGCAGGAATGAAAAAAATAATTTTTTTCCGGTGGTCGTTTAGTTTTCTTGTCACCAGAAATTTCATGCATGATAATAAAAAATTATTAACTTCTAGTTAACGGAGAAATTGATGGAACCCGGAAAGACCGCCTCGACGCTCGAAAAATTCCGATCCTTCATGACACAACTTTTTTATGTCCGGCCCTCGATGAACGACCTCGACCGCTTCAAAGCCCTGACGGTCGAGATGGAGCGCTTCCGGTCCTTCATGGCCGAGGTCGAGAAGTTCAAGCTCCTTCTGGCGGAAATGGACCGTTTCCGGGCGGTGTTCGTCTCCGAACAGGACCGCATGAAGGCCCTCATGGCCGAGATGGAACGGTTCCGGAGCTTCATGGAGGAAATGGAGAAGATCCGGCCCTTCATGAGCGATCTCGAGGAATTTCAGGGAGCCCTGGAGGAACTCGAACGGTTCAAGGCCTTCATGGCCGAAAAGCGTTAGGAAAGCCCGGAAATCACCCCGGCAGGATCTTGCTGCCTTCCGTCAGCCCATCGGGAGAAAGACCGACATGTCGAGGTCGGGAAAGAGCGCGTTTCGGTCCCGAAGCTCCCGAAAAACATCCTCCCGGAACCGGCCGGAGACCAGCATCTCCCTGAGGGCCCAGAACTGGTAGATGTGGCCCTTCAGGCGGTCAACGGCGTATTCGACCATCGTTTTCGAGGTCATGATGAAGGGCCAGTCCGAACTCTGGGCCAGAAGGAGTTCCCGACCCATCTGATTTGCGATCTCCCGCTCGCGTCCCCGGTATTCCCCGGCCCTTTCCGACAGGCGGGCCATCTCCCTGGCCGCCTCGAAAAGAGGCGGATAGATCCAGTCGTTCGTTCCGTTCATCCAGAATTCGTAGTAGCCGTTCTCCCCCCATGACGATGGCTCCGGAGCCCCCTCTGATGCCGGGATTCCGGCGCGCACGAGCTCCACGGGGGTGTGGACCTCGACCGTTTTCTGGGTGGCGACATTCCGAAAGACCTCCTCGAGAAAATTGACCCCCTCGAACCACCAGTGGCCGAAGAGTTCGGCGTCATAAGGGCATACGACAGTCGGCGGGATATCGAGAGCCCCGGCGAGGCCCTCGATCTGGGCCTTCCTCCGCTCGACGAAGTCCCGGGCGTGGGCCCTGACCCTATCCTGGGCCCAGGCCGGATTGTAGACCTCCTTCTGGTCGGTCGGGCCGGTAATCCGGTGGTACTTGAGGCCGGTCATCCCCCGTGGACCGTCCGTATGGAGATAGGGCCGCACATAGTCGTAGTCGAGGTCGTAGCCGATGTCCCGGTAGAAGTCGCGGTAGGCAAAATCCCCGGGATATCCTTCCTTGGCGCTCCATACCTGGCGGGAGGATTCCGGATCGCGCCCGAAGGCCCAGACGCCCGAAGGCGTCACCAGGGGAGCGTAGACCCCGGCCGGAGGCCTCGGGTCGGCGTAGAGGAGCCCATGGGCCTCCATGAAGAAGAAGCGGAGTCCTTCCTTCCGGAGGATCCGGTCGAGTCCTTCGTAATAGGCGCATTCCGGAAGCCAGATTCCCTGGGGGGCCCGCCCGAAGACCCGACGGAAGGTCGAAACGCCGACCCTGACCTGGGCCTCCGCCGATCCCGGAACTTCCTGAAGAAATGGCAGGAAGCCATGCGTCGCCCCGCAGGTGATCCCCTCGAGAGACCCCGACTCCATATGGCGCCGAAAGGCTCCGGGAAGATTCCGGCCAAGATCCTGCCGGTAGACCCGCTCGAGAAATTCGAGATGGTCCCTGTAAAATCGGGCCACTCCCTCGAACTCCGTTCCGCGGGTCCGGATCACCTCCCTTTCCGAAAGATCCCGAAGGATGGAGAGACGTTTTTCAAACCGTCCCATCAGGAGAGGATCCTCCATCATGGAGACGAGTGTCGGGGAGAGGGTCATGGTGATCCGGAAGGGGACGCCGTCCCGATTCAAGCGGTCGAACATGGCCAGAAGAGGCAGATAGGTCTCGATCAGCCCCTCGAAAAACCAGTTCTCCTCGAGGAAGATTTCGTGCTCCGGGTGGCGGACGTAGGGAAGATGCGCATGCAGGACAAAGACGAGATTGCCCTTCTTATCGGACATGGTGGTCCTCCTTACTCTTGTCGGCCCGACCGATCCGGAGCCGGCGGGCCTATGATTCGACGGATTTTGTCTCTCCGGGAAATCCGGTCACATACTCGGGGAACAGCTGTTTTTCGATCCGGAGCCTGGCCTGGATCCTCCTGCGGTCGCCATAGGGACCGGATGCGCAGAGAGGTTTCCCTCCGTATCCGAACTTGAACCGATTTTCCAGAGCCGTCCGGGCTCGAGCATCGGCGCGACAGAATTCCAGGCATGGTGAGGAATCTGCCCAAATCGGGCGGCGCAGGGAATCGCCCCGGAAACAAGACTCCGCATCTCTTCGTAGGGAACAGGCTCAAAGGTCGAGTTCCCTGCTTCACCCCAGGAACGCATGCGTTCGAGCCTCAGGACGATATCCGCCGGAGATGACTTCGCCTGGAGGACGGCATGAACCGGACAACGGAATTTCCACTTTTTTCCGCTGTCGCAGGGACAGGACCCGTAGGAATCGGGTGCGGAACGCGGGGTCATGGCTCGAAGTACTTCCCGAGGACTGTCGACGTTCCGGAGAGCCCGAGCTTTTTGAAGAGCGTGACGAACCGGGCCTCGAGGTCGTCCATGATCGGATCGAGGACCTTCTCCGGAAGGGAGCAGAGCGCCTTCTTGAAGGGGCCGTAGGTGCGCTTCCGGTTCTTGTAGAAAAACTGCTCCTCCGTCTCCCCCGCCTTGCGTTCTCCGGCAAACTCCTTCGTCATGAAGGCCTCCATTTCTTTTTTGAGGGCCGCCGGAAAGGCCGGATGATCGAAGACGGCATTCTGGAACCCGGTGGCCAGATGGATTTCCAGGGTCTTCACCCGGGGAAAATGATCGAAAAGATCGTCCGGGAGGGTCGAGGCCCCGTGCTGGACCGCCCCTCCCATGTGGTAGCGGCTCCTGGCCCGCTCACCGAGCGCCTCGAGGGTGGCGAAATCGAGCTTCACCGGAGCGATGCGCCCGTCGGGGAGGGGAACGCCGCCATGGGAGGTCCCGGTCTGGACGCTGATCTTGCTGATCGGCACGTCCCGGGAATCGAGGCGGGCGAGTTCCTCGGCATAGACCTCCATGAAGGCGTCGAGTTCCTCCGGCGTGGAATTGTCTTTGCCGACCTCCCCGATCTCGCCTCCCACCGACACGGGAGCGCGCGACCCGTCGGGGGTGATCTGTCGGATGAAGTGGGTCAGCAGGGCGGTCATCCGGCCGTTTTCCCTCTGCTGGTCACGAAGATCGGGAGGGGCGAGGGTGACCAGGGTCGAGGCGTCGATGTCGATGTTGCGGTAGCCGGCGTCGACCGACTCCTGGATGAGCTTCTTGAGGCCCTCGATTTCGCCTGCGGGATCCTTGGCATAGCTCTTCGCGTTGAACTGGTAATGGTCCCCCTGGACGAAGACCGGACCGACATGCCCTTCGGCCAGCGCTCCCGCCATGACGAGGCCCGCATATTCCATCGGACGCTGGAAGGAATAGCCGATCTCGCTCTTGGCGAGCTCGAAGATGACGGGTCCCCCGTCGATGGCGCGCATGGCCCGCAGGACCCGGCGCACGGTGAGGTAGGTGAGTCCCCGGATATTGATGGCCGGAACGGTGAATCCTCCGGTCTCCCCCCGGCCGATGGCCCGATAGAGAGGTTCGATCGAGGCCATCGTGGCCCCGGACTTCGAAAACCCGGCCCGGATCAGCCGAAAGGCCTGCCCCCTGACTGTCCCCTCCGGATGGAAGACGAGATCTTCCACCAGCGCCTCGAGGTAGTCCTTCCGGAGACGGGGAAGATCGGTCACTTCCGGAACGGATCCGGAAAACTCCGCCACATAACGGTACCTTTTCTGCCATTCGCTCAACGCTTCCTGCACCATGTCTTTCCTCCTCCTGGGATTGGTTCCTGTTTTTGCCAGAGCCGGGCTTTTCCGGGCCGTCATCGGCCGTATCCATTTCAGGAAAGCGTAATCTCCCTCAAAAACTGGGCCGCCTCCTCCGGGGGGGTCGGATTGATGTAAAACCCGGTCCCCCACTCGAAGCCGGCCACCTGTGTGAGCGTGGGCATGATCTCGAAATGCCAGTGGTAATAATCCTCCGACCCCTTGTCCTGGAGCGGAGCGGTGTGGAGGATGAAGTTGTAGGGAGGGTTCATGAGCGCCTTGTTGAGACGTCTCAGCACATCGAGAAAAATTTTGGCCAGGGCCTCGTACTGGGACTTCTGACCCTCCTGGAATGAGGCGGCGTGGCGCTTGGGGAGAATCCAGACTTCGAACGGGAACCGGGACGCGAAGGGCGTAATCGCCACGAACTCCTGGTTTTCCGCGACAAGACGGGAGCCATCCATGACCTCCTGTCGGATGATGTCGCAGAAAATGCACCGCTCCTTCTCCTCGAAATGGGTCTTGGCTCCGACCATCTCCTCGATCACCACCGTCGGAATGACGGGAAGGGCGATAAGCTGGCTGTGGCTGTGCTCGAGGGAGGCGCCGGCCGGCTCCCCGTAATTCTTGAAGATCATGATGTACCGGAAGCGGGCGTCCTTCTTCAGATCGAGAATCCTGTCCCGGTAGGCCCAGAGGACATCCTCGAACTCCTTCTCCGAAAAATTCGCCAGCGTCTTACGGTGCTCGGGGGTTTCGATGACCACCTCGTGGGCCCCGATCCCGTTCATCTTGTCGTAGAGGCCGACCCCTTCCCGGTCGAGACTGCCCTCGACCATGAGGGCCGGAAACTTGTTGGGAACGACCCGGAGAGTCCAGCCCGGAGAGTTCGGAAGGCTCCCCTGTATCCGGTAGGCCAGAACCTCGGGAGGGGTCTTGTCCTCCTGACCGGCGCAAAGGGGGCACACCTGGTAGCGGTATTCGTTCTTGAAGGTCTTGTAGTCGACCGGACGCCGGCTTCGGGCAGTCGAAATGATCACCCAGCGGCCGACGATGGGATCCTTTCTGAGATCAGGCATGCGGCAAGCTCCTCGTGTCATGGCCCGTCACGATCGTGATCCGGGCCTCTCCCCCGAACAGTCGTTCGAGAGGAAGCGCGTGGATGAAAAGGGTTCCCTGGAAGGTTCGTTCAAGCCCCGACTCCGAAAGCGAGACTGTCTCGATCGGCGCGTGAACGAGTCGGGCGACCCCGGCGAGCTCGGCCAAAAAGGCGGTCTTCGACCAGGAATCCTCTCCGCTGTACCACCCTACCTCCCCGTGTTCCCAGGGTTCGTCCCAAAGAAACGGATCCGTTCGTCCCTCCACCCGGATCGTGCGTCCGGCATCATGTCCGGCCAGCATCGTCAGAGGCAACTCCACATAAAGAGCAAACTCCCGCCAGCCGTCCGGGAACTCCGGACGTTCGGGCGCGGACAGGGTCCATGCGACGGAGAAGCTCTTCTCGAGAAACCGGTAGGACTTCGACAGGACGAAGGGAACTCCCGCGAGCTCCCCCCTTCCTTCCAGACGAAGATCCCCGTCGGGAGCAGCAAGAACCCGGTAGGGGGTCCGACCCAGATCCGGCGTCAGGACCGATCCGTCGAGGAGGCCCGGGGCGGGAGCCCCGAGAGGCGCGAATCCTTCGGCGAAGGCCCGGCGGGGACGACGGTCGTAGACGATCCCTTCCAGGACATGAAGATCGTCCCCCACCGGGCGGTCGTGGATCGAGGCGATGCCGGCCTCCCCGGACGCCGCCCCTTCCGACTTCTTCCGCTCTTCCCGGTGGCGGATGTGGTAGGCCTCTTCCTGGCGGGTCAGCGTGTTGGTCAGGTGAAATCCGGTGGTCCGGTCGTCCCATTCGAGCACGCTCCCCCCATAATGGGGCGTGATCCAGAGATTGTATCCCTTCTGACGCACAAAAAAATCCGGAACCCCGTCGGCATCGAAGTCCCCGGAAAGAATCGCGGGAACAGGGAGCCTCCCCTCCCCCTCGAGGAGCCGTTCGGTCAGGAGAAGGTTGGCGTAAGCCTCATGCCGGAGATTGGACAGATAGACGCCCCCGAAAAGACCGTGCCAGTAAACGTCATTCCCCTGGGCCTTCAGGTAGGGAGCGACCACGCTGTCGGAGGGCTCCGCGTCCGGAAACCCTTCCCGGAGAAACTCTCCGGTCAGGAGCATCCGATGGTAGAGGCGATGGACATCGGGGTATTTGATCAGGAAATTCTCGAATATCCCCCCACGGAAGAGAACCCTCAAGTCGGGATCGGACCCCTCCCGCTCCCACTTCAGGGCCCACTCGTGAAAAACATGGCTTGTGCGGGCGGGAAGGGCCCATTCCATCATTTCGGTGTAGGATGCGTTGGGCAGCACGGCCAATCCCGTGGGACCGCAATCGGCCACCACCTCCCCCATGGAGGCCACGCGCAGCCAACCCGACTGTCCTGAAAGCATGGCAAAAAGATGCTCGAGGTATTTTTCTTCCCAGACCCAGCGATAGGTCTCGGGCCAGATCCCGAACTTTTCCCCGTCGTCGGCATAGGTCAGAATCCGTCCGCCCCGGGCCCGGCGGTCGAGAAAAGCCAGAAGCTGGTCGACCGGCCGGAAGGGGATCAGATACCGGAGGTCCTTGGAAATGGGAAAGATCCGGAGAGGCATTCCCTCCCAGGAGACGGTATAGTAACCATGCAAATCCTCGTCGGCAAAGCCGGCCAGGTGGAAGTGATGGTCATCCAGGGGCGCGTAGGAAAGCCCCAGAGGGACGAGTCTTGCCGGCAGATCGGTTTCCCACACCCGCTCCGCCAGCCAGAACCCCCCTCCCGATCCTCCCAGCCTCCCTTCGAGATGGCGCCGCATCAGATCGACCTGCCGCCTCTGGTCCGCCGACCGGAGCCAGCAGAAAATCGGTTCGTAGAATCCCCCCCCGATGACCTCGACCTGTCCCCGCTCCACCATTTTCCGGAGGAGATCGAGGAATCCCGGCTCGTTCACCTCGATCCATTCGAGGAGGGGACCCGTGTAATGGAGCGACGCATGCAGGTCGGGGTATTGCCACAGGAGATCGAGGGTCGGACGGTAACAGCGGTCGAATGATTCCCTGAACACATGGGCAAAGTTCCCAGCCGGCTGATGATTGTGAAGGACGAACACCATTGTCGCGCGGCGGTCCTTCTCCGGCATTCCCTTCCAGAACTCCATCTCACAGCCTCCAGATCGATTTGACAAACTGGTCGTCGGGAATCTGGATCGAAAGGGTGTGTCCCCGGGGACACTGGTCCACCATCGTCTCCCCCTCGTAAAGCTCGATCAGGGCCCCGACCCACTCTCCGGGCTCGAGGCTCAGAAGCCGGCAGGGAATGGCGACCTCCCCTATTTTCCGAAATCCCCAGCGGACCTTTCCCCCCTCCGCGCCTTCGAGGGGAATCTCCGTCGTTCCCGGAACAAGTGGACACCGGATGGCCGATTCGCGGTGGTCGAGAAAACGGATGGCGAGCGCGGCCTGGGCCTTTTCCTCCAGTCGGTAGTTCTCGTCGAAGTCGACCCGGATGTACAGGGTCTCCTCGTCGAAGCCATAGTAGACCGCCGCCAGGGGGGAATCCCGGAGATACATCGATCCCTGAAGCTTGTGGTTGTCAAAGAAACCGGCCCCCGTCCACTCGAAATAATGGGTCACCTCTCCGTCGATCACCGGCCGTATGAAGTCCACGGGAAGGGTGGTCCCGGCCACCAGGTCCGTCTCCCGGATCGGCTCGTTCAGCAGAATGGGAGGGGAGAGGCCCAGGATCCGGTAGACATTCTGCTGGTGGACCCGGAAGAGCCGGTCGAACTCCGAAGACTGAAGGCTCTTGAACTCGTCCCCGTACCACCAGAACCAGTCCGATCCCTCGGCCGCGAAGAGTTCACGCCTCGCCCGTTCCACCGCCTCCGGAGGGATCTTCTTCCCCGTCTCTCCCTTGACGACCTCTTCGAAGGCCCGTCGAGTCTCCCGCAGAAAGCTCCATCCCTTGTTGTCCTCGGGATGGCCGATCCAGATGCGGAAATCGTGGTTGATCCACGAACCGGTCGCCAGGCGGTCGATCGGACGGGAGGGCGTCTTCGCCAGGGCTCCCGAAACGGTTTCCGTCCGAAGGAAGGCATGGGAGGAAAGCCGTTCGAAAAGAGTTTTCAGAAAGTGGAATCCGCCGTCGGCATAGGCTTCCCATGGATTTTCCCCGTCGAGGATGATCGGAATGGTGGCCGGACGGCCGGAGGCGTCCTCCCGCTTGGCGATCTGTTCCATGAGACCGAGAAGGTCGGAGGCCGCCTCCGTTCCGTTGTACCGGGCATAGGCGAACCCGATCCGGTCCGAGAGGTTCCGGTCGCGAAAGACCATCTTCACTTTCGCCCCGTCGACTGAAACCTCGTAGGGTTCGTAGAGACTTCCCTCCGTGAGATGGGCCATGTCCCGGGAAATGAAAAGAATGTCCTCGTCCGAGGCCATCCATTCGAGACCCGCCCCCTTTGCCATCTGAACCACCTCCGGAGAGACTGACCCTTCGGAAGGCCACATGCCCTTGGGACGCATCCCGAAAATCTCCTCATGGCGGTTGAGAGCGCTCTCTATCTGGAGGACGGCATCCTCCGGATAGGCGAACTCTTCCGGAAGCGAAAGGTTGGGGTGGGCGCGACGGGCCGTCTTCGACGAGATGAGAAGCGGAAGAATGGGGTGAAAGTAGGGTGAGGTCGAAATCTCAATCCGACCTTCCCTGGCGAGGGATCGATAGAGGGGCACCAGCTCCTTGAGGATCTCCCTCTGAAGGTCGAAGAGGGCCTTCTTGTCCGCTTCGGTAAAGTTCGCTCCCTGTCCGATCCACTGCTCGACCTCCGGATGGCGAGCCCGGGCTGCATACCCGAACCAGGTGAGGTTGAACCACATCTGGAGATCGAGAAAGTCCTGGGTGTTCATCTGGTTGACGATACGACCGAAATCCGCGTCCTTGGTGGGTTGCCGGGACTGAACCTTCTGCCAGAGGAAGAGGTACCGGGGATAGGGTTTGATCATGGTCTCGTAAGCGCAGGAAAAGAAGTTCCGCGCCAGAAAGATCTTGTCCCCGTTGTCGAGTTCCGAAGCCGGCTTTAAAGAGAGCTCCTGGTAGGAATCGACCACCTGACCCTCCGAAAGGGCCAGAATCTGGTCGAGGAGAATCGGAACAATATTCACGGTCTGCCGTATTTTGGGAAACAGTCCCGCTATGTGGGGAATGTCGTAATATCCACGGACCCCGTGAAGACGGACCCAGGGGAGGACCATCTCATTGGTCAGGGGATCGAAATACGACGGCTGATGCATGTGCCATACAAAAAGGATATTTGCGTTCAAACGTAGTCCTTCCGGAGAGAAGACTCACTCCCTGTTTTCACGGATCCAGTGCTCGATTCCCTCATGGGTGACCACGACGATGCCCCCCGGGGAGACAAAAAAGAATTTCCTGTCCTCATCGTGGGAATACCCGATACGGAGATCGGCCGGTATCCGCACGTCCTTTTCGACGATGCAGCGGTTCAGGCGGGCGTAACGACCGATGTCGACCCCGTTGAAGATGACCGATTCGGAGACATGGGAATAGCTGTTGACACGGACATTGTGGGACAGGATCGACCGGTCGATCTGTCCTCCCGAGATAATGGAACCTCCGCAGACGATCGAATCGGTGGCCACCCCCACACGTTTGTTCTTTTCGTCGGCGAAGACAAACTTGGCCGGAGGCACCTGGGGACGGTAGGTCCTGATCGTCCAGTAGGGATTGTAAAGGTTGAAGGAGGGGGTCACCGACACGAGGTCCATGTTTGCTCTCCAGTAGGCGTCGATGTTTCCGATGTCCCTCCAGTAGCCTTTCTCCAGATCCTCCATTCCGGGAATGGTATTCCGGCTGAAGTCGTAGATGTGGGCCCGCCCCTCCGACGCGAGACGGGGAAGGATATTGTGGCCGAAATCGTGTTTGGAGGAGGAAATTTCTGAGTCTTCCTTCAGGACGTCGATCAGATCCTTGGTCCGGAAGATGTAATTCCCCATGGAGGCCAGGGCGGTGGATCCTCCCGGAACCGTCGGCTCCGGAGAGGAAGGCTTCTCGAGGAAATCCCGGATGCGATCGCCCTCTGTCCGGATGACCCCGAACTCCCGGGCCTCCTGGAGCGGGACGGGAATGGCCGCGACGGTCACCGCCCCACCCGTCTCAAGATGGTGGTCCAGCATCTGCCGGATATTCATCTTGAAAATGTGATCTCCTCCGAAAATGCAGACGTGGTCGGGTTTTTCGTCGAGTATCAGATTCATGTTCTGGAAGACGGCATCGGCCGTTCCCTGAAACCAGTGTGGTCCGGTACGCATCTGGGCGGGCACCGGATCGATATACTGGTCGAGAAGCGGCGAGAGACGCCACCCCCTGGACAAATGCGTGTTGAGGGAATGGGACTTGTACTGTGTCAGGACCTTGATCTTCGAGAAGCCTGAATTGACGAAGTTCGAAAGAACGAAATCAATGATCCGGTAGGCTCCCCCGAAGGGTACGGCGGACTTGACGCGGTCGGCGGTAAGCGGAAAAAGACGTTTTCCCTCGCCTCCGGCCAGAATGATGGCCAAAATATTTTCCCTGTCCCGATGATCCATCGACAACCTCCAGCAAGGGGTTCAGGAATTTCCGAGAAAGGTGCTGTTCAAAACGCGAAGGATTCCTGTGCGGGCGGGAGAGAGGGAAAAGAGACCCCAGAAGAAAAGGAGAAGGGAGGAAAAAAGGTAGGCCACCCATTTTTCCCTTCGCTCATGGCGAAGGAGAAGACGCACGGAGTAGACCGCCCCAAATCCCCCCACGATGAGAAATATCCAGTCGTATATCATATCCCTGCGACTCCCCCCTGGAATTCATCCTACCAGAATCACGGGAAAAGGCCAATTGACGGAAGGATTGCTCTCTGAGACCGAAAAATCGACTGGATAAGGAAAGGGCCGGATCCGAAAAATCCTGGCCCCGATCTATTCTTCGGTTATCTGTCCGGGATGACGGGTGGAGCGGCGGCGGGCAACAATGGAGAGACGGACGGACTCCCTCTTGAGCTCGAGGAGATAGGTCCTGCGTTCGATCTCGGAAATAGGTTGCTTCAGAGCCTCTTCAGCATTCTGACGAGCCCTTTTGGCCATCTGCTCATCGATCTCGTCCGCGCGCTCGACGGTATTGGCCAGGATGATCACGGATTTGGGAAGGACTTCGGCCACACCTCCGCTGACGTAATAAGAATAGAGGGATTCTCCCTTTCGAACGACGAGTTCTCCGGGGTCCAGAAGCGAAATGAAGGGGGAATGGCCGGTCAGCACACCGAATTCGCCGTCCACCCCGTTGGCCTTGACGAAATCCACCTCTTCGGAGATGAGCTCCCGCTCCTGGGTGACAAGGGTCAGCATGAAGGACATGGCTAGGCCTTTCCCTTGAGCTTCTCGGCCTTTTCAAGAGCCTCCTCGATCGTCCCGACCATATAGAAGGCCTGCTCCGGAAGATGGTCGTATTTTCCTTCGACAATTCCCTTGAATCCCTTGACCGTGTCTTCCCGCGACACGTATTTCCCGGGGGAGCCGGTGAAGACCTCGGCAACGAAGAAGGGCTGGGAAAGGAAGCGCTGGATCTTCCGGGCCCGGGCCACGATCTGCTTGTCGTCCTCGGAGAGTTCGTCCATCCCGAGGATGGCGATGATGTCCTGAAGATCCTTGTATTTCTGGAGGATCTTCTGAACCGAACGCGCCACGCTGTAGTGCTCGTCCCCGATGATCATGGGATCCAGGATACGGGAGGTCGAATCCAGCGGATCGACGGCCGGATAGATCCCGAGCTCGGCGATCTGGCGGGAAAGGACGACCGTGGCATCAAGATGGGTAAAGGTGGTCGCCGGTGCCGGATCCGTCAGATCGTCGGCCGGAACGTAGACCGCCTGCACCGAAGTGATCGATCCCTTCTTGGTGGAGGTGATCCGCTCCTGGAGCTGTCCCATCTCGACCGCCAGGGTGGGCTGATACCCCACGGCGGAGGGCATTCGGCCAAGAAGGGCCGAAACTTCGGCGCCTGCAAGGGTGAAGCGGAAGATGTTGTCCACAAAAAAGAGAACGTCGCGATTTTCCTCGTCCCGAAAAAATTCGGCCTGGGCCAGTCCCGTGAGGGCGACCCGGAGGCGGACTCCCGGCGGCTCGTTCATCTGGCCATAGACGAGGCTCGTCTTGTCGATGACCTTCGATTCGTTCATCTCGTTCCAGAGGTCGTTTCCTTCGCGGGTCCGCTCCCCCACACCGGCGAAGACCGAAAATCCGCCGTGCTCCATGGCGATATTCCGGATGAGTTCCATGATGATGACCGTCTTACCGACGCCGGCTCCTCCGAAAAGGCCAGTTTTTCCGCCCTTCGCGAAGGGCGCGATCAGGTCGATCACCTTGATCCCCGTTTCGAAGACTTCCGTCGCGGAGGCCAGTTCGTCGAATGCGGGAGGATCGACATGGATGGGCCGCATATGTTCGTTGGAAATCGGTCCTCCGTCATCGATCGGGGAACCCAGGACATCCATCATCCTCCCGAGGACCTTTTGGCCGACCGGAACCATGATGGGTTTTCCCGTGCTGGTGACCTTGGCCCCACGGACCAACCCGTCGGTGGTCCCCATGGCGATGGTACGCACCGTGCTCTCCCCCAGCTGCTGCTGGGTTTCGAGAATCAGTCCCGAGCCTTCAACCACGAGAGCCACATAGGTTCCGGGAAGTTCCCCCTCAAAGCGGACATCGACAACCGGTCCGATCACCTGAACAATCTCACCCGTCTGCATTCCGAACACTCCTCATTTTTCCTGGTCAACGATCATGCATCCCGGCCCGTAACCCCGGGGAAAATGTTCCTGGCTTTTGCGCCTATCCCTGCTTTACCGCTTCCGCTCCCGAGGCGATTTCGGAGATTTCCCGGGTGATCGCCGCCTGACGAAGCTTGTTGTAAATCAGGGTCATCTGGTATATCACTTCCTTCGCATTGGAGGTCGCATTACGCATCGCCATCATCCGGGCGCTGTATTCGCTTGCGAAATTTTCCATGACCCGCTGGAAGACGATCGATTCAAAGTAGCGGGGAATCAGGACATCGAGAATCTCCGTCGTGTCCGGCTCGTAAAGATATTCCCCCAGAAAAGGGGAGGCGCCTTTTCCTCCACCCTCCACCACATCCGGTCCGATGGGAAGGAGCTTTTCCATCCGGGGTTTCTGTGAAAGGGTCGAGACGAACTCGGTGTAAAAAACCCAGACTTCGTCCCAGCGACCTTCCTTAAAATCCTCGATCGCAACCTGTGTCGCAGGAAGGATCTCTTCAATCTTTCCCCGATCCTTCACGCCGGAAATGGACCCGACCGCCTTGTATCCGCTCCTCCGGACGAAATCCTGGCCTTTCTTCCCGATGACCACGAACTCGAACCGGGCTCCCGGGCGATCGGCCATGAATTTGTTCACCTGGCGGAAGACATTTGCGTTAATCGGCCCGCAAAGACCGCGGTCGGTCGTCACAAGAATGATGCCGATCGTCGTGACAGGCCGGGTCTTGAAAAAGATGTTCGGACGATGCGATTCGATGGCCGACAGACGCACCATCAGCTCGAGAATTTTCTCGGCGTAGGGCCTTGTATCCCGAACGCGCATCTGGGCCTTGCGCATCTTCGCGGAGGCCACCATCTCCATGGCCTTCGTGATCTGTCTTGTATTTTTGACCGATTTGATCCGGCCCCTGATCGAACGCAGCGATGGCATGGGCTATCCGTTGAAAGAAGCGGTGAATTCGGCCAGGCCTTCCTTGAGCGAGGCAACCGTGGCATCCGACAAGGCCTTCTCTTCCCGGATAGTCCGGAGGAGATCAGCCTTCCGGCTGTCGAGATACAGGAAGAACTCCTTCTCGAAGGTCCCGATCCGGTCCGGCTTGATTCCGTCGAGGAACCCATTGGTCACCGCGAAAATGATCGCGATCTGCTTCTCGACGGGAAGCGGGGAATAATGGCCCTGTTTCAGGATCTCGGTCAGGCGGAGGCCACGCTCGATCTGATCCCGCGTCGTTTTGTCGAGATCCGAGGCGAACTGGGCGAAAGCGGCCAGTTCGCGGAACTGCGCCATCTCGAGACGCATCTTCCCGGCCACCTGCTTCATGGCCTTGATCTGGGCGGCTCCCCCCACCCGGGATACGGAGATTCCGGGGTTGATGGCCGGACGAATGCCCGAATAGAACAGGTCGGTTTCGAGGTAGATCTGACCGTCGGTAATGGAGATGACATTGGTCGGAACGAAGGCCGAAACGTCTCCGGCCTGGGTCTCGATGATGGGGAGTGCGGTCAGGGAACCTCCCCCATTCTTTTCATTCAGACGGGCGGCACGCTCGAGGAGACGGGAATGAAGATAGAAGACGTCCCCGGGATAGGCTTCGCGGCCCGGAGGACGGCGAAGGAGGAGCGACATCTGGCGATAGGCCCAGGCATGCTTCGTGAGGTCGTCATAGACGATGAGGGCGTCCATTCCCCGGTCCCGGAAGTATTCGCCCATGGCGCATCCGGCATAGGGAGCAATATACTGGAGTGCGGCGGGTTCGGCCGCGGAGGCGGAGACGACGATGGTATATTCCAGGGCCCCATGTTTCTCGAGGGTCCGGACCACATTGACCACGCTGGAAGCCTTCTGGCCGATGGCGACATAGATGCAGACGACGTTGTTGCCCTTCTGGTTGATGATGGTATCGAGGGCGATTGTGGTCTTGCCGGTCTGCCGGTCACCGATGATGAGCTCCCGCTGTCCCCGTCCGATCGGGATCATGGCGTCGATGGATTTGATCCCGGTCTGAAGGGGAACCGAGACCGATTTCCGCGTCGAGACGCCCGGGGCGATCTTTTCGATGGGGGAATGGAGTTCGGCCTTGACGGGGCCCTTTCCATCCAATGGCTCCCCCATGGGATTCACCACACGGCCAACCAGTCCGGGACCGACGGGAACCTCCATGATCTTTCCTGTCGTGCGGACCTCGTCTCCGACCACGGCCTCTTCCCCGCCTTCAAGGATCACCGCGCCGATTTCATTCTCCTCGAGATTCAGCACCAGGGCTGATCCACCCTTTATAATCTCGAGCATTTCTCCGTACATCGCCTTTTCAAGGCCAGAAATACGGAGGATTCCGTCTCCGGAAGAAAGGATCGTTCCGCGGTCCGATGTTTCCACGCCGCCCTTGAAGCTTCCCAGGTTCTTCATCAGATTTTCGGTAATTTCTGAACTTTTCAAGGCCCCCTCGTCTCGATTGATTGTCGCCCGCCAGGCGGACTTTTATCCTTTGCCCGCTCTTCTCCCTGCCGGGAGAGGATCTCAGGCCGTCTTCAACAGCTGCCGCTCAAGCTCCCGCAATCTTGCAGAAAGACTCGCATCCCAGACCCTCGAACCGATCCGGATCTCCAGTCCCGCCATCAATTCGGGACGAACCTTCCAGACCGGCTTGACCGAAAGTCGCTTTCCAGGCGGAACGGATCCGGAAAGCTCGCGCCCGGGTCCCTCATTGACAAAGCGAAGAAGGGCTTCAAGGATTTTCGACTGAACATCGCCCTGCAGGGGCGCGGGAGAATGGATTTCAACAACGACCCTCCCGACCTCAAGATTGAAACGGTCGAGCAGAGCCTTTTCAAGAGAGGATATCCCGCCCCAGAGATCGCCCTTCAGAAGCGGAACGAGAAAGATGTCCAGGTTTTCCGGAAGACCGTCCCCCATCGATTCCTTTAAAATTGTCCGAAAAAACCCCACCTTGTCCTCGAGGGAATAGCGCCCATCGAGGGCAAAGCTTCTGGCGGGACGCACCTTCCGGATCCCGTTCATCGCATCCAGGAGGGCAATCCACCGATCGAGCTTCCCCTCGTCTCCCTGGACCGTCTCCGCGATCGCATCGGCCCATTTCACCAGAAAACGTTCGTCGATGCGCCGTCCCATCAGCCGGCCTTCCGTTCGTCGAGAGCCTTCATCGCCTTGTTGATATAAAGGACCTTCTGCGTATCCGAAAGGCTTTCCTCGAGAAGCGTCTCGAGGCTTCGCACGATCAGAGTCACCGTTTCAGTCCGGAGCTCCGCCTTCATCTTTTCCCTGTCCGCCGCGATCTGGGCTGCCGCCTTTTCAAGCTCTGCCTTGACGGACTGGGCCAGTTCCTTCTCCCGCTCCTCGCGAAGGGTCTTCGCCATTTCCTCGGCCTGGCGGATCATGGCGTCGGACTGGGCCCGGGCCTTTTCCAGAAGAGCTCTCTGTTCGGCGAGAAGCCGTTCGGCCTCCTCACGGCTGACACGTGCGGCATCGAGGTCCGACGAGACTTTTTTCCGGCGCTCCTCGAGGATCCGGGTCAGAGAAGGATAGAGATACTTTCCGATGATGAAAAGCATCAACGCAAATGAAACGACTGACCAAAAGACGAGAGACGGGAAAAATTTCGTATCAAACTGGGGCATGATCCTGTCCTTTGATTCCCTG
Organism: Nitrospirota bacterium; assembly: GCA_021840555.1. Taxonomy (GTDB): domain Bacteria; phylum Nitrospirota; class Leptospirillia; order Leptospirillales; family Leptospirillaceae; genus UBA4572. Next base: position 21,500 of record JAKBXW010000019.1, read on the forward strand.
ATGGGGATCCGTCCGGCCTTTTGTCAAAGCCGGTTTGTCCGGCATGGCGGACTCCGGATCCTGAATGCGGCCTACTTCCTGAGACCCATGATGATGAAGGCAATCACCAGCGCGTAAAGAGCCACGGCCTCAGAGAGAGCGAAGCCGAGCCACATGTACTTGGAGACTCTTCCTTCGATTTCGGGCTGACGCGCCACCGCCTCAATCATCTTTCCGAAAATATAGCCGATTCCGGCGCCGGACCCTGCGACTCCGATAGCGGCCGCACCCATACCGATCAACGCTGCTGCATGCACATCCATGAAAAAGATCCTCCCGATGATTGAAAACAGTCTGTCGTTAGTGATTCAACTTCATCGCCTGCCCCAGATAGACGGCGGAAAGGACGGCGAAGATATAAGCCTGGATAAAGGCCACCAGGACTTCCAGCAAGTAAAGGACAACCGAGATCGAGAAAGGAAGCCACTTGAGATAGATCGCAAGCGATGTCGTCAGGCTCAGGAGCACAAAGAGAATGGTGTGTCCCGCCGTCATGTTTGCGAAAAGACGAACGGCCAGGGAAAGCGGTCTCGCCAGCTGGGAAATGATCTCGATCGGCACGACGAGGGGCATCATCCAGCCAGGAACTCCCTCCGGAACGAGGATGGACAAAAACTTCAACCCGTGCTTCGCAAAACCGATCGCAAGGCTGATCAGATAGACCGTAAGAGCGAGGAGGCCGGTGACGACGATCTGCGAGGTGATGGTGTAGACACCCGGAATCAGACCCAGAAAATTGCTGAGAAAGACGAAGAGGAAAAGGGTGAAGACAGGAAGAAGAAATTTCTTGCGATTTTCCGCTCCGAGATTCTCGTCGACGACGGTCGTCAGCGTGTCGAACAGCATCTCCATCGAGGTCTGGAAGCGCCCCGGAACGAGAGTCGCCACACGGACAAAATAAAGACTTGCCAGGGCCGTGATTCCGACAACCAGCCAAAGGGAAACCACCGCCTGGGTGACAGAAATATCGAAACCCATGAGATGGAGCCGAATGATCGGATGAAGAAAAAATTCCTCCAGAGGATTGCCTTGCAACCACGCCTCCAAAATTTACATGTGTTCTGACCGGATTAAGGGGATCAGCCCTTCTTCCTGTCGTCGTCGATCAACCGGTTCATCTCGCGGAAGACAAGCCAGAACCCTGTCACACCGCCGATCACCAGTCCCGCGAGAGAAAGGGCCGGGAAGATTTTCATTCGAAGAAGGGAATCAAGGTAATATCCGACGGCGGCAAAGATAAACGTGACAGCCACCAGCTCGAAGCCGATCCTCGCAATGAACCAGCCACCACGATTTTGCTGGGACATGACAGACTCTTCAGGCTAATGAAATATCCGCTGCATCGCGAATCGCAAACCTTTTATAGGCTTTTATGAAAATGCATATCTTTTTTATTTTATCCTGACCGACAATTAAAATCAAGCCCATCCCGATCGGCGACCCGGGAGCTTCGCTGGCTTTGGACGGTCAGCCGGTGTATTCTTTTCGAAAGCCGCTTTCCAGACGAAACGCCGGCAACCCCCCTCACTTTTAAGGATCGGTGATGATTCCCCGAATTCTCTGGCTTGTCTACGGATACCTTCTGGTCTTTCTGACGGGGGGGGCGCTCCTGATGACCCTGTTCGTCGCGCCCACCCTGTTCGCCCGCCTCGGAGTCGGAAAGGCGGGAGAGGCCGTTTCTGTCCTCTTCCCCGGCTATTTTCACCTTCTTTTCACCGGAGCACTCGTCGAGACGACCCTTCTGCTCCTTCTCGCCAGAATCTCCTCGCGCCCCACGAAAACCCTTCTCTGGGGATGGGGCGCAGGTCTCGCAATTGCGGGAGCGCTGGCACTCTACCTTGGTCCACACGCCCTTGAGCTGAAACGGCTCCACGACCAGATGCCGGGAGATCCGGGGCGGGCTAAAGCCTTCGCCACGGCCCATCGTCTCACTTTTTTCCTCAACCTCTCCCTGCTTTTCGGCCTTCTTGCCGCCACCCTGTCCCTTCTGTCCGGAACGGTCACACCCCCCTCGGGAAAAACTCCTCCGGCCCCGCCACAAGGAAATCCGGTTTGAAAAGGGGATGACCCGAAGGATCGCCGAACCCCCACATAACCCCGCAGGTCCTGACCCCCGCCCGGTTTCCAGCTTCGATGTCGACGGCGCTGTCACCGACCATGAGGGTCCGTCCGGGAGTCGCTCCCCGGCTTTTCACGACATGGAGGACCGGCATGGGATCCGGTTTTCTCTCCGGACAGGTGTCTCCCCCCACCACCGCCACAAAAATGGTTTCGGCCCCGAGCCGTTCGAGTATTGAACGACAGAGTTCTTCCCGCTTGTTCGAGACCACGGCCGACGGAACGGAAAGACGGCTGATCCCTTCCTTCATCCCGTCATAAAATCGGGTGTTGTCGGCAAGGTGGACTTTGTACCAGTCAAGGAAGATCCCGATCGCCGTCTCGATCCTCTCCGGTGGGACATCCGGCGGCAGGGCCTGGGTTACGAGATGGCGCACCCCCTGCCCGACCATCCGGGAAAATCTGTCGAAGGGCACGAGGGGGTAACCGAGAGTCCTCATGGCCACATTCGTCGCCTCCACCAGATCCAGCCGAGAATCCACCAGTGTCCCGTCCAGGTCCCACAGAATCAGCTCATAATCATTGAGATTGACCAAAGACCCGTCCATATCTATTCCCCCCTCACGATGGTCCCCGACCCCTTCCTTCCATCTCTTCCGACGCCTCTCTCAGGACATCACCCAGCCGGTTGAAGAGGACGACCAGGAGAACGATGAGGCCTCCCGAGGCCAGGAGCCACGGAGCGCTGTTCATCGTCTCGAGGGACTGGCTTTCCGAAAGAATGTTTCCCAGACTCGGATGGGGTTCGGAGAGACCCAGTCCGAGAAAGGAGAGCCCGGCCTCCCCCACGATGAAGGCCGGAATCGACAGCGTCACGCTGACCAGCAGATAGTAGCTCATGTTGGGAAGGAGATGGCGGAATATGATCCGGGCCGGAGACGCGCCGGCCCCCACTGCCGCCAGAACGAAATCGCGCCTGGACAACGAAAGGACCAGACCGCGCACCACCCGGGAAAGGGAAGCCCATCCGATAAAGGCAAGCGACCCGGTGATGATCAGGGTGATCGCCTCGCTCGAAAGGCCATAGGGGACAATGGAACGAAGTCCCATAAGAAGATAGAGGGCCGGAACGGCCATGACGATTTCGGAGAGACGCATCAGAATGCGGTCGGTCCAGCCCCCGGCATATCCTGCCACCAGGCCGACCACGGTTCCGATGGAAAAGGAGATCGCCACTCCGATAAGAGAGAGCAGAAAGGAGAACCGCATCCCGTAGAGGAGTCTGGAAAAGACGTCCCTTCCGAAAAGATCTCCTCCCATGAGATAGAGGCGCCCCGGAGCCCGGGCGCACACCAGGTGACGGGTAGAACGGACAAGACCCCACATCGTGTAGGCCTCTCCCCGGCAGAAAAATCGGAGGGGAACGGTTTGACCGGAAGGGACGTACCGCCTCCTGACCGGATCCCTGAGCGTGAGAACGGGCACGACCAGCCCCCCTTTCCCGAAGGTCGGCCAGACGGCGGGGGCGTAAGGGAGGTCAAACCGGACTGCGTCATAGCGGTAGGGAGCCAGAAACTCCGCGAAAAGGCTTGTCGTCCCTAGCACAAGAAGCATCGTTCCCGAAATTCCGATCCTCCGGAAAAATCCGCGCCATCCTCGCGTCATGCCCCCTCCCTGACGCGAGGATCGAGCAGGTAAAGCATGAGATCGGACAGAAGGTTCCCCAGCAAGAGAAGGATGGCCCCCATCAGGACCCCACCCATCACCAGATAGAGATCCCGGGTCATGACCGCGTGAAGCATGAGGCGGCCCATCCCGGGCCAACCGAAAATCATTTCGGTGAAGGCCGCCCCCGAGAGAAGGCCTCCCAGCTCCATCCCGAAGAGGGTCACCAGGGGATTGACTGCATTCCGAAAAAGATAGCGCCAGAAAATAATGCGTTCGAGCAGGCCGCGGCCGCGGGCGGCGGTCATGAAAGGCTGGGCGAGGATCTCCAGGACGGACGAGCGCATGAGACGGTAGAGCACCCCGAAGCTTCCCAGAGCCAGCGTCAGCGCCGGAAGAACCAGATGGTGCAGAAGATCGAAAAAACGGTCCCCCGTGGTGGCCTGGGCCGAGAGGGCCGAACGCGCCCCTCCGATCGGGAACCACCCCGTTTTTTCCGCCAGGAGAAGACCCAGGAGAGCAAGAAAAAAGGAAGGAACGGAGATGGACAGGTACGAAAATGAGAGGAGGGAACGGTCGACAAGTCCTCCCTTCCTCCGAGCCCCGTAAACCGCCAGGGGAAGGGCCGCCCCCCAGGCGACCAGCACGGCGGAGACCGTCAGGAGAAGGGTCATGGGGACCCTCTGGCCGATCAGGTCGGAGACAGGGACGTGATAGGAAAAGGAGTATCCCAGGTCCCCATGAAGAAGGGCCCACATCCAGTGGAGAAACTGGGTGAAGAAGGGAAGTCCAAGGCCATACTGCTCCTTGAGGGCAGCGATCACCCGGGGAGAGATCTGGGGGTTCATGGCCATCTGGGAGAGAAAATCCCCCGGGGCGAAATCCATCATGACGAAGGAGAGGAAGACGATTCCCAAAAGGACCAGGGCCATGTGGGAGAGGCGGAGGAGGACGGCCCGGATCACCGAATCACCAGCGTGGCTTTCTGGGTGACGAGAGAGATGTGTGGGATGACCCCGCCCAGGGGCGTGGGGTGGATCCCCCCCAGCGTCTTGCGGACGGCCGTAATGGCGTCGGGACTCACAAGGTCGACCATCGGAACCTCCCGGGTGGCGATCTCCTGCCAGCGGTCGTAGATTTTTTTCCTTTTGGCGGGATCGAAGGTCGCAACCCCCTGGTCGAAGAGCCGGTCCACCTCCTTCTCCCAGGAGGTTGAAGGAGCTTTCTCTCCGGGGTTCCAGAGATGCAAAAACCCCGACGAACGCCAGACCGTCGCATTTCCATGGGGATCCAGGGTTCCGGTGAGACCGAACAGGAGCATCTCCCACTGGTGCGAGGAAAGGACCATGGTCGACAGCATGTTGAACTGGAGCGGAACCACACGAACCCGGATCCCGAGTGGACGGAGCATGGCCTGGACCATCTGGGCCATGGAGATGCGCTCGGGAGATTCGGTGTTGGTCATGAGCAAAAGGGTCACAGGATGACCGGACGCATCCCGGAGCCCCCCTTTTTCGACGACGAATCCATCCTTTGCCAAAAGCTCCCGGGAACGCTCAAGATCATGATGATACCGGAAGACAGCGGGGTCGAAGAAGGCCTTGTTTGCCGGGCTTACCGGACCTGGAATGGGAGCTCCCAGACCATTGTAGATCACATTGATCATGGCTTTGCGGTCCAGGGCGTAGGCGATCGCCTGCCGGAAGCGCCGACTCCGGAACCAGGAGATCTTGTAGGCGGGAATCGGGGCCGTCGGGTTTTCGTTGAATGTCAGGAAGGTTTCCGCCTGGGAAGGGCCCCGGAGGAGAAGGCGAAAGGCCCGGGACATGGCAGCGTCTGACAGGACCGGAACCTGGGAAGGACTCACCCCGATCAGGTCGCTTTTCCCGGCCAGAAACCGCAAAAGTTCGCTGTTCTGGTTGGGGATGATCCGGAGCACCACCCGGTCGAGGTAGGGAAGCGCACCCGGAATCGGAGCCAAAAGGCCACGGGGAGGCGTATAGAGCGGATTCCGGACCAGAAGAATGTATTGGCCTGGCACATACTTTTCGAGACGGAAGGGACCGGTCCCCACAATTTGTGACGGAGGGGTCCGCACCGACCAGGAGATGTTGAAACGGCCGGAATCCACCGCCTTCGACAGGAGGTGCTCGGGAAGAATCTCCACCCCCAGCTCCTCGAGGAGAGGAGCGAAGGGCTTGGCCGTCTCGAAGACGACCGTCCGGTCATCTTTGGCCCGGACGGTGAAAGGCTTCCCGGCGACCATGAGGATGTCCCTCACGGCGGCCGCCACTTTTGGATTGTAATACACGCGGTTGAAGGTGAAGACAACGTCCCGGGCCGTGAGGGGGACGCCGTCCGACCATCGGACTCCCTTTTCGAGCCGGAAGGTCACCTTCAGTCCGGAGGGATCGACCGTCCACCGGGAGGCAAGGTCCGGCCGTATCCGGCCGTCATAGGGAGAGACCCGCGTCAGCCCCCGGAAGAGGTAACCCAGTACCTGGGTGCTGGTCGTCTCCTGGGCCAGGGCGGGATTGAAGGTTTTCGGATCGGAGAGAATGTCGAAGGTCAGGCGGCCGTGAAGGGGAGTCGAACGGGGAACAAGGGAAAAGACCTGTTCCGTCCCCGAAGCCCCTCCCCGGGAACAGGAGGGGAGAAGCGCCAGGAGCAGCAGGACGAGTAGCCGGAGTCCCAATTCCCGACAAACCCCGTCAGGGTTTTTTCGCGGAGGGTAGCTGAGCCGGTGCGACGGGAGCCGGGGGAGCGGGCAGAGCCTGAATCGGAGCATTCAGAAGAAGCGAGGAGCCGACGGTGTTCTGTTTGATCAGGGCCAGCGACAGGGAGGTCACCATGAAGATGGTCGCAAGGACCACCGTCACCTTGGTCAGGAAGGGCGTGGCGCCCCGCGCCCCGAACATCGACTGGCTGGAGCCTCCGATCATGACGCCGGTTTCAGCTCCCTTCCCCGACTGAAGAAGGACGGCGGCGATGATGAGAAGCGAGGTGAGAACATGGATGATCGTGATGAAGATGCTCATGAAACAGTTCCTTCCTTGAATGATTGAATGTCATCAGGGGCAACCGAAGAGACGGTCGAAAACCCGGAGGACGCATTTTGGCTCGAGAAAGGCCGTCCCCACCAGAAAACCATGAACCGTTCCCTTTTCCCAGAGGCCGGAGACGCTTTCGTCGTTGACGGACCCCCCGTAGAGAAGGCCCGATGCGACCTCATCTCCGAAGTTCTTCCGGAGATGGCTGGACACCTCGCGGATATTCTCGAGAACGGCCGTCCGTCCCGTCCCGATCGCCCAAACCGGTTCGTAGGCCCAGTTGACTGGGGTCCCGGTCCCTTCGCCACGGGCTTTCACGATGCGCTCCCTGACTGGCTCGATCTGCCGGTTCCAGACCTCGGTGCAGCGACCGGCCTCACGCTCCTCCCAGGTCTCTCCGAAGCAGACGACCGGCATAAGTCCCATGGACAGCGCCCGCGTTGTCTTTTCCGCGACTGCGGCGTCGGTTTCCCCGAAGTACTGGCGGCGCTCCGAATGGCCCAGAAGAACTCCCTCGACTCCAAGGTCCCGGAGCATGGCCCCACTGACCTCTCCCGTGTAGGCTCCCTTCTCGAAGGCACACATGTTCTGGGCCAGAACCCCGAAGGGAAGATTCCGGCTCCGGATCTGCGATCCGAGAAAGTCGAGATAAGGATAGGGAGGGGCGATAAAAAGTCGAATTCCACGCTCCTTCCAGGCCTGCCAGCGATCATCCCCGGAGAGAACATCCAGGTAGGACGCAATTTCTCCCCTGGTCATGTTCATCTTCCAGTTGGCGATCATATGCATGGCCCAATCCTTTCTCAGGGGACGTCGGGAATCACCGAAAGACCCGGAAGTTCCTTGCCCTCCAGAAGCTCGAGGGCCGCTCCTCCCCCCGTCGAGATGAAGGTCATGTTGTCCGATTCGCCGGCCCGGTGCACCGCCAGGGCCGTATCTCCCCCGCCGACGATGGTCAGGGCGTAGCAGTTTCCGACCGAGTGGGCCATGGCGAAGGTCCCCCGCGAGAAGGCGTCCTCCTCGAAGACGCCCATCGGTCCGTTCCAGAGGATCGTCTTGGCGTTCTCCAGAACCTCCGAAAAGAGCCGGACGGAGGCCGGACCGATGTCCAGGGCCGTCCATCCCGGCGGGATCTCCTGGTAAGGGACGATCTTCGTGGGAGCGTTGCTTTCGCGGCTCTCCGCCACAACGCAGTCCATCGGAAGATAGAACTTGACGTTGTTCTTCCGGGACTTTTCCATCATCTCCCGGGCGACCTCCACGAGGTTCTCCTCGACCAGGGATTTACCGGTCTCGAGTCCCATGGCCCGGTAGAACGTAAAGGCCATACCCCCGCCGATCACCATCTTGTCGACCTTTTCGTGCAGGTTCGCGATCACCCCGAGCTTGCTCGACACCTTTCCGCCCCCCAGAACGGCCACGAAGGGACGGGTCGGATTGGTGATGGCTCCCTTCAGGTAGGAGACCTCCTTCTTCATCAGGAAGCCGATCGACAGCTCCTTGACATACCGCGTGATTCCGACCACTGAGGCGTGGCTGCGATGGGCGGTACCGAAGGCGTCGTTCACATAGACGTCGGCCAGCCGGGCCAACTTTTTCGAAAACTCCTCGTCATTCGTCTCCTCTCCCTTGTCGAAACGGAGATTTTCCAGCAGGAAGACCTCTCCGGGGGCCAGTTTCTCGATCTCCCTCTCAACGGCCGGTCCGACGAGCTCCCCGGTATAATGGACCTCCTTGGAAAGGAGTCGGGAGAGCCTTTTCGCGACCGGCGCCATGGTGTACCGCGGGTCGGGGGCTCCCTTCGGACGCCCAAGATGTGAGGCCAGGACCACCCTGGCTCCCTCGTCGATCAGATAGTTGATGGTCGGGAGGGCGGACCGGATGCGACGATCGTCAGTGATGTGCATGTCCCCGTCGAGGGGGACGTTGAAGTCGGCCCTCAGGAAGACGCGCTTGTTGCGAACATCGATCTGGTCAACGCACTGTTTCAATCGCTCCACCCTTCCTCCATGGTCAGATTGTTGAAAACACCCTTCTTAACCCTTCGTCAGCCAAAAAAGGTGCAGAGATAGGTGACCAGATCGCAGACGCGGCAGGAATAGCCCCATTCGTTGTCGTACCAGGCCAGGGTCTTGACCATCCGCTCCTTGACCACCCGGGTGGAGAGGGCGTCCACGATGGCCGAGTGGGGATTTCCCCGGTAGTCGATCGAGACGAGGGGCAGGTTCGAATAGGCCAGGATCCCCTTGAGCGGTCCGTTGGCCGCCTCCTCCAGGACCCGGTTCACCTCCGAGACGGTCGTCGGCACCCGGACCTCGCAGGTCAGGTCGTTGAGGGAGACGTCCGGGGTCGGCACCCGGATGGAGGTCCCGTCGAGCCGGCCTTCCATCTCCGGGATGACGAGCCCGATCGCCCGGGCGGCCCCCGTGGTGGTCGGGATCATCGACACCCCGGCCGCGCGGGCCCGGCGAAGGTCCTTGTGGGGAAGGTCCAGAAGCCGCTGGTCGTTGGTGTAGGAATGCACCGTCGTCATGAATCCCCGCTCGATCCCGAAGGCCTCGTGGAGCACCTTGACCACGGGGGCTAGGCAGTTGGAGGTGCAGGAGGCGTTCGAGACGATGT
>JAKBXW010000020.1 GCA_021840555.1 Nitrospirota bacterium
GGCGGCCAGGTAGAAGCCCGAAGTTTCCCGGCATTCCATGGCCGTCCGGAAGCCAAACCAGACCAGATATGCGACCAGAGCCAGGAAAAGCAAGGCACCGACAAATCCCCATTCCTCCGTATAAACAGCAAAAATAAAGTCCGTATGGGCGCCGGGAAGAAACTGATAGCGCACCTGCGTGGCACCGGACAACCCCTGGCCGAACCATCCTCCCGATCCTACCGCGACGATGGACTGGATGGTGTGGTACCCCATTCCGGAGGGATCGGATGCCGGGTCGATGAAGGCCCGGATCCGGTCTTTCTGGAACTCGTGAAGGTGGGCCCAGACCCCTTCCCAGAGAACTGGAAAGAAGGCCAGTCCGCCCAGAACGGACAAGGTCACAACCCGGGAAGGAATCCCCTTCAGAAAAACAAAAACGGAAAAAATGATCATCAGCTCGAAGGCCGTTCCCAGATCCGGTTGACGCGCGATCAGGATGGCCGGAACGATCGACGCCAGGAGCCCCCCGCCGAAGAGGACCGGAGAGAAAGGAGCATCCCTTTTGCCCGGGACAAACAGCCAGGTCAGAAAAAGGATCAGCCCCAGGATCATGAACTCCGAAGGCTGAATCTGGAACCATCCCACTCCGATCCAGCGTCTGGCCCCGTGGCTGGCATGTCCCGCAATGAAGACAATGGCCAGGAGAGCCAGTACAAGCCCGTAGATCCAGCGGGCATTCTGGAGAAACAGAGGATAGGGAACCATCAGGATTCCCACCCCCAGCAAAAGACCGGCGACCTCCCACAGCCCTTGCTTGAGGGCCAGGTAAGGAGTCACCGAATAGAGAGTCAGAAGGTCGATCATCATGATGGCGAAAAGGACCACCAGAAAGACCGGATGAACCCTGACGACATAGGAGAGCGTCTTGGTGAGCAAATTCCCTCGTTCCTTCCTCAGGAAGCGACAGCCGGTGCGGGATTTCCTTTCGCAGCGACCCGCGTGATGTAGAACATGCGAAAAACTTCCCGGGCCACAGGCCCGGCAACATCACCGCCATCTCCTCCATTTTCGATCAGAACGGCGACGACAATCCTCGGGTCTTCATAGGGTCCAAACCCGACAAACCAGGAATCGGGTTTGGGAGGTTTGAATCCTTTGACTTTTCCCCGGTTGCTGACAACCTGGGCCGTACCGGTCTTGCCGGCGATCGCAAAAAAAGGAAGATTGACCGGGTGACCCGTTCCGTGAGGGGATGCGACCACATCCCTAAGATCGGCCCTGACGATGTCGAAATCGCTTTTCGGGACCGGAATGGGAGTCAGGCCATTGTTCTTTGTCTTTCCTTCCTGTCCCGAGTTCCCGAGAAGGAGATGAGGACGGGAAATCGCTCCCCCCATCGCCACGGCTCCCATCATACGCGCCATTTCAAGCGGCGTGACGGTGAGGAAACCCTGGCCGATAGCCATGGGTGGAGTTTCCCCAGGATACCAGGGATTGTGAAGGTATTTCTTTTTCCACTCCCGGTCGGGGACGACTCCCGCAAGTTCGGCCGGAAGATCGATGCCCGTTCGACTCCCCAGTCCGAGGAACCGGGCCATCCGGGCGATCGGTTCGGGCCCCAGAAGCATCCCGAGATGATAAAAGTAGATGTCGCAGGACTGTTCGATCGCCCGGTGCAGATGGAGCGTTCCGTGTCCGCCCTTCTTCCAGTCGTGAAAAATCACGGATCCTACACGAAACGTTCCTCCGCAACGAAAAGGCATGTTTGGATCAAGCTTGTGTTCGGAGAGGCCGGCAAGGGTGGTGACAATCTTGAAGACGGAGCCCGGAGGATAAAGGCCCTGGGTGGCCCTGTCCGTCAGGGGATGGTCCGGAGCATGGACAAGGGCGTTCCAGCGGCTGGAGGTCATGGCCTGCGAGAGCTCCTCCGAGTCGTATGCTGGATGGCTCGCCAGCGCGAGGATTTCTCCATTTCTGGGATCGAGGGCCACGACGGCTCCCCTCCGGTTGCCCAGGAACCGTTCGGCGGTCATCTGAAGACGGATGTCGATGGTGAGACGAAGGGAGTGGCCTTCCTTCGGGGGATCGTTCCTGAGGTTCCGGATCATCCGCCCGTGGGAGTCCACAAGCTGACGCCTCAGGCCGGGAGAACCCTGCAGCAGCGCATCGTACTCTTTTTCGATGCCGGACTTGCCGATCCCCGTTCCGGGTGGAAGGTGACGATAGAATGATCCCTTGAGATCGGCCGATGTGAAGGACCCGACATATCCCAGAAGATGGGCGGCCATATCCTCTGCGGGATAGATGCGTTTCGGCATGACCTGAATGTAAAACCCGGGCAGGCGGTAGAGATCCATGTTGACCCGGCCGACCTGGGCCATCGAAAGTCCTGTCTGGAGGGGAACGGGAACATGGGCCGGAAGGACATAGCCCAGACGGGAAATGGCGTGGCGGAGATTTTTCTCGGGAACGCCAAGATCGTAGGCAAGCCAGGCCAGTTCCCGCCGGGGATGGACGACCTCTCCCGGTATTTCAAAGACGGCGAAGTCGGGACCGTTTCTTACCAGAACCACCCCGTTCCGGTCGGTGATCTCGCCCCGAAGGGGGGGGATGGGAACGACCTTCACGACGTTGTCCCGGGCGAGGGCCAGATAGTGGCGATGTTTGACCACCTGCACAACATAGAGGCGGACGATCACCACCGAAAGACCCAGCCAGAAAACAAAAATCAACCCGTAGAGACGCGCCCTCGGAGATCCGAGGATCCCATTTTTATGAAAGCGGAATTCCGATGCCATGTTGTTTTCGGGAAGGAGGATCGGCCATCCACCCAAGGGATCGCATCACAAACACCAGAAACATCCCCAGGAAGCCCGTCGCCCCTTCCATCACCAGCCAATCTTTTAATAGTTGTATCTCCAGAGGGAATTCAAGAAGCTTCCGAAGCAGAAGCCCTGCCCCCATATCGATCCCGAGAACGATCCAAACCAGTACATATTGCCGGAAGCCTGAAAGGGTCGATGCCTCCGAAAGCCGTGAAATGACCCAGGCTTCAGAAACGTACAGAAGAATCCAGAACGACACCGGTCCATAGGAAACAAGGCCGGCAAGCAAACCTGCGATCCCTCCCAGGACCAGAAACCCATACTTCTCCTTTTTTCGGAGAAGGAAGAAAAGACACAGGGGAATCGGATTGATTCCTGCCGCAAGAGTCGGAAACCAACGCAATCCGGAAATCGCCAAAACCATGAGAACGCCCAGAAGAATGGCCCGGACAGGAAGGTTCATGGCTGCCTTTTCCCGAGAAGGGACTTATCCGTCCACTCGAGCGGAGGAACCAGAACCATGACGGCCCACAGGGAGTCAAGCCTTTCGGCACCCTGGAGTCTTACGGTGCGAAAGATCTGATGGCCGGGATTTTGGCTCCTGACGACGGTTCCGATCAGTTCCTCCGGCGGGAAATAGCCATCTTCCCCCGTCGTCACGACATGCGACCCTTTTTCAAGCGACGCCATGGCGGGTATGTATTCGAGCTTCAGCAAATGGCCGGAGCCCTGGCCTCTCACCAGTCCGCTCTGACCGGAATCCTGAAGCCGCCCTTCCAGGGCAAACAGTGGATCCTCGACCCAGAGAACCTGCGAAAATCCGGAAAAGACCTTCACGACATATCCAACGACCCCGTGGACACCGATCACACCATCCCGGACCCGGACTCCTCTCCTGGAGCCGCAATCGATCAGAAGGGTTCGTGGAGCGGTCGTCGGATTGTCCGCAATAACGTGGCAGGCGATTGCCTTCTGCGGGATCCTTTTTTTCATATCGAGAAGAGCCAGGAGATCCTCGTTCCTGCCGTAAAGGCTCCGGTAGTGGCCGAGCGACTTCTGGAGGCTGTCAACCTCCATCCGGAGCCTCCGGTTCTCCTCTTCGCTCCTGACGAGATCAAGATAGTGGCTCCAGAGTCCCGTCGACCCCCGGGACAATCCCGTTGCTCCCGAGAAGGTCAGTCGAAGCAGGTTCATGGGGGGATCCAGAATCCAGCGGCGTAAAAACTCCGGATAGAACCCAAGGACGACCAGAACCGCGAGCGATATCAGAAGAACAGGAACGGCCTTGACGGATGAGGGTCGTTTCAGTGAAGGTCGCACCGTTTCGCCTAGTCTCCGAGTGTGACCTTCCTCAGGACATCGAGTTCTTCGAGAGTTTTCCCTGTCCCGATCACAACAGTCGTCAGGGGATCGTCCACCGTGATGATCGGAAGACGGATCTCGTCACGGATCCGGATATCAAGACCGCGCAGCATGGACCCTCCTCCCGTCAGAACAATTCCACGGTCGATGATGTCGGCGGACAGTTCGGGCGGAGTGTTTTCCAGTGTCTTCTGCACGATGGTCACGATACTGTTGATGGTGTCGGCCAGGGCTTCCCTGATCTCCTCCTCGGTGATCTTGAGGGTCTTGGGAAGACCGGTGATGAGGTCCCGTCCCTTGATGATCATGACATGTCCCTCTTTCTGGGGGCAGGCGGAGCCGATCTCCATCTTGATCCGTTCCGCCATCGAGTCCCCGATCAGAAGGTTGTGCTGCTTCTTGATGTAGGCGATGATGTCCTCGTCCATCTTGTCTCCGGCCACTTTGATCGACTCGCTGTAGACCGTACCCCCCAGGGAGATCACCGCCACATCCGTCGTCCCGCCGCCGATGTCGATCACCATGTTTCCGGATGGCTCCATGATCGGGAGCCCGGCCCCGATCGCCGCGGCGAGAGGCTCCTCGATCAGATAGACCTCCCGGGCACCGGCCATCCGCGCCGAATCCTTGACCGCCCTCTGGGCCACCATCGAAATTCTGGAAGGGACGCAGATCACCATCCGTGGACGGACGAAAGCCGAGCGACGGTGGACCTTGTTGATGAAGTAGGAGAGCATTTGCTGGGCGATGTCGGGATTGTCGATGACGCCGTTCCGGACAGGACGGACCGCCACGATGTTTCCCGGCGTCCGGCCGAGCATTTTCTTGGCTTCCCGACCGATCGCGAGGACCGAACCGGACTTCTGGTCCATCGCCACGATCGATGGTTCGTTGATGACGATTCCCTGGTCGCGCACATAGACAAGGGTATTGGCCGTGCCAAGATCGATCGCCAGATCCTGGGAAAGAAAACCAAAAAGATTTGCAATGAGCCCCAAGATTTTTTTCCTTTATCCTTTAGGGAGTCGATGACTCCGTTGTTTCTGAGCGGGCGACCTCGGCAGACGGGTCCTGCCTTCTCTCCGTCCCGCCGAAGGCCCCCTTCCTCACCATCGTTCCCACCAGATCGTCCCCGAATCTTCGGTCGGACGGCATACCGGCAAGTATCAGTCCTTCGACGGAAGCGACAAGGAGCCCCAGAAACCATCCGATCCAGGGAATCTGGGACAAAATGTAGGCCAGACCCAGTGGAATGTTGCGGACAGTGGACTCATAAAAGCTGCAGGGCCGACCGGACCGGCCCGAAACCCACAGACCCGTCAACCTTTTTCCGAGACTTTTTCCGCCCGGAAGACCGTCGGCAACAAGAATATACGCTGTCGCCGCAAGCCAGGCGAGCCAGGAACTCCCCAGCAGAAAACCGGCGTGCTCGAGCGAAAGAGCCAGCAGGTAATCGACAAACTTGGCCAGGAACCTGTCAAAGAGGTAGGAAAAACGATCGGACGATTCCCTGATCTCCACCCCTTCCTCCTTCAGCCCGGCCGCAAGAGCCATAAAATTCTTCGCAAGACAAAACTTACCCCAGCACGCATGAAAAATGCAACACGATGAGGCCTCCTCTTGAATCCAAAGAGAGTCTCGTCGCGAAATTCCATGCGAAATATTATTCAAGCAAAAATGATTAATGGAGAATCAATTCTTTTGAAGACGCTCCCGGAGCTCCCGGAAAACCGCCTCGCAGGGAGTTTCGCCAAAAATGGCGGAGCCCATCACAATGGTGTCGGCACCGCAATCCACCACCTGGGCGATATTGGAAGGCTTGATTCCTCCGTCGACCTCCAGCCTCACGTGAGTCGCCCCATTGCTTTCGAGAAGGGCCCGCATGGCGGAGATCTTTTCAAAGGAGTGTCCGATGAAGGATTGACCTCCGAATCCCGGATTCACCGTCATAACCAGAACCAGGTCGATCATGTCGAGGATATCGGCCACCATGGCCACGGGGGTCGCCGGAGAGAGGGCCACTCCCGCCCGCATGCCGAGATCCCTGATCCGGGAGAGGACATAATGCAGATGGGAGGAGGCCTCCCAATGGACGGTCACCCGGTGCATGCCACCATTCGCGAGATCCGGGAGATAGAGCTCGGGGCGCTCCACCATCAAGTGGGCTTCAAGTGGAACGGGGGTGATTTGCCTGAGCCGTTCGACGACGGGAGGGCCAAAGGTGAGATTGGGAACAAAATGGCCATCCATCATGTCCAGATGCAGGAGGTCAGCCCCGGCGGCGGAGGCCTCCCGAACCTCCTCGCCCAGGGCAAGAAAATCGGCCGACAGTATGGATGGGGCGATCAGAACCTCGCGGCCGTTCCGGGAACGTATCATCTAGAACGCATGCCGGGAAAGGGAAGCATGGGATCCGGCCATGGCTTCGAGCCGGCGGATGCGTTCCTCCGTGGGGGGATGCGTCGAGAACAGTGCGAGCAGCCCTCCGGCGTGAAAGGGTTCAAGGATGAACATATGGGCCGTGGATGGATTGGCCGCCATCGGAACGGCATCGATGCCGCGCTCAAGCTTGGCCAGGGCCCGGGCCAGGAAGAGGGGATTGCCGCAGAGTTTTGCTCCCCCTTCATCCGCCGCGAATTCACGCGACCTGGAGATCGCCATCTGGACCAGCATGGCCGCGACCGGTGCCAGGATGATCATCAGAAGATCGCCGAAGCCTCCCCCTTCCCGCTCTTCCCGCTCGCGCCCCCCGAAGATGGCGGCCCACTGGGCCATGTTCGCAAGCATCGTCACCGCTCCGGCGATGGAAGCGGCCACCGTCGAGGTGAGGGTGTCCCGGTTGATCACATGGGTCAGTTCGTGGCCAAGAACGCCGGACAGCTCCTCGGGGGTCATGAGATCCATTATTCCGGTCGTGACCGCAACGGCCGCATGGGAAGGATCCCGGCCTGTCGCGAAGGCGTTGGGCGAGGGATCGTCGATGATATAGAGTCTGGGAACGGGAATTCCTCCCCGTCTGGCCAGGGCCACCAGAAGCTCCTGAAGCTCCCGGATCCTCGGATTTCCGACCTCTCCGGTCACCTCCCGGGCCTGGTACATCGAGAGGACGATCCTGTCGGAAAACCACCAGGAAAAGAAATTCACCCCCACCGAAAGAACCAGGGCGACAACCATCCCTGTCTGTCCTCCCAGCTGTTTTCCGATGACAAGAAGGAATCCGGTCAGAAGCCCCAGGAGAACGACGGTCTTGAACGAATTGAACATTCTTTTACAACTCCATTTAAGAAGCCGCCAACTTTTTCTTCAGTTTCCCGACGGCTCGAGGGGACTGAAGTCCAGCACTTCGCCGGATCCGAACCTCCGCCCTGCCAGGAACTCGGAAACCGGAAGCATCCGGCCGCCTTCCCGCTGGAGGGAAAAAATCCGGTAGACGCCGCTTCCGCAGGCGACGTCGATTCCTTCCGGCCCCTGGAAGAGGATTTTCCCCGGCACCGCCTCCGGAAGATCCTTCCTGAGAACCCGTCCCGATCCGACCTTGATCCGGCCGAGGGAGGAGCCGAAGATCGCCCCGGGCCAGGGATTCATCGCCCGGACATGGGCGTCGACCTCTTCGGCCGCCGACTCCAGCGGCAACCGGCCATCCTCCTTCCGGAGAATCGGAGCGAGCGTTCCTTCGGCAGGTTGCAAAACCGGATGAAGGAGCCCCGCAAGATATCCCTCAAGCCCCGATACCAGAAAGCCAGGACCCAGAGCCATCATCCGTTCGGCAAGAGAAACCGATGTCTCTTCCGGAGACAAGGGAATTTCAAGCCGGTCGAGAACGGGACCCGTATCCATTCCCCGGTCCAGAAGCATCAGGGACAGCCCGGAAACCGTCAGCCTGTTCCGGACGGCCCAGACGATCGGGGAAGCTCCCCGGAGTGCCGGAAGAAGGCTTGCGTGAACATTCACGCACCCCCACCGGGGACTCTCCAGAACCTCCTCAGGTAGTATTTTACCATAAGCCACCACCACGATCAGATCCGGGGTCCAGTCGCGAAGGAATTGTCGCCCGTCGGGAACCCGGAGGGAGGAAGGGGTCACAGCTGGAATTCCCTTTTTGGAGGCCCAGTCCCGGACCGGAACGGGGGAGAGAGTCTGCCCCCGGCCCCGGGGACGATCGGGCTGGGTCACGACCCCCCGGAGATCGAAGCCCCGGTCGACGAGGGCCGAAAGAAAAGGGACGGCAAAGTCCGGGCTCCCCATGAAAACGGTCCGGACCCCTGAAACATCGGTCACGGCAATTTCTCCCATCTTTTTTCCCACCGCCTCCGCCGCCAGAGGGACAGGAGTCGCGAAAGGGGAGGCTGACGGTCCGGAAGGAGAATCCCCTCGAGATGGTCGACTTCGTGCTCGACCATCCGGGCGAAGAGCCCCGAGCCGGTGTAGACCACCCGGCTCCCCCGGAGATCGAAGCCGGCGACGGTCACCCTTTCCGGCCGACGGATGGAAAGATCCAGACCGGGAAAGGACAGACACCCTTCCACCACAGGAACCGAACCCGTCCGTTCCAGAATCTCCGGATTGACGAGAACCCCCCTCGCGGGAGGCCCTCCCGGATCCCGGGGCCGTTTCAGATCCCAGACGAAAAGACGCAGGGGAATTCCGATCTGTGGGGCGGCCATGGCCACTCCCCGCTGGGTCGCCAGGGTATCCCGGAGGTCCTCCGCCGCCTCCCGCACTTCCCTCGAAGCGGGTTCGGCACTTCGGGCGATGGCCCGGAGGGAGTTTTCCCTGTAGGCCACCAGGGAACGGACCGGCATTTTTCCTTCCTCCCCCCTCAGGACCTTTTTCCCGTAGCCGGACAGGAAAAGGGAGGCCCCCCCGGAACGACCACCGGAACAGGAATCTCATCGGTCTTGACGATCTGGTCCTCCCCCGCCAGCTCGAATCCCAGACGGTGCCGGCCGGCCGGAAGATGACCGACACAGAGTTCGAGCTCTTTCCCCGGATCGACCTTGCGCCCCAGCAGACGGCCTCCGTCGACGGAGAGATGGAGAAAGCGGCCGGCCGGCCTTTTTGGGATTCTGAAACCCAGGACGACGACCGATCCCCGGACGGAGACGGAGGTCAGGACGGGACCAACAGCGGTGCCGCCTACCGCCCGGGCGGGACTGGAAAGGGCGAAAGCCAGTGCTGAAAAAAGCGGAATCGCCAGAAAGAGTGGAAGAGCTCTTCCGGAGGCCCTGAAAATTTCTTTGCTGGACGGAGACCGCCTGCGCGTGGAGGAAGACATGGCCCTATCCTATCGCGATGCGGGGATGGGACTCAACATCCCGCAAGAAAAACACTCCCTATGGATCGGAGCGGACCTTCGGTCCCGTTTCCTCCGGCTGAAGGACCGTTCCCATCCAGGCTCCGATGGCTTCGATCTCCGGAAGACAGACGGAATGGCCCATGGAATACTGATGCCATTCCCGGGGTCCTTTATTTCCGAGCCCCTCGATGGTCTCGAAGGTCTTTTTGCCCAGACGGAAGGGAACGACCGGATCCTCCGTCCCGTGCGCCATGAAAAGCGGGGTCGGATTGTCCGCGAAGACAAGTCCGGACTCGAGAGGGAGATAGGTGGAGAGGGCCATGACGCCTCCCCATCGCCTGGTCGGCTCCCCGAAGACGGTCATGAGGACGATCACCCCACCCTGTGAAAAGCCGGCCAGGATGATCCGCTCCGGGGGAATCCCCCGCTCCTCCTCCCCCTTCGCGAGCGTCCGGACATGCCCCACGGACCGCTTCATCCCATCGATATCCGGATAGCGGGCGATGTCGGCGAGAGCGACGTCGTACCAGGCGCGCATGGGGGCCCCCCCGTTGACCCGGACCCGCATGACCGGCGCATGGGGAAAGACGAATCGGACGGGGACGGGGGGAAGGGGAATCTCCGGGACGATTCCCTCGAAATCGTGTCCGTCCGCGCCCAGCCCGTGAAGCCAGATCACGGACCAGCGGGGATCCTTCCCCGTCTCGAGAATCACCGCATCAAGCACGGTTTCCTCCCCCGGTTCCGATTCGGGCCAGTTCCGAAAGAAACCGCTCCGAATCTCCATCGACCGGAGAAAGGCATCCGAAGGTCCCGCAGATCCATGCCCGGGTGGACCCCGCCCTGCCCGGAGGCTTTCCGGCGACCTGTTGCGCCTCTGTCGCGAGAACGGTCCAGGCCGGAGCGTTGGCTTTCCGGGCCCTGGCCTGCCATTTTCTGGCATCCGGGCCCTGGATGACCGCCACCGGAGCTCCGGAGATGCGGTAGAAAAGGGCGGAAAGAAGGGTGTCGAAGCCCTCGGGCCGGGTGTTGAAGGTTCCGGCGAAGAGGGTCAGGGCCCGCTCGGCCGCTTCGAGCATGGGGAGATCCCCGAGGAGGGAGCCGAGACGGAGGAGACTCCGGACTGCGACCCCGTTTCCGTTGGGGAGAGACTGGTCGTGGCCGTTCTTGATCCGGCACAGGAGTTCCTCGTGATCCCCCGAGGTAAAGAAAAATCCGCCATCGGCCCGATCCTCGAACTGTTCCAGAAGGATGCCGGCAATCTCCCGGGCCCAGGCGATCCGGTCCTCGGACCAGGCGGAAGAGAGACTTTCCAGAATGGCCTCGAGCAGGAAGGCGTAATCGTCGAGATAGGCGGGAAGACGGCTCTCACCCAGGGTTCGCACAGCCAGCAGGCGGCCATCCTTCCACAGGTGGGTCCGGATGGCGGAAAGTCCGGCCAGGGCCCGCTCGACCCAGTCTGGGCGTTCGAGAAGCCTCCCGGCCTCCAGGAGCCCCCGCAGATAGAGGGCGTTCCATGAGGTCAGGATCTTTTCGTCCCGACCGGGGTGGACACGGCGCTCCCGGGTCTCGAAAAGATGTTTCCGGGCGGAATCCAGAAGGCGGTGGACCGTCTCCGGATCCCTTCCCTCCTTTTCCGCAAATTCCTCCGGCGTCCGAACGAGGACCGGATTCCAGTACTGGTCCTCGAAATTTGGGGGAAGCCCGAATCCGAGGCAGCCATCGGCGACCCGGCGCTCCTCCCCCGTCAGGACGGATTCGATTTCCGGACGGGTCCATCGGGCAAACTTGCCCTCCTCTCCCTCCGAATCGGCATCGAGCGAGGCGTACCAGAGTCCTTCCGGGGTCCGCATCTCCCGGTCGGCCCAGGCGACCGTCTCCTCCGCCACCCTTCGAAAAATAGGATCCCCCGACAGATCGTAGGCCCGGGCGTAGAGGCCGAGAAGGGGGCCGTTGTCGTAAAGCATCTTTTCGAAATGGGGAATCTCCCAGCGGTCGTCGACGCTGTACCGTGCGAACCCTCCCCCGATCTGGTCGTAGATTCCGCCGCGCGCCATCTTGCGGAGCGTGAAGAGGGCCATCTCCCGATCCCCGGCTTCAGGAGAGTCCAGCAGAAAGTCCAGTCCCTGGGCGTGGGGAAATTTCGGGGCTCCCCCGAACCCTCCGTCCCGGGAATCGAAGGACTGGCGGAGGTAGGCCCTGAGACCTTCGACCGGGGAGAGCGAAAGCGCGACTCCCTCCTGGCGCTTCGGGACGAGCAGGTCCATGGTCTCCACCACCGACCGATTTTCCGGACTTTCGAGCTTCTCCCGGTTCTCCCTGTAGAAGCCGTTGATCCGGTTGAGGACCTCGGTGAAGCCCGGCAGACCGAAACGACCGCTCTTCGGAAAATAGGTTCCCGCGGCGAAGGGAACCTTTCGTCCGGTGAGAAAGACGGTGAGGGGCCACCCTCCTCCTCTCCGGGCCAGAAGCTGGTGCGCTGTCTGATAGATATGGTCGAGATCGGGGCGTTCCTCCCGGTCCACCTTGATGTTGACGAACAGCTCGTTCATGATCCGGGCCGTTTCGGGATCCTCGAAGGACTCGTGGGCCATGACGTGGCACCAGTGGCAGGCGGCGTACCCGATAGACAGGAGAACCGGCTTTCCCGTCTCCCTCGCGAGATTCCAGGCCTCCTCACCCCAGGGGTACCAGTCCACGGGATTGTTGGCATGCTGACGCAAATAGGGACTGGTTTCCCGTCCCAGGCGATTGGCCATGAATGTCCTCTCTTTCAGGAAAGATCTCCCATATTGTTTTCGTGCGTTTCGTGCGAATTCCTGTGAAGCTCCATTTTAACGGCCCCCCGCTCCCGCGTCCAACGAATCCTGTTGAAGCCATCCTTCCAATCGGGTAAGATTCGCTCAAAAAGGAGACGGAATGCAGAGAGGTCGCCCCCCCCGCCTTCAACAGCGGGACTTCCGATGAGCGCCATGGATGAGTCCTTCGATCGCGCGCTTGATTTTTCACGTCCTCCGGAAACCCTGGCCGGCCCCCGCGACCTGGGCCCCCTGGGAGCCGTTCCGGACAATTGCGGAACCGCCTTCCGGGTCTGGGCTCCCCGGGCCCGGACCCTCGATCTTGTCGTGGAAGGGCCGGGGCCTCCCGTCCGCCATCGCATGGAACGGGAAAAAAACGGATATTTCCGGACCCATCTTGCAGGGGCCCTTCCCGGAACCACCTACCGCTACCTGATCGACGGAGAGACGCTCCGACCCGACCCGGCCTCCCGCCTCCAGCGGGAGGGGGTCCATGGGCCCTCGACCGTCTGGGCGCGCCCGGAGGCCCCCACCCAACCCTTCCCCGGCCATTCCCTCCAGGACCTTTTCTTCTACGAACTTCACGTCGGAACCTTTTCCCCCTCTTCCACATTCGAGGGGATCCTCCCCTATCTGGACCACCTCGCCCGAATCGGCGTGACCGCCCTCGAACTCATGCCGGTCTCCCAGTTCCCGGGGGCCCGGAACTGGGGGTACGACGGGGTCTTTCCCTTTGCGGTCCAATGGTCCTACGGGGGGCCGGACGGCCTTTTCCGGTTCGTTCGGGAGGCCCACCGAAAGGGTTTGTCCGTCTTTCTCGACGTGGTCTACAACCATCTCGGCCCGGAAGGGAATTACCTCTCCTCCTTCGGCCCCTACTTCTCGGAGACCACCCGGACTCCCTGGGGAGAGGCCCTGAACTTCGACGGACCAGAGAGCGACCATGTCCGTCACTTCTTTCTCGAAAATCTGAGGACGCTCGCCCTGAACTTCGACCTTGACGGATTCCGTCTCGATGCGATCCATGCCATCCGCGACCAGTCTCCCCATCCCTTTCTCGCAGATATCTCCTGTCTTGCCAAAAATATCGCGGCCCGCCGTGGGCGTCCCCTCCATCTCGTCGCCGAATCGAACGCCAACGACCGGCGGACCGTCCTCCCCGTCTCCGAAGGAGGATTGGGATTCGACGCCCAGTGGAGCGACGACTTTCACCATGCCCTCCATGTCCATTTCACCGGCGAGCGTGACGGCTACTATCAGGACTTTTCCGGAACGGGGGATCTCGCCCTCGCCCTGTCGAAAGGTTTTGTGTACCGAGGACAGCCCTCTCCGGCCTTTCGGTGCCGCCGGGGATCGGCCTCGGAGGATCTCCCGGGACACTCCTTCGTCTTCTTCGCCCAGAACCATGACCAGACGGGAAACCGCCGGATGGGTGACCGGATCGCGACCCTCGTGTCCCCGGAGGCCCTGCCCCTCATCACCGCCCTTGTCGTCCTCTCCCCAGGACTGCCCCTGCTCTTCATGGGAGAGGAGTACGGAGAGGACCGGCCCTTTCTCTACTTTACGGACCACGGGGACCCCGACCTCGTGCGGGCGGTGCGCGAAGGCCGGAAAAGGGAGTTCGCCTCCTTCGGCTGGACGGAAGAGGTTCCCGATCCCCAGGATCCCGAAACCTTTGCCCGCTCGAGGCTTTCGCTCACCGATCCGGAATCATCCCTCTCTTCCTTTCAGCACAGGCTCCTTGACTGGACCGCCCGCCTCGCCAAAATCCGGAGAACAATGCCAGCCCTTCACCTTCCCGGCCCGGTCGGGGGACCCGGAAACCGCGTCATGGCCTCCGATGACGGTCTGCTGATTGTCCTGCGCGGAGATCCTCCGGCCTCCCGGATCGTTCTTCTCGCCAACGCATCCCGGGAGCCCCGGCCCCTCGCGGCTCCATTTTTCCCCACAGAATGGAAGGTCGGTCCCCTCGCCCTTCTTCTCGACTCGGGGCCGGCCTTCGGAAAAAATCCCTTTCCCCTTCCTCTTGCCGGCCGCACAGGACTGACCCTCGATCCCTATCGAACCCTTCTTCTGACCGAGAGCGGCCCATGAAACCCTTTCACGCCGGAGGGACGGAGCGGCTCCCCCTCGCCACCTGCCGGCTGGGTTTCTCCCGGAACTTTCGACTGACGGCCGCCATACGGCTTCTGGGCTATCTCGAGCGGCTCGGGGTCACCACGATCTATGCCTCCCCCCTCTTCGCCGCCCGATCGGGGAGCGAACACGGGTACGACCTCATCGACCCCACCCGCCTTAACCCGGAGATTGGAACCCTCGCCGACATGGAACGCCTCGCGCGCGCCCTCCAGAGCCGGGGGATGGGCCTCATCCTGGACATCGTCCCCAACCACATGGCGGCCCACTACGAAAATCCCTGGTGGAGGGATCTTTTGGAAAACGGGGAGGCCTCTTCCTTTTCAATGTTTTTCGACGTGGACTGGTCCCCTCCGCAGCGGGCCCTGGAGCACCGGATCAGCCTTCCGGTTCTCGGCGACTCTTTTCGGAAGGTTCTGGAAAACCAGGAGCTCGAACTGGTCTACGGCAAAAATGGCTTCGCCGTCCGCTACTACGAGAACCTCTTTCCCGTCGATCCGGCCACGCTGGGACCGGTCTTCCGGGAAATCCGCGATTTTCTCTCCCCCGGCTCACAGTCAGACGCCGATAACGTCCGAAACACCCTCGACCTTCTTATCAAACGGTCAGAATCCCTGCCCGAGCGTCGCGCCGATCCCCTCTCCCGGCGTCTCAGAACCCGCTCCCGGCGAACGACCAATCTTCTACTGAAACGCCTGCACCAGAGAAGCGCCTCTTTCCGGGAGGCACTGGAACGGGTCCTGGCCGAATACCGTGGAATCCGGGGGATCCCCTCCTCCTTCGACCGGATGGAGGCCCTGCTATCCGCCCAGGCCTACTGGCTGTCCCACTGGAAAACGGTGACGCGGACCCTGAACTACCGGCGATTCTTCGATGTGGCCGACCTCGCGGGGGTACGCATGGAGGACGACCGGGTCTTCGAGGCCTTCCACCGGCTCGTCCGGGGATGGAGCCGGACCGGGTGGATCGACGGAGTCCGTGTCGACCACGTCGACGGCCTCCGGGACCCCGCCGACTACCTCCACCGTCTTTCGCGCCTTCTCCGGGAGGAGCGGCCGGACCGGGCTCCCCTCGTCTGGGTGGAAAAGATCCTGGCCCGGGACGAAATGCTGCCGGACTGGCCGGTCCTTGGAACCACCGGCTACGAGTTCGCGTCCCTCCTGTCCGGTGTTTTCACCGATCCTGAGGGGGCCCGGCAGCTGACCGGATGGTATGAAACAGTTCTCGCCCCCGACCACTCCTATTCGGAAATCGCCTACCAGCAGAAAAAATATGTGGCCGAAACGCTCATGGGCGGGGAACTTCGCCGGCTGACACTCCTTCTCGAATGGATCGCCATGGAGGAGCGCGACGTGCGGGAGACAGGATTTCGCGAGCTCCAGGCCGGACTGGTCGAGGTGACGGCCTGCATGGGGGTTTACAGGACCTACATCCGGGAAGGAGTCATCCCCGAAGAGGCCAGAATCCGGATCGAGAGGGCGCTTGGCGAGGCACGGCTGCGCCATCCCTCCCGGAGGCTGGGTCTGTTCCGCTTCTTCGAACGGGTCCTGACCCTCGATTTTCCTCCGGGAACGAGTCCCGAAAAACGAGAGCGCTGGACGGATTTTGTCCTGAAGTGGCAACAGTTTTCCGGCGCGGTCATGGCCAAGGGGGTCGAGGATACCTCCTATTATCTCTATACCCCCCTGATCTCCCGAAACGAGGTCGGAAACGATCCGGGAGCCCCTCCCCAGGATGCCTGCTCCTTCCACCGCTTCAACCGGGACCGCCTCGAACGCTTTCCGCTCTCCCTTTCCGCGACCTCCACCCACGACACCAAGCGAAGCGCCGATCTCAGGGCCCGGATCACAGCCCTCTCCGGCCACGCCGGTCTCCTTATCGAACGTGTCGAGAGCTGGATGAGGATGAATCGTGATCTGAGAACCCGAATCCGGGGAGAAACGGAAGTTCCCGATCCCTCCCTCGAGCTCTTTCTCTACCAGACCCTGATCGGCGCGTGGCCCCTCTCCCTCAGCGAGGAGCCGGATTTCCGACCTCGCCTGGAGGCCTACGTCGTCAAGGCCCTCCGGGAGGCCAAGCGCCACACCAACTGGATCACGCCCGACCCCGGTTACGAGGAAGCGGTCTTACGCTTTCTCCGGGAGATCCTCCGACCCGACAGCTCCTCTCCCTTCCTGAAGGACTTCCTGGACTTCCAGAGGCGCGTCGCCCCGGAAGGGGCCGCCATCGCCCTCTGCCAGATCGTCCTCAAGGCCGCCTCTCCGGGTGTCTTCGACCTGTACCGGGGGGACGAGCTCTGGGACCTCTCCCTGGTCGACCCCGACAACCGCCGGCCCGTCGACTTTTCCCGGAGGGACCGTCTTCTGAAGACCATCATCCGGCAATGGACAAAGGATCCGGAGCACGCCTTCCGGCACTTCCTGATCCACTGGTCCGACGGCCGCATCAAGCTTTTCCTGACATGGATCCTTTTAAATCTCAGGAAGAACCATCCCTCCCTCTTTCTCGAAGGGAGCTATCGTCCCCTTCCTCCGGAATGGGAAGAAAAACATGGTATGCTGGGATTCGGACGGAGCCTTCCCGACCGGGATCTCCTCGTCGTGGTCGACCGCCGCATTGCGGGTAGCCTCGAAGAAGGAACCGTTCTTCTCTCCCGGAAACGTCCCGGGGGACTGATTCCCCTGCCGGAGGGGGAAGGCGGGCCCTGGACCCACCTCCTGACGGGTCGAAAAATCGCCACCCGTAAGATTGGAGGAACGGAGGGGCTTCCCCTGGATCCGGCGATGGGAGACACGCTCTTCACCGTCCTGTACCGGGGACCCGGACCGGTTTCC
Source organism: Nitrospirota bacterium (assembly GCA_021840555.1). Classification (GTDB taxonomy): domain Bacteria; phylum Nitrospirota; class Leptospirillia; order Leptospirillales; family Leptospirillaceae; genus UBA4572. The sequence continues at coordinate 17,234 of JAKBXW010000020.1, forward strand.
CCCAAGGAGGCCCTCTGATGGACGACACCGAACTCTGGATCTCCCGCGGGATCCTCTACGAAATCTACATCCGCAGCTTCTACGACAAATCCGGGGACGGAGTGGGAGACTTCCGGGGGATCCTCGAACGGATGGACTATATCGCCCGCCTCGGGGTGAAGGGGATCCTCCTGAACTGTCCCTTCCAGTCATTTTCCGGCAACAGCCGCCATCCCCTGACCGACTGGATGCGTCCCGACGCCTCCCTGGGCTCCCTTTCCGAGCTCCTGGTCGTCATCGAGGCTGCCCACGCCAAGGGGCTCAAGGTCCTGGCCTCCCTTCCGATCAACGCGACCAGCGACCGGCACACCTGGTTTCTCGAATCCCGGAACCGAAGCTCCCGGTACCTGCGGAAGAGCTTCTTCTGGTCGAACCGCCTCAAGCTTCCCGCCTCCCCCGACCAGGAGACGCCGGAGATCTCGAACTGGGCCAAGGACGACGAAACGGGCCAGTACTACTGGTACCAGGACCACAAGGACGAGCCGGCCATCAACTACGGGGACCCCGAGATCTGCGAGGAAATCCGGAGGGTCTTCGAGCACTGGTTCACTCTGGGGTTCGACGGATTCCGGCTGGCGGGATCGGGACGGCTCCACCGTCTGGGCAAGGAGGAGATAGAGCTGGTCACCGACCCTTTCCGCCAGCTCCAGGGAATCCTCGCCCCCCTCCGGAGCTCCTTCCCGGATCGCGTCTTCCTCTTCGAGACAAGCGCGCCTCCCCGGGGCGTCTCCTCCCAGGATCCCCGCCTCTTCTACCACTACAACGGATTCTTTCCCTCGGTCATCCGGTCCGTGAAGGAGGAGAACAAGGAACCCCTCGAACAGGCTCTCTCCTCGGGCGAACGCGAAACCCACGCCCGTAAGGATCTTCCGATCCGCTGGACCCTCGATCTCCGCGAAAGATCCGAGGAAACCTTCGAAAAGTTCCTCGAGGAGGACGGAGGGGACGCGATCTTCCCCCTCGAGGAGATCTCCTCCCGGGATCGGCCGGTCCTTTCCCGCGTGGCCCGGATCATGGAAAACGGGCGCCGCCGCATCCAGCTCGCGGCGAGCCTCTTCTTCACCTTTCCCGGCCTTCCCGTCCTCTATTACGGCGACGAGATCGGCATGGGGGACCATCCCCACCTCCCGGGCCGCAACCCCGTCCGCACACCCATGCAGTGGTCCTCCGACCGCAACGCGGGATTCTCCGGGGCCGATCCGGAAGAGCTTTACAACCCCGTCATCGACGACCCCCTCTACAGCTACACGATGGTCAACGTGGAAAGCCAGGAACGCTTCGTCGACTCCCACCTCTGGAATGTCCGGAGGATGATCGAGGTGAGGAACCGCCAGCCCGCCCTCTGGAGCCAAGGCCAGTTCGGCGTGGTCGAAACCACCCACCCCGCCCTCTTCGCCTTCACCCGGCGGGCGGGCGATGAAACCTGCCTTCTGGTCCACAATCTCTCCAAGTCCTCCGTCTGCGGAGAGCTCAGACTCGGGAAGTTCGCCTCCCTCATCCCACGGGAACTTTTCGGAGGGGCCCTGTTCCCGAAAATTCCCCGCCATCCCTATCTCGTCACGATGACCCCCTATGCCTTCATCTGGTTCGAACTTCTTCCCGGCCGGACTCCGGTCAGGAAGAAAAAGGCGGAGGCGGCTCCATGACGACCCTCGGAGGCGCCTCCGACTGGTACAAGGACGTCATCATCTACGAAATCCCGGTCAAATCCTTTTTCGACTCCAACGCCGACGGAATCGGGGACTTCGCCGGGCTGACGGGGCGCCTCGACTACCTCCAGGATCTGGGAGTCACCGCCCTCTGGCTCCTTCCCTTCACCGACTCCCCGCTCCGCGACGACGGGTACGACATCCGGAACTACTACGCCCTCTATCCGCCCTACGGAACGATGGAGGAATTCCAGCGCTTCCTTTCGGCGGCCCACGACCGGGGGATCCGGATCATCACGGAGCTTGTGCTGAACCACACCTCCAACACCCATCCCTGGTTCGTCTCCGCCGCCGCCTCCCGCTCCTCCCCCTTCCGGGACTATTACGTCTGGAGCGACACGCCGGACAGGTACAGGGATACCCGGATCATTTTCAGCGACACGGAGAAATCGAACTGGACCTGGGAGCCCCGCACCCGCCAGTACTACTGGCACCGATTCTTTCACCACCAGCCCGACCTGAACTTCGACAACCCCAAGGTCCAGGAGGAGCTTCTCAAGGTCGTCAAGTTCTGGTTCTCTTTGGGCGTGGACGGACTGCGCTGCGACGCCGTCCCCTATCTCTACGAGCGGGAGGGGACGAACTGCGAGAACCTTCCCGAGACCCACGCCTTCATGAAACGCTTGCGGGCCGAGGTCGACCGGGAGTTCCCGGGACGGATGCTCCTGGCCGAGGCCAACCAGTGGCCCCAGGACGTCCTCCCCTACTTCGGAAACGGCGACGAGTTCCACATGGCCTACCACTTCCCCCTCATGCCCCGGCTCTTCATCGCCATCGCCCGCGGAGACAAGAAGCCCGTCATCGACATCCTGGAGCAGACGCCCCCGATCCCGGAGAGCTGCCAGTGGGCGATATTCCTCCGGAACCACGACGAGCTGACTCTCGAAATGGTGAGCGACCAGGACCGCGACTACCTCTGGTCGACCTACGCCCAGGATCCGCGGATGCGCCTGAACATCGGGATCCGGAGAAGGCTCGCTCCCCTCATGCAGAACGACCGCCGGAAGATCGACCTCATGCACAGCCTTCTCCTGACCCTTCCCGGGACCCCCATCCTCTATTACGGCGACGAGATCGGCATGGGGGACAACATTCATCTGGGAGACCGGAACGGGGTCCGGACCCCGATGCAGTGGTCCTCCGACCGGAACGGCGGATTCTCCCGGGCCAACCCCTCCGACCTGTATGCCCCGGTCATCCAGAACCCCATCTACGGCTTCCAGGTCGTCAATGTGGAAAACCAGGCCCGCTATCCCACAAGTCCCCTCAACACCGTCCGACAGATGCTGGCTGTGCGGCAGGCGACCCGCCTCTTCGGCCGTGGGCGAATGACCCTTCTGTCCACTCCGAACAGAAGCGTTCTGGCCTATCTGCGCGAGCTGGGGGACGATGTGGTCCTGATCCTCAACAACCTCTCAGACCGGACGGAGTCGGTCACGGTCGACCTCTCCCGCTTCAAAAACCATGTTCCCATGGAGCTTTTCGGCAACAATCCCTTCCCGCCCATCCGGCATTCCCGGTTTCATTTCACGGTGAGCCCCTATGGCTTCTTCTGGCTCGCCCTGATTCCTCCCGGCCGCACCCCAAACGCCCCCCCCTCCCATCCCCACCGACGTCTGGGAGAGGTGGACAATCCCAAAAGCCCGAAAAGGGGGACCCGCTCTCCCGGGAGCGCAAAGGAGAAAAACCCGTGAGAGCCATGCCCGGCAAACCCTTTCCCCTTGGCGCCACCTGGGACGGGAAAGGGGTCAACTTCTCCCTGTTTTCGGAGAATGCGGAAGGGGTGGAGCTCTGTCTCTTCCCCGATGGCTCCGCCACAACCGAATCGATCCGCATTCCCCTGACAGAACGCACCAACCACATCTGGCACATTTATCTTCCCGATGCCCGTCCCGGCCAAGTTTACGGCTACCGGGTCCATGGACCCTACGATCCGGCCCGGGGCCTCCGGTTCAATCCGAACAAAGTCCTGCTCGATCCCTATGCCAAGGAGATCGCCCGGCGGGTGCGGTGGGACGACACTCTCTTTGCCTACCCCCTGGGGAATCCGGAAGAAGACAGGATCATGGATGAACGCGACAACGCCGCCAATGCCCCCCTCGCACTCGTTCTGGATCCGGCCTACGTCTGGGGGAGCGATCGCCCCCCCCGGACGCCCTGGTCCGAGACGGTGATCTACGAAACCCACGTCAAGGGGTTTACCGCCCTGCATCCGGATCTTCCCGAGGAGCTTCGGGGAACCTACGCCGGCCTCGCCAGCGAACCCGTCATCGATTATCTGAAGAATCTGGGCGTGACCGCCGTCGAACTCCTGCCGGTCCACCAGCACGCCAGCGAACACACCCTCGTCACACGTGGACTCACCAATTACTGGGGATACAACACCCTGTCCTATTTCGCCCCTGACATCCGCTACAGCGCGGGCACCATGTCTCCCACCGACGAGTTCAAGCGAATGGTCCGGACCCTCCACGACGAGGGGATCGAGGTGATTCTCGACGTGGTCTACAATCACACGGCCGAAGGGAACCACCTGGGCCCCACACTGTCCCTCCGGGGAATCGACAACCCGACCTATTATCGCCTGGTGGACAAGGATCCCCGATACTACATGGACTACACCGGATGCGGAAACACCCTGAACATGCGCCATCCCCAGGTTCTTCAGATGATCATGGACAGCCTCCGCTACTGGGTCCTCGAGATGCATGTGGACGGGTTCCGCTTCGATCTGGCCAGCGCCCTGGCCCGGGAACTTCACGAAGTGGACAAGCTCTCCGCCTTCTTCGACGTCATCCAGCAGGATCCCGTCGTCTCCCAGGTGAAGCTGATCGCCGAACCGTGGGACGTGGGGGAAGGGGGCTACCAGGTGGGGAACTTCCCGTCCCTCTGGACCGAATGGAACGGTCTGTACCGGGATACGATCCGCCGCTTCTGGAAGGGGGACGGACGCCAGGTCGCGGAACTGGCCACCCGCCTCTCCGGGAGCAGCGACCTCTACGAGCAGGAGGGACGGCGGCCCCACGCGAGCATCAACTTCGTGACCGCCCACGACGGGTTCACCTTAAACGACCTGGTAAGCTACAACGAAAAGCACAACGAGGCCAACCTCGAGGAGAACCGGGACGGAAACAGCGACAACATCAGCTGGAACTGCGGGGAAGAGGGACCGAGCGACAAACCCGAGATCCGAGAGCTGAGGTTTCGCCAGATGCGGAACTTTATCGCGACCCTCATGGTCTCCCAGGGAGTTCCGATGCTCTGCGGTGGCGACGAGATCGCCCGCACCCAGCGGGGAAACAACAACGCCTACTGCCAGGACAACGACCTTTCCTGGTACGACTGGACCCTGACCAGCGACCAGAAAAATCTTCTGGAGTTCACCCGTTTCATGATCGCACTCCGCCGCTCCTCCCCCGTCCTCCGGCGTCGGAGGTTCTTCCATGGACGAAAGATCCGGGGCTCGGAGATCAAGGACATCTCCTGGTTCTCCCCCACCGGCCACGAGATGACGGACGAGGAGTGGAACGCCGACTTCGTGCGGACACTGGGCGTCAGGCTCTCCGGTGACCTTATCGGCGAAAGGGACAGCCGGGGACGCCCTCTGTCGGGGGAGACGCTCCTGATCCTCTTCAACGCCCACTATGACACGGTTCCTTTCGTCCTGCCCGCCCATCGCAAAGGGGCCCACTGGTCCCTTATCATCGACACCACATTTCCCCGACCGGGAACCCTTCCGCCCCGCAAGGCCTTTTATCGGGGGGGACGATCCTATCCGTCCCCGGGACGCTCGATGGCCCTGTTTGTCCTGCGGGATGCCAGGGCCAAAACAGAGGTCGGACATACTCCCGATCCGACTTCCCCCGGAGGGAGCCGCACCGGTCCATGAGGCCCCTTCGCCTCCCACCTTCGCATTCCCTCCGTTCCGGAAGATGGTCCATCGCTCTCCCGGTTCTCCTGCTGATGCTCTTTCTCCTCCCGATGCCCACGGCGGGAGGATCCCCTCCCTCGGGACTCTTTCCGGCCCCGACGAAACCGAAGACCAACACTCCTCCTCTGCGCCGCTTTCAGGGTCGTCTCGATCAACTCGACCTGGTCCATCACCCCATGACCCTGACCGCCGTCATGGGAGCGGGGGACTCCCTGGTCTTTCTTTTCGGAGGCCGTCTGATCCCCGATACGATGGTTCTCTCCGACGGCAGGGCCGTGGGGGTGAAGGCCCTGATAAAAGGAGAGTCTCTTGAAATTTTCTATCGGGAGACGCCGAAGGGGGTCCGGATCCGGAAGATCCTCCTTTTGTCCGCCCCCCCGAACTGTTCAGGCAATTCTCAAAAAGGCCCGGGACAGTGCCGGAAGGACCAGGGCGCAAACGCGGAAAAGGCTCATCGAACAGCGGCACCCTCCTCTTTGCGGACGGACCATGATTAACCGTCCCATCCTCGTCCCTTTCATCGGGTCGACCGTTCACTCTTCATCCTGCTCTGTCAATGGAGCCGAAGACGACAGGCGGAAGGGAGCGGGCGGGATAAAAGAGCAGTCCACTCCGCGCATCGAAGACCGGCATCGATTTTTTCTACAAGACAGGGCCCCCCGTTTCTTTCAGGTCGCCGCGATCCCGATCTTGAGTCACGGGGAGATTGAGGCACTGGCCAACTCGTTTGAGAATGAGGGAATAGGATCCTTTTCCGGAAGCATGTCTTCGGCTAAAGTCCGGAAGGAGTTTGATCCGCGTTCCCGGAACGCTCCCCTGAAAGCCAGAGCAGGTGACAGTGCCGGATTCGGTGGATCCAGGACGCGGAACGGGCCATGTCGTATTTGGCTCAGGAGGGCTTGCCGGTAAGCCAGCATTGCCTAACCATGATAAACGAGGAGGACAATGTGAAAAAAATCTACTTGATTTCTGAAATCACAGCAACGTGATGACATCAACTTTCTGGAGGAGATCCGATGAAAAAACACGCTCGAAACATATCATTATTGTTTTTTGTTCTCGTTTCTTTGGCCGCCAATGGTTGTGCGACAGAAGCCGATTACAGAAAAGTCGTGGATTCATGGGTGGGAAAAAGCAGTCGGGAACTGGTCCATGAATGGGGCTATCCCAAAAGTGAGTTGGTTGCTCCGGACAAAAACAAAGTGTATGTCTATCATAAATCTCGACTTTTGAATTATACGCAATATTATTATACCAATTACGGAAACATGGGCTATGCCGGATACGGCAATGCCAATGAGACGGGATCGACCACGCAAACGATAAGACTGGATTGCACAACATGGTTTGAAATCGATAAAAAATCTCAAAAAATTAGAAATGTCGCATTCAAGGGCAATCTTTGCATGGCCGGAGGATTGGGGGGCGACCATCCCGATCCTCCTCCAACAAAAACACACAAGGAATGACAAAGGAATACGCATGGCGTTCACGTTGGACGAGGTCGTTCCCTGGGGGCGATCCTTTGAAGAATACCGGAGGATGTTCGCCCTTTCGGAGGACGATCTCGCTCTTCGGATCCTGGGATGTGCCGACGGTCCGGCAAGCTTCAACGCCGGACTGGCAAAACAGGGTGGAGCGGTCGTTTCGGTCGATCCCCTCTATCGATTCTCCAGGGAAGAGATCCGGAGCCGCATCGACCAGGTCTTCGAGACCGTTCTCGAAGAAACCCGGAAAAACGCCCACGAATTTCTGTGGACCTCCGTTCCCTCCGTCGAGCGCCTGGGGGAGATCCGCCGGGAGGCCATGGCCGACTTTCTGGAAGACTATCCCCGGGGGCTCGAAGAGGGACGGTATCGCGACGCCTCCCTTCCGGAGCTTCCCTTCGGGGAGCGGATCTTCGATCTCGCCCTCTGCTCGCATTACCTTTTTCTCTACAGTTCCCACATTTCCCTCGATTTTCATCTCCGGTCGATCCGGGAGCTGTGCCGGGTGGCCCGGGAGGTCAGGATCTTTCCCCTTCTCGAGCTGGGAGCCGTCCCGTCCCGCCATCTGGAACCCGTCATGGAGAGCTTGTCCCGGGAAGGCTCCCGGGTCTCCATCGAAACGGTCCCCTACGAGTTCCAGCGGGGAGGAAATCGCATGATGCGCATCCGGTAACAGGGGACAATCAACAATCACCAGGGAGGTCAATTCATGTCGACGCCGGAGTTCATGGTGCACACGGTCGCCTCGGGACCGGAGACCTTTCTGACGAACGCCTTCCTGGTCGAAACGGCGGAGTCGCTGGTCGCCGTGGACACGATGATGACCGTCTCCGACGCCCGGGCCCTCCGCCGGCATGTCGACGCGATCGGGAAGCCCCTCAGGGCCGTTCTCGTCACCCATGGCCACCCCGACCACTACAACGGGACGGGCGCGCTTCTGGAAGGCCTCGGAAAGATCCCGGTGATCGCCACGGCCGGCGTTGCCCGGACGATGCGGCGGACCGACGACGCCAAGGAGCTCCGGTGGCGGCCGGTCTTCGGGGAGGAATGGCCGAGGGAGCGGACCTTCCCCGACCGCTTCGTCTCAGACGGCGAGACGCTGGCCTTCGACGGAGTTCCCTTCGCCGTCCGGGAACTGGGGCCGGGGGAGTCCCTCTGCGACCTGGTCTGGGCGGTCGGGACCGGCTCCAGGGCCATCTTTGCCGGGGACATGGTCTTCGGGGGGGTCCACTCCTTCATGAACGACGGCCATACCACGGACTGGCTCGCGAGCCTCGACCTTCTGGAAGGGGAACTGTCTTCGGCGGACATTCTTTATGCGGGCCACGGGGATTGCGGGCGGCCTGCCGGCATGATCTCCGCCCAGCGGCGCTACCTCCTCCATTACCGGGAGACGGTCCGGGAGTTGGCCGGGGGACGGTCCTTCCTTTCGAAGGGGGGCAAGGAAGATCTTTTCCGGGCGATGAAGGAGATCCTCCCCACGGACGCCCTGGAAGGCTTCGTCGCCGCCGGGGCCGATGCGGTCGCATCCGAACTCTCGTCGGAAGGCGGCTGAAGGGGGATCGGAACCGGCTCCGCCTTCCGGGAAAGGAAATCAATGCTCCAAAGAGTCGACGCACACCTTTGGATCGCCGGGGATCCGCTCCGGGTTTTCGGAATCGAGCTTGGCCGGCGCATGACGGTGATCGCTCTTCCGGACGGAAGCCTGTTCGTTCATTCTCCCTGGGAGATGACGCCCGAGAGGAAGCGGCGGCTTTTGGATCTGGGACAAGTCCGGTATATCGTTGCCCCGGGAAGGTTCCACGATCTTTATCTCGAGCAGGCGCTCGAAGCCTTCCCCCAGGCGGAGCTTCATGCAATCCCGTCGATTTTCAGGCGCTTCTCGTCCCGGCCTGGAGCCTTCCCGCTCCCGGACCGGGCCGTGTCCCCATGGGGGGATGCGATCGACCAGCACGCCTTCCGGGCGGGCCCCTTTCATAGCGAAACAGTCTTCTTTCACCGGGAGAGCCGGTCCTTGCTTCCGGCCGATCTCTGCTTCCGTCTGGAGGGCAGGGGACCCATGACGCGACTTGCGGGACATGGATTCGGCGTTCACCAACGTTTTTCCCCTACCCGGGACATCCGCCTTTGGACGCTGGGACAGAGACGCCTCCTTCGCGCCTCGGTGGAAAGGGTTCTGGAGTGGCCCTTCGAGAGAATCGTTCCGGCCCATGGGGAGATGATCCGGGAGAACGGGCGGGAGGTTTTCGAGGCTGCTTTCGGCTGGGTTTCGGGATCGACGTGATGCGCGGAAAACTCCTGGAGGAAAACGATGGACTCCTTATTCCATTCATTCGAGGACTTGCCGGCGGAAGAGATCGAAAGAGGCATTCACGTGAGGACGCTCTCCGCGGGAGCGGTCCAGCTCCGGCACCTGGTCTTTGAGCCGGAAACCCTGATTCCCGATCATCGTCATCCGGAGGAGGTCGTCACAATGGTCCTCGAGGGGACGATGGAGATGACGGTGGGGGAGGAAACCCGAAAAGTGGCGGCGGGAGACCTTTTCCGGGTTCCTCCGGAGACCCGCCACAGCGGGCGCGTTTTTTCGGAGAAGGTCGTTGCCGTTTCAATCTCGCCGAAACGGAGAAGGGGCTGACTGGCCGTAATGGTCAGAACTGAGATGTCGGAAGTCGCTCAGTTCGAGCGTCCAGCATCGTCACGCCCGGCAATTTTTCTATTGATATTGACCTTTGCCGTTGGAACTTACCTTCCTTTCGTTCCCGTGATCTCCATTCCATTCTAAACCCTGTCCTGGATTATTGAGGTGCGATCCTGGCTCTCTTTGCCCCTTGTGGGCCCTGGCCATCGGGATTCCCCAGGGAGAAGGGTTCATCGGGGAGCGCGGGAAGCACGGCATGGCCCGCATCGCCGACATCGCCGTCCGGCCGATTCTTCTTGTCGGGATGTTCGTGCTCGCTCTGGGTCTTTATGAGATTTCGCCGAACCTGTTGACCGTCCTGGCCTCCGAAGCCCTCGGGGCCGACAAGGCCATACCCACTGCCGGCATGCGGATGACTCTCTCCGGACTGATCGGAGGGTACCTGATCTATACGATCCTCGCCTGGAGGACCATTCATTTTTCCTTAGAGATGCTGCACAATGGTCCTTACTGGGCGCTTCGGATCCTCGGCATCGACGGGGAGAAGGGCCGGGAAGGACGGGAAATGGAGGGGATCAAGGAGACAGGGTCCAACACTTTAGAATGTGAAGGCGACCCTTTCCGGATTCAAGATCAACCCGAAATAGGGGATGCGGAGATAAGGCGAGGATGGGTGAGATCATCCTGTATCAGGACAAAAGCGGAAAACTGAATCTCAATGTGAGACTGGACAACGAGACCGTCTGGTTGACGCAACAGCAGATGGCAGACCTGTTCGGGGTCGACCGCACGAGCATTGTGAAGCATCTGCAAGGCATTTATGACGACGAAGAGTTGACCAAAGATTCAACCTGTGAAATTTTTGCACAGGTTCGAATGGAAGGGAACCGACAGGTTTCCCGTGATGTTCCACACTACAACCTGGATGCCATCATTTCGGTGGGCTATCGGGTGAACAGCAAGCAAGCCGTGATTTTCCGGCAGTGGGCGACCAATGTGTTGCGGGAGCATGTGGTCAAGGGATTTACGGTGAACTCCGATCGGTTGGCTTCCATTGGCGTCAGGGAAGCACAGAATACCCTGGCGATGCTTGCCGGCGCCTTGGCTCGGCAGCCTGAGTTGTCTTCGGAAAGTCGCCAGATCGTTCATCTGATCAACGATTATGCAAAGACGTGGACGACGCTTTTTCAGTACGACGAAGGGACGCTGCGAATTCCATCGGGAAAACCTCCCGTTGGAAGAATCGACTATACCGGGGCGATCCGGGACATTCAAATTCTCAAAAAAGCATTGATCGAAAAGGGAGAAGCCGGTTCTCTTTTTGGTCAGGAACGCGGGAATGCGTTCGAGGCGATTATCGGGAATGTCGAGCAGGAAGTGTTCGGGGAACCGTGCTACAAGAGCGTCGAAGAAAAAGCGGCGAACCTTCTGTATTTTGTCATCAAGGATCACCCTTTCTCCGATGGGAACAAGCGAATTGGCAGTTTCATGTTCCTTCGATACCTGGAATTCCAGGGTATTTCACACGATTTTGGCCCAGGGGCGCTTCCTGCGCTGACACTTCTTGTGGCCGAGTCGTCCCCGACAAACAAGGACACGATGATCCGGATCACGATCAATGCGATCGCAGACGTCGACAAGACGGCTCGGTTCGATGAGGAGGAAGCCCGGGCGAACCTCGATCTGCCGGGAATTCCGGATTCCTCCGAAGATCCGGAACGGGGCCCGATCCCGGAACCGGAGATGCAGAGAAGAAAGAGGCCCATCGCTTGAAGGGAGGTTCGAATGACACTGTCTTGGGAGATTATCCTTCGGGAAATTTATTGATATTTTTTTGTTTTGCAACAAAGGCTTATTCTTGGAAATATTTTTAAAAAGCATTAAATGACCTGTCAGAAGAGTTATGTTCGAAAAATATAACTGCCCCGATGGCAGGCGCAGCAATGTTGGGTCTCGGTGGGAAGGCTCTCTCGCCCAAAGGAGAAAAGCTGCCTGGGGATAACTTCGATATCTATGGAAATGCAGCTCTTGGAGTTGTCGCTGGACAGGCGGTTCTGACCGGAATCGATATTGCAGGCGGTGTCGCGGTTCTAATGTATGTATCTCGGTTGTTGGGGGCCCCCCGTCCTTTCCTTTCTTTTCCATCGGAGACCCGCCACAGCGGGCACGTTTTTTCGGAGAAGGTCGTTGCCGTTTCAATCTCGTCGACCCACTGAATTGGTCGGACCTTCGGATGGTGTCAATGAGGGCAGAGGGTGGGGGCCCCGCTCGTCGCCCTTGCCGCCCGAAGATACTCTGGATCGTTACGGGGCCGAATTTTTATCGAAAAAACGCCGTAAGACCCCGGACTTCAGGCCGGGGATATAAGGTGTGCCGTTGCAGTTTTTGTTCTAAGTATATGATGGCGATATGCTTAAAACGTTCACGTATCGGATCTATCCGACACACAACCAGGAACGGATACTGAACCAGCAACTGGAAGACTGCCGGATTCTCTACAACCATTTTCTGAACCAGAGAAAATGGGCGTATCGATACTACGGAATATCCCTCTCCTATTTCGATCAGGCGAACGATCTTCCCGGTCTAAAGGAATCCTGTCCGGAGTTTTCGGTCATCTACTCTCAGGTTCTCCAGAACGTCGCCACGAGAGTGGATCTGGCGTTCAAAGCCTTTTTCCGCCGCGTGAAGAATGGGGAAAAACCGGGCTATCCGAGATTCAAAGGAAAAGGGCAATAGGCTTCGATGACCTTCCCTCAATGGAACAGCGGATGCGATCTGACGGGGAACGGTCTTCGATTGTCCAAGGTCGGAACCCTCCACATTGTTCTCCATCGACCCATTGAAGGAAAGATTAAGACTTGCACCGTTCTCAAATCTCCGACAGGGAAATGGTGGGTCATGTTTTCCTGTGAAAATGTTCCGGAAATGTCCCTTCCCGCGAATCCTATTTCCGTAGGCATCGATGTGGGGATCAAAACCTTTTCGACGCTCTCGGATGGAACCGTCATCGAAAATCCGAAATTCTTCAAGCAGTCGGCCAAACGACTGGCTCAAAAGCAACGGAAGCTGGAGCTCCAACAGAAGGGCTCGAAAGAACGAATTAAAACTAAACAAATAGTTTCCAAGATCCATGAGCGAATCGCATTTCAACGGTCGAATTTTGCTCATCAAGAATCCCGAAAGATCGTCAATCAATACGGACGAATTTTTGTGGAAGACATCACCGTCAACGACATGAACTCCCACAGATGCTTGAACAGAAGCATCAGAGATGTGGCGTGGTCGCAATTCTTCTCCCTTCTCTCGTACAAGGCTGAAAGTGCCGGTCGGGAGTTCAGGAAGGTGAATCCGGCCTATACGTCCCAAACCTGTTCTTCCTGCGGCCATCGGCAAAAAATGCCCTTGTCCGAACGGACGTATTCTTGTCCGTGTTGCGGGATGGAAAAAGATCGGGACCACAACGCCTCCTTGAACATTTTGAGACTCGGGCTGGAGTCTCGGAGTTAGCCTCCGGAAGCCCCTTCCTTCAGGGAGGGGAGCAGTC
>JAKBXW010000091.1 GCA_021840555.1 Nitrospirota bacterium
GTGGATGCTCTGGAGCTCGAATTTCAGAAACCAGTCCTGAAGGGCCCGAAGCTGGGACAGATCGTAACTGTGCGTGCGGTCGACCAGGGCGTATTCATAGACCCACCCGAGGCCGGTGGCATCCGGTCCCAGCGTGGCCGTGACCCCCGGAGGCAGGCGGCTTTCGACCTGATTCAGATATTCCAGGACCCGGGAACGGGCCCAGTATTGGTCTGTTCCCTCCTTGAACAGAATGTAAATGAGGGAGTTTCCGAAGTCCGAGTAACCGCGGACATGGCGAACGCCCGGGATCGTCAGGAAGGCGGTCGTCAGAGGATAGGTCACCTGGTTCTCGACGACGGACGGAGGCTGGCCATGGTATGTGGCCTTGACGATGACCTGCGTGTCGGAGAGGTCGGGGATCGCATCCAGGGGGCTTTTGATCAGGGAGACGCCGCCCCAGCCCACCAGAACCAAGGAAAGAGCGAGAACCCAGAGTCTTCTTCGAATGGACCAGTCGATGATACGGGAGATCATGGCCGGCCTCCTTTTTCCATCCGTGCGGAGACGTTTTCGAACTGGGATTCGGCGTCCAGGAGGAATTGTCCGCTGACCACGACCCGATCCCCATCATGAAGGCCGGAAAGGATTTCGGCCCAATGCTCCGACCGGACTCCGACCGTCACCCGGACCGGCCTGAAATGCCCGTCTCCGACTTCGGTGACGACGACAGACTTCGTCCCTGTGCGGATCAGGGCCTCCCGCGGAACGACCAGAACATCGGGACGGGGATCCGGATGCATCGTCGCCTCGAGGTACATGCCGGGTTTCAGAAATCCGTCCGGATTGTCGACAGGGACCCGGGCCCGGGCTGTCCGGCTCTTTTCGTTGAAACGCGGATCCACGAATTGGAGCGTCCCCCGATAGACGCGCCCAGGGACGGATGGATTGTGGAGCGTGACGGAATCGCCCGATCTGACCCAGCCCAACTGGTCTGAATACAGAGCGACGTCCACCCAGACTCTGGAAAGATCGACCAGCGTCATCACCGCTTTCCCCGGCGAGATTTCGCCGCCCACGCGCGCGGAGATTGTGGAGACGATTCCTGAATAGGGAGAACGGATGGGAATGATCGATCGGGGTTTTCCGGTTTTTATCAGACGATCAACCTCCCCGTCCGGCACATCCAGAAGACGCAGCCGTTCCCGGGCGGCCTCCCAGAGACTCCGGTCGTCTTTTGATTCCGGGTTGTCCCGGGTCGCTCCGAAAGCGATCAGCGCTTCCTGTTCGGAGCTGGCCAGTTCGGGAGAATAGACCCGGGCCAGCAGAGCGCCTTTCCGGACGACATCGCCGGGCGCCAGGACGGCAAGCTCCCGGAACCATCCCCGGAAACGCATCGATACGATCCGGACCCGGCGACGATCGAACGAGACGGTGGCGGCCGTCCGTACCGTGCGGGAGAAGGTCCGCCGCACGACCGTGACAACATTGATCCCGAGGGTTTGCCGGATCCGGGGATCCACCGATATGGCGTTTTTGAGGGACCTGGCAGGCTCTGCATAAACCGGTAGGTAGGCCATGCCCATGTTGTCCTTCATCGGATGGTCCGAATGGATCGAAGGGTTCATTGGGTTCCGCCAGTAAAGGACCTTTCGACCGGAGTTTTCCTGGGACTTCTGTGGTTCTGCATAGACGGGGATATATTCCATCCCCATGTTGTCTTTCATCGGATGGTCCGCATGGATGGAGGGGTTCATGGGGTTCCGCCAGTACAGGATGCGCCTTTCCGGACGACTCTGCCGAGCCTGGGTTTTCGACCGGATCTCTTTCGGGAACAGGATCCACCGCGTGGCACCGGCGCCGACGAGGGCTCCGACCGCAAGGGAAAGAGCCAATAAGGAAAATGTTTTACGGTTCATGGAGCCCTCCCTGAAGAATGCCGGACAGATAGGAAAGCTTGGCGCTTGTTTTCAAGAGGTCTGTGCGGACGGACAGCGCCCGGAGTTTGACGTTTTCGACCTGTTCCATTGCGGAAAGAACCTGTCCCATCTCCAGAGTTCCGGTCTCGTAGCCGGCGAGGGAGGCTTCCACGTTCCTTCTGGCTTCCGAAACGAGAATCCGGTCGAGGATCGCTGTCCTGGAAAGGAGGTGGCGGTAAATCCCTTCGGAATCCCGGATCTCTTCGATAAACCGTTGGCGCTTTGTTTCCAGACCGGCTTCCAGCATGTTCAGAGTGTGTTCTTCTTCCGCGACCTTTTGATCCTGGCGCTCCCCCGGCCGGACCGGAAGGTTGAAGGTCAACAGAACTGAAAACAGGTTGGGCGTCGACGTGATCAGATTCGGCCCCATGAAATAGCTGTAATCGCCCTCCACCGAAATGGCGGGAATTTTGTCTCTCTCCGCCGACCGGACCCGGAATTCCTGGGCATTGTCTTTTGAAACGCCGTATTCGATGGCAGGATGATCGTTGATCCGTTTGAGGAGGACGGATTCGGGAAGAGGATCCGGAATGCGGGGTTTTTCGGAGGAAATCCGGAACGGCCGGGCGACATGCAAGAGGTTCATCAGGCGATGAAGGCTTTTTTCCTTCCCGATCCTGATCTCTTCCATCTTGTCCCGGAGAGAGTCTTTCTGGTATTGGGCCAGAAGAACATCCGATTCCGAACCGGTTCCCTGGCGGTACCGGCCGAGGGCGGCCTGAAAGGCTTTTTGCCAAAGGGCGCCGACCGATCGAAGAATACTCTCCTGCTGCCTGGCTTGGTAGAGATCAAGCCAGCTTATGCGGATATTCCGGACAAGAAGGGCTTTTTTATCGTCAAGATTCCAGCGGGCCGCCTTTTCTTCATTCGCGGCGTTTTTATGGAGAAGGGCTCTTTTTCCCCAAGGGGGAAAATCCTGTCGGACCCCCACCGTCGTCATGGTCAGAACGCTTGTTCCCATATTGAAGTTGAAGGGGAAATACTGTTCCCCGACAACAATCCTCGGGTCCTGAAGTTCTCCGACCTCGACGGAACGGGCCTGATCCCGGAGGATCCGAGCCCGTTCCCCCTCGAGTCCGGGATTGCGGGTCAGACCCAGACGAATCGCTTGAGCGAGGGTGAGGACGGGAAGGGTCGAGGTTGTGGAGCCGGGAGGTGGCCCGGCCCAGACCGGAGGAACACGGAGAATCCCGGAACTTGTCCATGCCAGCAATAACCCTGCAACAAAGGACGCGCACAGAAATTGACGATAAGTGTTTTCTTGATTCGTCGGTGCCTTACAGAAATGAGAAATAGTCTTGGAAGCTCTTCTCTCGAAGAGTGAAATCCGATAAAAAGGCATACATCCTCCCAGGAGTTCAAAAAACGGTATGATTCACCGAATTTCTAGAACTGGGAGGATCTCAGATCAGTAGAGGTCGATTGACGGGCGGGCCAAAAGGAAGGTCCTTGGGAAAAGAAGACAGGAAGGAAAAAGTGTGGCGCCGGGCAAGGGTATCGCCGTTCACCGGGATGATCGGAGCACCTTCGAGGGGTGCCTGGACTCTCAGGATTTGGGATTCATTCTCCACTTGGTGAGGCCTGGATTGGAGGCATAAATCACAGAGTGAGGCTCGACAGAGGGAAATTTGGGCTTTGTTGTGGCAACAGGGAAGATTGCCTTTCATGGGACAGGAGGGAGGGGTCATCCCTTTCGAATGAAGGGACGGGGATCCCTTCAAGGACATGGAGACGGAAACGCGGGGAGAACCAGCGCCTTCGAAAAGAAAGACGAGTCCGGCCAGAAAAAGGAGCCAACCAAAATGTCGTTTGATCATCCTGAAAAATCCCATACCAAATCTTATGGAGTGCATTTCTTGTTTGTCAAGTTTTAATCCTGACCCGAATTCCGCGATAGGAATTGTCTGAGGGATTTCCCAGGAAGAAAAAGGGGGATTTTTTTGAAACCGGTTCCTTTTTCCCCTCGAATTTGTCCCTCGTCCCCCTCAATCACCGGAGGTCAAGGTCCGAGACGGTTCCTGACTCCCCTCTCTTTTGGAGGTTGTGAGGAAAGGGGATGAGCTAAATGGCTGTCAGGAAATCACTATTTCTCCTTTGGTTCCGGAGGGGCTCTGGTCGCAGGTCCCCTCTTCTTGCCGGTCTTCCCCTGGACCTCTCACATCTCCTTTGGGTTTTAGCCGGGTTGAAACAACAGACGACACCGGGTGCGAACCTCATTCAAAAAGTCCAGATCGCGTCGCGGAACCGCAAGCTTTAACACAAGGGCCCGGGCATGGCGCACGAACTTGCCCGGCAGGGCAAAGATCTTCCATCGGAGTGTCGGAAGCCGAAAGCTTAGCCAAGTTCCCGGGAGAAGATCCCGCTTGAAGCCCTGAATCAGGTTGTAGACCAGCACGCCAATCCGAAACCAGACCGCGTTGGCGTAGCTCTCGCCTGTCGGCATGGATCCCACTCCCACATCGCTCTTGAGCCCTTTGAGGAAGTTCTCGAACTCTCCCCGTTGCTGGTGCCACTCCAGCACCCGGACGGCCGACACCTCCGGTTCCATGTTTGTCGCCACCGCCCAGGTGCGGTAGCTGACCAGAAGCTCCGACAGCGGCGTCGACCGGTCCCGGGTCCGCTTCACGATCAGCCGGAAGGCCTTGTTCGTGTCTTGCATCGTATGAACCGTTTCCGCCACCTCGACATCCTCGCTGACCCGAACCCAGGCCGACTCGGGGATCCGGTCGATGACCTGTTTCACCGCACTGTCCTGGTCGGCCGTAATCGTCCAGTGCACCCCGTCCTCTTCCAGCACATTGATCAGCTCGGCCTGGTAGCTGGCGCTGTCCGCGCGATAACGGGCAAGGCGTTTCCCGGCTTTTTCCACCAAAGCCCTGGCCCTCCGGTACACCGCCACATGGCCTTTCTGGGGCGCCTCGTTCCCCTCCCGAAACTCATCGTCAATAAACAGGCCGTTCTCATAGAGCGCCGCCATCATCGGCATGTAACCCTTTTCCTTCAGGTACGAATAAAGGGCGGCTTCCTTTCCGGCCGGAATGAAGGTTGCGTCCGGCTCCAGCGTATAGTCTTTGCACCCGTCCCGTTTCATCAGATCCAGGTTTATCTCATCCACCACCGTCCGGAGTCCCGCAAGCCCCGCTCCTTCCGTCTTCGGATCCCCCATCCGGCGCAGCCAATCCCACCGTGTCTTCATCCGGAATCTGCTCATGTCCCAAAGCCGAAAGAAGCGCCTTCTCCCGCTCCAGATCCCGAAGGTCGGAGAGCGTCCGGCCCCCCATCGCAAAAAGAACCATCAGGGACCAAACGAAGAGGGAGGGGGCGAACCCCCGGTTGCTCCCCGGGGCCGGCAAATGCGCCGTCACCCGTTCTTCAATCCGCATCCCCGCCACATACTCAAGAAACGCCAGAAGTCCCCCCTGGCCGGTCAGGGGCTCTTCCGTCCGCATCAGCTTGATTCCGTTTCCCTCTCCGTTTACCATCATCCCAAGCCCTCCTGATCTGTTGCGGTTTTCACCTGACTGGTGAGATTATATCTCACAGAAAATCAAACAGTAAAGAGGGTTTATTTGTTTTTTTAGTCTTCTATCGCGGAATCAGGGCCTGATATCAAAGGCCAAGACCGTCCAGTCCCGGATGGTCCAAGGGTCTCGGCCCCTGGGGCCATCGGAATTTCCGCTCCTCCTCGCGGATCGGAAGATCGTTGATGCTGGCAAGCCTTCGGGCCATCAGGCCGTTTGGGGCGAATTCCCAGTTCTCGTTTCCGTAGGACCGGAACCAGTGCCCCGAATCGTCGCGCCATTCGTAGGCGAAGCGAACGGCGATTCTCGATCCTTCGAAGGCCCACAGTTCCTTGATCAGACGGTAGTCGAGCTCCCTTTTCCATTTCCGGGTCAGAAACGCAATGATTTCGTCCCGCCCGCGGATGAATTCGGAGCGGTTTCGCCACAGGCTGTCGATGGTATAGGCCATGGACACCTTCTCCGGATTCCGGGAGTTCCAGCCATCCTCGGCCATCCGGACCTTCTGGAGGGCGGCCTCCCGGGTAAAGGGCGGAAAGGGGGGACGGGATTCCTTTCTGATGCGGTCCTCATGATTTCTCGTGAGGTCTTCCAGGGAGATCCGGCCCTCGTCGAAGTCGATCAGGTCGCAGGGATTGACCGATCCCAGGAGCGGAGGGCCGAGGACTTTTGCGGGTCCAGGGTAAAATTGTGTTCTCAGGGAGATCCTTTCGGAGGTCGGAGCCGAAAGAGAGGTCGCGTTCGCCTCGGACCAGGCCCGGATTTCTTCCTGGGACCGGGGTTCTGCCATCCGTTGAACCCACGTCCCGACGGCCTCGTCGTCCGAAGAGGAAAGAATGGCCTCCCGGAGCTCCTCCGGATCGATTCCGGCGAACAGAAGGAAGCGACCGTCAAAGGTTCTGTCGGTTTTTGCGAGGAGATTCGGATGGTAGTCCTCCGGAAGGATCCCCCGGGCATGAAGACGGACCTTGTCGATCAGGCGGGGGAGAAATGCATATCCCGCCAGAGTCTCTCTGGGTGAGCGCAACATGGTTTTGGGATCGAATCTATCGTCCATTGAGCCTCCTTAATTGTATTGGCCTTTTCTTTCGGAAAAAAGAGCCGAATGCGCCTCCTGCCAGAACCAGGACCGAGAACGTGAGTCCGGAGAAAAGATTCCCGGACCGGTCGGAGATCGCCCCTCCCATTGAGGGGCCGACGAATTGCCCCAAGCCGAAGACCCCCGCGAAAAACGCGATCGACAGCTCCCTACGAAAATCCGAGAAGGAGCCAGAAGAGAAAAGAGGCCGCCGCAATGGCCAGCACGACCGGGGTGAAGAGCGCAACCACCCGGGCCTCCAGGCGCTGGACCGGATGCGGCGATCGTCGGCGATGTGCATGTCCCCGTCGAGGGGGACGTTGAAGTCGGCCCTCAGGAAGACGCGCTTGTTGCGAACATCGATCTGGTCAACGCACTGTTTCAATCGCTCCACCCTTC
>JAKBXW010000092.1 GCA_021840555.1 Nitrospirota bacterium
ATCGAGCACGATGGCTCTCCCGGCCTCGCGGGCGAAGACGACCCAGTGCCAGGAAGGGATCCCCTTTTCGAGATGCCATTTGATCGCCAGCAGAGCGAGGTCGGGAAGCCCCTCCCAGGAGGAAAAAGGTGTCTCCCTCAAAGGAGTCTTCGCGCCAAAACGGTCCAGAAGTGCCCGAACGTGCGATGTTCCCGTCCACAACGCCCTGTCATGGGGAAAAATGCCAAGAGATTCTGCAGCTGCCAGCGCTTCCTTGTAGGAAAGGCCGACGATCGCAGCCACGCTGGCGATCCCGCAACCCGTTCCGTGGAGCTGTACGACAGGATTCACCGAATTGGTTCTCCCTAAAGAGGAGTCTGCAGCGAAAGGAATTTGGAATACCCCTTCCTTGCATCACATTCTACAAAATATGGAATGTCGCTCTCTCCCACCAGAAATGTCGCCGCTCTTCCCGAGAGGAAGACGCGATCTCTCCTGATTTCACAAAACACCGTCCCGCCGCATTTCGATAACTGCCGGGCCTTCATCACGGTTTTTTCCGAGCCGCTCCGCCCAATACGGAGCCAAGGCGCAGTGGGCAGATCCTGTGACAGGGTCTTCGGGAACTCCGACTTTCGGAGCGAAATAGCGGCTGACGAAATCGATATCCTGTCCGAGCCCTCCTCCCGGAGCCGTGACCGAGACCCCCTGCAAGTCCAAAGTACGCAGGATTGCGTCGTCGGGGGCGAGAGAGCGTATCTCCTCGGCGCGTTCGAAGACGGCGATATAGGACTTTCCGGTCAAGACCTCCACCGGGACTTTTCCCAACCCCACAATCAATTTGTCAGGAGGCGGACAGGCTTTCGATGGGCGGGAAAGTCCATGACAATCAGTCCGTTTCTCTCCTCGACGGCGAGATCCCCGCTCCGGGTATCGAAAACGAGTGAATTTCCGGGATAACCGAGGTGACGAAAGAGAACATGGGCCGAAGCGAGAGTGGCATGGCCGCACAGGTCGACTTCACATTCCGGGGTGAACCATCTGAGGCGAAATCCCGATCCCGAAGGAACGAAGAAGGCGGTTTCGGAGAGGTTGTTCTCGGAGGCGATGGACTGAAGAAGGGCATCGGGCAGCCATGATTCGAGAGGAACGACCGCGGCGGGGTTTCCCTCGAACAGACGGTCCGCAAAAGCGTCGATCTGGAACAGCCTGAGTTTCAAGGATTATCGTCCTTTCCCTTTTCATCTTCCAGAAATCTTAGAAGGGAGAGGACCTCAAAAACAAGCTGTCAAAATTGACAGGTCACGCCGAGGCTCGACCCGACGTTCCAGTCAGTCGATCAACCCGAGGGAGAGGGCAGCCGCCATCGCCTGGGCGCTGTTTCTGGCCCCAAGCTTGCGCATGGCGTTCCGGAGGTGGAAGACGACGGTGCGTTCGCTGATTTTCATGGATCGGGAAATCTCCCAGGCGGTTCGCCCCTCTTTTTTCCATGTCAGCGCTTCCTTCTCCCGGGCCGTCAGAGGAGTCCCGGCGAAAAAAGGAGGCGAAAAGAGTTTTGAAATCGCCACATGGAGGTGGGGAAGAAGACACTCGAGCAGCTGGATATGCCGCTCGTGCCGGGGCAACTCGCTCCCCGAGAAGGAGAAGCAGCTCCCGGACGCCCGGGACGGGGATCGGTGTCCCATCGTGACCCCCTCGTCCAGCCCGAAATTCCGGGAGAGGGCGATGAACTCCTTCTCGTCCTGGCGGGACACCGTCCGATAAGTCTGGCTCCAGACCTGGGTCTTATACTCCCCGAAATGCTTCCGAAACACGGGGTCGAGGCAATGGAAGCCCCGTTCCAGGTACAGGGAAAGCCAGGATTGGGGGAACCCCCCGTTGACGATACAGTTGGGATCGAGGAGCGGGAGATTTAGGGGATCAGCGGAGGCGAACCCGGACACGATTCCCGTCGCCGGGACAAGATCGGACACCTCCCCGAGGAGGTCTTCCATTTCCTTTCTGGTTCGGATGGAGAGGCTCCGGTAGGCAATTTCCGAAACGGATACGAGGTCGGATTTCGAGAGCCGAGAGAGTTTTTGTCTCATCGCGCCAGATCACCTTTCCTTTTCAAAAAATGGATCGATTGGAGTCGGCAACAGTCTCGAATACCTGGACGATCCGGTCCCGGTTCTCCGCCGGGAAAACTTGGGTCAGGAGATCGACAGAAACGATCTTTCCTCCCCGCATTGTCAGGCCGGGATTGAAGCCGGCCGGTACGTCGGCGCAGCCCAGAATCCGTCAACTGGATTTCTGTCGGCAAGCCCCAGGGACGCGGAAAGCTCGACGTCAAAAACCAGTAGGCCCTTCCCGCCAAGGACATCTACCTCTACCCCCTCCAGCCTCCAGAAGATCTTCACGTCCTCACCTCATCTCCTCTCTGACGGGTTCGGCGAAGGCTTACCCCGCATGAGCCGGATCGTTACCGGACAGAACAAGGGCATTTTTGACTGGCAGCTTCCGATCGGGATCGGGGAGCTCCCGGTTCCGGCCCCGGGCTCGGCCTTGCAATCCACCGGCATATCGGACGGACAGCCCGATCAACCGTGTTCGGGCGCAGCATCCGGGCGTCGAAAGAGACCGGCTTGACCGAAGGCGTCCAAGAGCGAACCCGGTTCCATCCGACCCGTTCGGATCCCCAATCATACCGGGTGCAGCAGCAAAATGAATCAGGATGTCGTTCCTCCAGACCTATTTTCCGGAAGGCGCGGAGTGTATCCCGTTCCGGATCTCCCGCCTCTCCACCATCTGGCTCAGGACTTTGAGGACGTAGCCATGCTCCTGGGCCATGACTTCCATCATGGAGGCCATCCGACGATGATGCTCGCTCTTGTACTTTTGAACCTCTCCATCTGCCTGTCCATCTTCACCATGTTTTCGGACATCAGCCGGAGGTTTTCCTTCATCAGCGACAGGTTTTCCCGGAGAAGTCTCTCTTGTTCAGCCCTCTTTTTTTTGGCCAGATCCAACTCGTGCTGGGCTTTTTGCATCCGTTGATCCATCATGATCGTATAGGGGTTGGCCGCCTGGGATACGGCTGGCCAAAGGACCGACAATGAGAGGGCAATTGCGAGCAGAGAATTTTTCATGATGATTCCTCCTGAGAGAGTTCGAGCGAATCGAAGGACATGGCGAGAAGCGCCATTCCCCTTTCGCATCCCGGGGGATTCCAGGATACGCTTTTCCTGTGATGCCTTGCGAATTCGAACCGCTAGCCGTTCCTTTCGTAAAACCGGCAATACCCCATGGGACTGACGGGACCCGCCACGACCCTGCAGGCCCCCTCCATCATGCGTCCCATCCCCATCGGACCGTTCATGCCCCCCATGTCCTGTCCCATCCCTCCCATCATGGAGGACATCCCCTCGGGGGGGATGAAATGCCGACAGTTCATGCACATCTTTCCGGCCTCCGGATGGTCCTGATAACGGGCCGTTTTCTTGTCTATTTTTTTAGGGGGCAGAGTGTCGGCCCAGGACTGGATCGATCCTCCTTTCGGCAATAGGGGGTACAATAGCACCGCGACAACCGTCGCACCCATCGTCTTTAAAGCCTGCCTCCGATTCATCGTTTTCCCTCCCTGCGACGACCTTCAGTGAACTGGACGGATCTTCGTGATCACGGCCGATCCCTGGCTGTCCTGAACCACATAGAAGCGGACATGGTCCCCAGTCTTGAGAGATTTCAGGGAAGACCGGTGGCGGAGCGTGAAGGTCATGGTCATGCCGCTCCATCCGAACTCTCTGATCGGGCCGTGCTTGATGGTCACCGTCCCGGCTTTCCGGTCGATCGCTTCGACGACTCCCTTTCCGTGACCTACGGGTGCGGAGGAGGACATGTTGCCCATCCCCGGCGACGTATCCGTCATTCCGTTCATGTTTTCCATGTCGTCGGCCAAGGCCATTGTCCCGGCCAGGAAAACACCCAGGAAGATCCCTGTCAGAGTCGTGATCCGTTTTGTGGTTTGGTTCATGTTCGGTCTCCGTGTTGGAAGTGGGATTGCGTGGGAAGGGGATCCGTCCCCTTCCGCTGTGGGGGTTGGAGGCCCTGTCCCATGTCCGTTTTGGCCTTGCGGATGTCGGCCTCCTTCCACACCCTGTACAGAACGGGGATCACCAAAAGACATAAAACGATTGCTGTCGCCATTCCGCCAACCATCGGGGCGGCGATCCGCTTCATGACATCCGACCCGGTCCCGTGGCTCAGCATGATCGGAAGCAGCCCCGCGAGGACCACGGTTCCCGTCATGGCGATCGGGCGCAGCCGGTAGAGCGTTCCCTCGACAACCGCCAAATCGAGGTCTTCCGGTGTTATCAGCCGGCCTTCGGTCTTTCGCCGTTCGACGGAACGATCGAGGTAGAGAATCATCACGATCCCGAACTCGACCGCGACTCCGGCCAGCGCGATCATCCCCGTGACCACCGCCACGGAAAGGCGGTAATGGAGCCAGTACAGATACCACAGGCTCCCGAGGACCGCGAACGGCAACGAAAGAAGAACCATTCCCGTCTTGGTGAGGTTTCGAAAATGGACGTAAAGGAGGGCCACGATAATCAGAAGGGTCAGGGGGAGCACAAGAGCCAGCCTTTTGCGCGCCCGCTCGATCGATGTGTATTGTCCCGACCAGGTCAGGGTGGTCCCTGCCGGAAGCTGGACGGACCGGGCGATCGCCTTTTTGGCCCGCGCGACATACCCCCCAAGGTCGCCTCCCTTGATGTCGATATAGATCCACCCGGTCAGGCGGGCGTTTTCGGTTTTGATCATCGTGGGTCCCTCTTCGATCGTAAGCGAAGCGAGACGGGACAGCGGTACCTGCCCCCCTCCCGGCGTGGGAACCGGAAGGGATCCGATCGCTTCCAGGGATCCCCTATCGTTTCGTGGATACCTTAGGTTCACCGGGAAGCGCTCGCGGCCCTGGAGCACCGTCGTCAAGGTCTCTCCCCCGATGGCGGTCCGGACCATGCGGTTGACGTCATCTGCGTTCAGACCGTATCGGGCTGCGAAAAATCGGTGAATGTTGATTGAGATATAGCGCCCTCCTGTGAGCCGGTCGGCATAGACCGAAGAGGTCTCCGGAAGTCTCCTCAATACGTCGCGGATCTGGCGGTCGAGCCGGTCGATCGTCTCGAGCGAAGGGGCCGTGACCTTGATCCCGAGAGGGGATTTGATCCCGGTCGACAGCATGTTCACCCGGTTGATGATGGGCATCGTCCAGATATTGGAGACACCCGGAAGTGAAACGACGCGGTCAAGTTCTTCCTTGAGCATGGAAAGGGTCATCCCGGGACGCCACTCGTTTCGGGGTTTCAGCATGACGACCGTGTCGAACATGGTAAGGTGGGCCGAATCGGTCGCAGTTTCCGCCCGGCCGGATTGGCCGAAGACCCGGTCCACCTCCGGCACGGTGCGGATCAGGCGGTCGGTGATCTGGAGCAGGTGGGCCGACTCCCCGACGGAGACGCCGGGCGTCAATGTCGGCATGTACAGGAGATCCCCTTCGTACAAAGGCGGCATGAATTCCGTTCCCAGATGCATCAAGGGGACGGCCGCCGTCAAAAGAAACGCTCCGGCCATGACGAGCGTCAGCTTTCGATTACGGAGCGCCCACCCGACAAGCGGCCGATAGAGACAGACCAGGAGCCGGTTGACGGGGTTGTTCCGCTCCTGGGCGATCTTCCCTCGGATCAGAAATCCCATCAGGACGGGGACCAGGGTGATCGACAGGGCGGCGGAAATGGCGATGGACCAGGTCTTGGTGAAGGCCAGCGGCTTGAAGAGGCGTCCCTCCTGCTCCTGAAGGGCGAAGATCGGAAGAAACGACACCGTGATCACCAGGAGAGAGAAAAAGAGGGACGGACCGACTTCCCGTGCGGATCGCAGGGCCGTGTCCCAAGGGCTTTCTGCATCGTCTGAGCGCTCCCGATGCTTGTGCATGTTCTCGATCATCACGATGGCCGCGTCCACCATGACCCCGATGGAGACTGCGATCCCTCCGAGAGACATGATATTGGCGGTGAGCCCTTGGCGCGCCATCAGGACGAATGCCGCAAAGATGCCGACCGGAAGGCTCAGGATGGCCACCAGGGAGGAGCGGATACGTGACAGGAACACGAGACAGACCAGGGAGACCGCGATCGACTCTTCCAGGAGTTTTTCCAGGAGGTTCCGGATACTTTTCAGGATCAATCGGGAACGGTCGTAGGTCGTGACCACCTCGACGCCTGGGGGCAGCATCGGGGTCAGTGCCCGGATCTTTTTCTTCACCGCCCGAATGACGTCGAGCGCGTTGGTGCCGCCCCGGGTAATGACGATTCCCCCCGCGACTTCGCCCTTTCCGTCGAGTTCCGCCACCCCCTGCCGGAGTTCCGGACCGAGATGGACAGAGGCCACGTCGGAAAGTCTGACCGGGTCCCCCTCCGGACCCACCGCAAGGGGGATGTTCCGGATGTCCGAAAGGCTATGGATATACCCGCGGGTCCGGACCATGTACTGGGCTTCCCCCATATCCACGACAGACCCGCCCACGTCGCCGTTCGAAGCCCGGATCGCCCGTTCCACTCGCGAAAGGCTCACGTGATAGGCCAGGAGTTTCCTGGGGTCCACGTCGACCTGGAACTCCTTCACCATCCCGCCGACGGAGGCCACTTCCGCCACGCCGTGGATGCTCTGGAGCTCGAATTTCAGAAACCAGTCCTGAAGGGCCCGAAGCTGGGACAGATCGTAACTGTGCGTGCGGTCGACCAGGGCGTATTCATAGACCCACCCGAGGCCGGTGGCATCCGGACCAAGCGTGGCGGTGACCCCGGGAGG
>JAKBXW010000021.1 GCA_021840555.1 Nitrospirota bacterium
TGGCGTTCCCGATCGGCATCCCCGTCGTCGAACTGATCTGCCCCTCCGCCTGCCAGCCGTAGGAGTCGTCGGTGACCAGCGTGAAGTGGGCGAAGGGCCCCACCTCCACCACGAAGGCCCCGTAGTTCCGCCAGGTCGGCGTGTTCGCGTTCCCGTTCGTATACTGGTTCGACGCCGCGGATCCGGAAGCCACGTTCCCCAGAAACAGCGGATCGAAGTACATGTTCCGCACCTGGGGGCCAAGGTAGCCCGAGAAGTTGATGTTGAGCCAGGAGACGGGGTTCGCCACCAGCCCCAGCTCGATGTCCTGGAAGTAGCTCCCCTCGTTCGACTGGAAGTTCGAGTTCCACCCGTTGTTCACCCCCAGGTAGAGGTTCGTCGTGGAGTTCGGCGCGTAGTGCACCCGCACCCCCGTCTGGGTATAGGGTCCCAGAAAGAAGGTGTACCCGTCCGAGATCATCCAGTTCCCGTAGGGCTGGATCACCTCGAAGTTCGCCAGCGTCTGGAACTGCCCCGTGAAGACCTCCAGCTCCTTGTTCGTGTCCGGCACCAGCACGTTCACGTACGCCTCTTCCATCCAGAAGGAGGAGTACGGCATCCCCGCCGCGTTCGGCGCTTCGAGGGACGTCGAATTGCTTGTGAAGGCGTGCCCCCCGCCCAGGGCCCCGTAGTAGCCCGGCGAGAAGTTCTGGGCCGAGGCGTAGGCCCCCGGTCCGAAGTCCGCCCGCAGCACGAAGCCCACCCCGTCGTCGTCGGGCCGCCAGAGCTTGAGCTGGGCCATGTTGACGTTGAAGGAGTTGGCCCCGTAGTCGTAGGCCCGGAAGTCGGTCGTCCCCGCCGAGGTCGGGTTGTACTGGGCGTAGACGTCCACGAATCCCTTCATGTGGATGTTCATCGAGGGCATCACCAGATCCGACGGCGCGGCCGCGGCCGGGGCCGGCGCACTCGAAGAAGCCGCCGGAGCCGGCGTGGTGCCCGACGGGCTGGAAGAAGAAGAGGAAGGGGCGCTTGCCGGCGCGGAGGAATCCGCCCACGCGATCCCCGTCCGGGCAAGGGTGATTTCCTGCGCCCCCAGGAACAGGACGCCCGACGACAGGAGGAGGACCCCATGTTTCGCGAATGCGGCGATCATTTTCTTCATCGACTTCACCTTTCCTCGGTTAAGAGTGGCGGTGGGACGCGGGAATCCGGCAACGACCGTTCGTGGCCGGCACGTCCCGTCCCTTCGGTTCGTCATTTGGCGGATGGACCCGAGATCCTGTCCAGCGCCAGGTTTAGTTCGAGCACGTTGACCCGGGGTTCGCCGAACAGCCCTCCCTGGGGCCTTTCGACATGGCGGAGGATCAGGGCGTGCAGGGCGGATCTCGGAAGGCTCCGGAGACGCGCGATCCGGCCTTCCTGGTAGAAGGCGGCCGCCGGACTGATGTCGGGGTCGAGTCCGCTCCCCGACGAGGTCACGAGATCGACCGGAACCGGCGCCCGATTGGCGGGATCCGCGTCCTTTAAGGCCTTGATCCGTCCGCGCACTTCATCCGTGAGCGCCGGATTGGTGGGCCCGAGGTTCGAGCCGCTCGAGGCCCCGCCGTTGTAGGGGGGCGAGGTCGCCGAGAGTCGGCCCCAGAAATACTTCGGATCGTCGAACTCCTGTCCGATCAGACGGGAGCCGACCACCGTCGTCCCCAGGCGTATCAGGCTTCCGTCGGCCTTGTCCCGGAAAAACACGCGGGAGACGCCGGAGACGGCCATGGGATAGAGGACGCCCCCCAGAAAGATGAAGGCGACCAACAGGACGATCGCCGGTTTCAGGCTGTTCCAGAATGCGGCCATCGCATTTTCTCCTTATTTCAGGACAGGCCCAGAACCACGAGGGCCATGTCGATCAGTTTGATCCCGACGAAGGGGAGGATAAGCCCCCCCACCCCGTACACGAGAAGATTGTTCCGCAGAAGGACGGCCGCGCTGTCGTGGGCCGCCCGGACCCCCCGGAGCGCCAGCGGGATCAGCGCCGGAATGACGACCGCGTTGAAGATCACGGCCGAAAGGATCGCGCTTGCAGGGGTCGCCAGATGCATGACGTTTAACACCTTGAGCTCGGGGTAGGCCCCGACGAAGGCCGCCGGAATGATGGCGAAGTATTTGGCCACGTCGTTCGCGACGCTGAAGGTGGTCAGAGCCCCCCGCGTGATCAGGAGCTGCTTTCCGATGTGGACCACCTCGATCAGCTTGGTCGGGTTCGAGTCCAGGTCGACCATGTTGGCCGCCTCCCGGGCCGGCTGGGTCCCGGTGTTCATGGCCATCGCCACGTCGGCCTGGGCCAGGGCCGGGGCGTCGTTCGTGCCGTCGCCCGTCATCGCCACGAGCCGTCCTTCCGCCTGGTAGCGCCTGATGAGGGCCAGCTTGTCCTCCGGCAGGGCCTCCGCGAGAAAGTCGTCCACACCCGCCTCGGCGGCGATGGCGCTGGCGGTGAGCGGATTGTCCCCCGTGATCATCACCGTCTTGATCCCCATGGCCCGAAGCTCCTGGAAGCGTTTTTTGATCCCGCCCTTGACGATGTCCTTCAGGTGGACGACCCCCAGAACCCGGGCGCCGTCGGAGACGACCAGGGGCGTCCCCCCCGACTGGGAGATCCGCTCGACCTCCTTTTTGACCGCGTCGGGGACGGAGCCCCCGAGGGATTCCACATGGGCGGAGATGGCCTGGGACGCTCCCTTGCGGACTACCCGCCCTTCGACGTCCACCCCGCTCATGCGGGTCTTGGCGGAAAACTTCACGAAGGTCGCGGAATGGCCCTGGAACTCCCGCTCCCGGATCCCGAACTCCTCCTTCGCCAGGACGACGATGCTCCGTCCTTCCGGGGTCTCGTCCGCAAGGGATGAGAGCTGGGCGCAGTCGGCCAGTTCGCGAGCCTCGACGCCCGGGGCGGGAACGAAGGCCACCGCCTGCCGGTTTCCCAGGGTGATGGTGCCGGTCTTGTCGAGCAGAAGGACGTCGACGTCCCCCGCCGCCTCGACCGCCCGTCCGGAGAGGGCGATCACGTTGAAGCGCGTCAGCCGGTCGATCCCCGCGATCCCGATCGCGGAGAGAAGGGCCCCGATCGTCGTCGGGATCAGACAGACCAGGAGCGCCACCAGCGTGGTGATCGTGACCGGAGATCCATGGCCGGCGGCCTGAACCGAATAGAGCGAAAAGGGGAGAAGCGTCGCGCACACCACCAGGAAGACCAGGGTCAGGGCCGCGAGAAAAACGGTCAGGGCGATCTCGTTCGGGGTTTTCTTGCGTCGGGCCCCTTCCACGAGGCCGATCATCCGGTCGAGGAAGCTCTCGCCCGGACCGGCCGTCACCTTGACCACCAGCCAGTCGGAGAGGACGCGGGTTCCCCCCGTGACGGCGGAGCGGTCCCCGCCCGACTCCCGGATCACCGGGGCGCTCTCGCCGGTGATGGCGCTCTCGTCGACCGTCGCCACGCCGTCGATGATCTCGCCGTCGGCCGGAATCACCTCGCCCGCATGGACGAGAAAGATTTCGCCTTTTTTAAGCGAGGAGGCGACGACCTCCATCGACGGGGAGTCCTTTCGCGGAAAGGACAGCCTCCGGGCCATCGTGTCCCGGGTCAGGGTCCGGAGAGACTCGGCCTGGGCCTTCCCCCTTCCTTCGGCCACGGCCTCGGAGAAGTTCGCGAACAGCACGGTGAGCCAGAGCCAGAGGGTCACCCAGAAGATGAATCGCGCCGGGGCCTCCCCGTGGCCCAGAAGGGCCTGTACGAGAAGGGCCGTGGTCACGATCGAGCCGACGTAGACGACGAACATGACCGGATTTCGCGCCTGGGTGCGGGGAGAAAGCTTCCGGAAGGTGTCGGCCAGGGCGCCACCCAGGAGGCGACGGTCGAGAAACGCGGAGACGTTGTTACGGGATGAAGCGGACATGGTTGACCTCGTTCTGCGAATTGTGTCAGTGAACGCCCGCAAGCGTCAGCATCTGGAGATGCTCGACGACCGGACCCAGGGAGAGGGCCGGAAAGAAGTTGAGCGCGGCGACGACAAGGATGACGAACAGGAGCCAGGAGACGAAGAGCGGCGTCTCGGTCGGGAGCGTCCCGGGCCCTTCCGGAACATGTTTTTTCCGGGCAAGGGATCCACTGATCGCCAGGATGAAGACGACCGGAAGATAGCGTCCCAAAAGCAGGACGAAACCCAGAATCCAGTTGTAGAAGGGCGTGTTGGCGGACAGCCCGCCGAAGGCCGAGCCGTTGTTGTTCGCCGCCGAGGTGAAGGCGTAGAGGATCTCCGAGAATCCGTGGGCTCCGGGGTTCTCGATCCCCGCGATCCCCGCCTTGGAGACGACCGCGACGGCGGTCCCCAAAAGGACCAGGACCGGCATGTAGAGGATCGCGAGCGAGGCCATCTTCATCTCGAAGATCTCGATCTTCTTCCCCAGGTATTCGGGGGTCCGGCCCACCATGAGCCCGGCCAGGAAGACGGCGACGATCACGAAGACCAGCATCCCCGTCACCCCCGTGCCGACACCGCCGTAGACGACCTCCCCCAGGTCCATGAGCGCGAGCGCCACGAGACCTCCGAGGGGGGTAAAGGAATCGATCATGGCGTTGACCGACCCGTTGGAGGTCCCCGTGATCGCCGAGATCCAGAGGGATGCGTTGACGGCGCCGAAACGGACCTCCTTTCCTTCCATGTTCCCCCCGGACTGGGCCAGAAGTCCCGAATGGGCCCCCTGGT
The DNA here is from genome assembly GCA_021840555.1 of Nitrospirota bacterium. Classification (GTDB taxonomy): domain Bacteria; phylum Nitrospirota; class Leptospirillia; order Leptospirillales; family Leptospirillaceae; genus UBA4572. The sequence goes on from JAKBXW010000021.1 coordinate 4,734, forward strand.
CGACCCCCAGTTTCGAAAGGAGGGGGTTCCCCGCCTGCTCGGCGGGGATCATGACGGCAAGGGCCAGAACATAGAGGATGGTCATGGCAGAGAGAATCATGATTCCCTGGCGCCGGGAGCCCACCATCGCCCCATAGGTGATGCAGAGCGCCGCCGGAATCAGGAGAACCGCCACCATCTCGAGAAAATCGGACAGCCCCGTCGGGTTCTCGAAGGGATGGGCGGAATTCACGTTGAAGAAGCCGCCTCCGTTGGTCCCGAGCTGCTTGATCGCCACCATCGAGGCCGCCGGTCCCATCGGGAGAGTCTGGGTGGTCACGGGCTTGCCGGAGGCGTCCTTTATCGGGGAGACCAGCGGGACGGTCCGGTAGGGGGAGAGGTTCTGGACGACCCCCTGGGAGACCAGGAGGACGGCGAGGACGAAGGATAGGGGGAGCAGGACATACAGGATGCTCCGGGTAAGGTCGCACCAGAAGTTTCCGATGGTCTGGGCGTTTTTGCGGACGACTCCCCGGATGAAGGCCAACAGGACCACGAGTCCGGTCGCCGTCCCAAGAAAGTCGATCGCGGTGAATCCGACCATGTCGGTGAGATAGCTCATGGTCGATTCTCCGGCGTAGCTCTGCCACTGGGTCGTCGTGAGCCAGCTCCCGGCGGTGTTGAAGGCGAGGTCCACCGACGTTCCCGGAAGCTTTTCCGGATTGATCGGAAGATGTCCCTGGGCGAGCAGCAGGAGAAACAGGAACAGGAAGGCGAACAGGTTGAAGACCAGAAGGGAGACGGCATATCCTTTCCAGTCCGTTTCCCGGGAGGGATCGACCCCCGCGATCCGGTAAAGCCCCCGCTCCACCGGTCCCAGAATCTTGCCGATCAAGGTGGGCTTGCCCGAAAAGACGCGGGCCATGTAGGTGCCCAGGGGCCAGGCCAGCCCCAGGACCGTTCCCAGGAACAGGACAATCTGGAGCGCGTCGCTCCCGGTCATAAAGGCGTTCATGAAAAGACCTCCGGCTTCATCAAAGCCACAAGAAGGTAAACGAAGAGTCCGAGGGAGACGATCCCTCCGAGAACATAGAACAGTGTCATGCGTCGCTCCTCCCGGGGTCCGGACGGACCGGACCGGTGAATGCATCGGGTTCCTGCCGCGACATTCGCGACCCGACCGATCTTACAGCGGGTTCGCGTAAAAATGGCGTTAAAGCGTAGAGGGCAGGCGTAAAGAAAACATAAAGGGAAAGGGGGGAGATCCCTGTTTCGAAGGGTTCTGGAAAAGAAAGGAAGCGGATCCGTCTTCCGACCGGGAACGGGCGGAATCAACAACCCATCAAATCGGACTCTTCCGGCATAAAAAACGCATAAAAAGCCTCTTTTCCCCTTGATCTCCACCCGGGATGGCAGGCAGGATAGGACCAAGAAACATGCTGGACGGTCTCCCTCCGACCGGTCGGACCGTCTGCCTCGGACCAGGACAACTTCGGAGAATCGATGGATTTGGCCGCCGAACCCTCCCCGCCTCCCCGCCGGGGATCGCTCAAGATCTTCTTCGGCTCCGCCCCCGGCGTGGGGAAGACCTATGCCATGCTCGAAGAGGCCCGCGCCCTCCGGAAAACGGGCAGGGATGTCGTAGTCGGGGTCGTCGAAACTCATGGCCGCGCGGAGACCGGAGCCCTCCTCGAAGGGCTCGAGGTCATTCCCCGGAGGCCGCTCTCCTACCGCGGACAGACTCTCGAGGAGTTCGACCTCGACGCCGTCCTCGCGCGGAAACCCGAGCTCGTCCTGGTCGACGAGCTCGCCCACACCAACGCCCCCGGATCGCGCCACAAGAAGCGCTGGCAGGACGTGAACGAGCTCCTGTCTTCCGGCATCGACGTCTTCGCCACCCTCAACGTCCAGCATCTCGAATCCCTGAACGACGTCGTCTCCCAGATCACCGGCATTCCCGTCCGGGAAACCGTTCCCGATCAGGTTCTCCAGCGGGCCGACCTCATCCGGCTGGTCGACCTCTCCGCGGACGAGCTGATCCAGCGGATGAAGGAGGGAAAGGTCTATCTTCCCGATCAGACGCGCCAGGCCCTCCGCCACTTCTTCCGGAAGGGGAACCTGACCGCCCTCCGGGAGCTGACCCTCCGGCAGGTCGCCGAGCAGGTGGACAGCGAGATGGAGCGCTACCGGCTCACCCGCGGGGTCAGGGGCATCTGGGCCGCCCGGGAGCGGATCCTCGTCTCCGTCGGACCGAACCCGATGGGGGTGCGGCTCATCCGGTCGGCCCGGAGGATGGCGGGGGCCCTTCACGCCGAATGGATCGCCGTCCACGTCGAGTCCCCCGGAGGCCACCCCCTTTCAGAGGCCAGGGCGCGCATCCTGTCCGACCACATGAAGCTCGCCGAAAGGCTGGGCGCCGAAACGATCATCCTCTCGGGCGTCAGCGTCCCGCAAACGCTCCTGGACTTCGCGAAGGACCGCAACGTCACGAAGATCATCGTCGGAAAGCCCACCCACGGGGCCTGGCGGGACAAGATCTTCGGATCCCTCCTCGAGGAGATCGTGCGGGGCAGCGGCGACATCGACGTCTATGTCATCACCGGGGATCCGGACACCTCCTCCATCGCCGGCTCCGCTCCCGGACGAAAACCGAAGGGCCGCATCAGGGACTGGATCTTCGCTCTGGGAACTGTCGCGGGAATCACCGCCCTCACGCTTCCGTTCCGGGGGTCGCTCTCCATCGTCGACGTCGTCATGCTCTACCTCCTCGGGATCGTCCTGGTGGCCCGATGGTCCCTGGAGGTCCCCTCCCTCGCCGCCACGGCTCTGAGCGTCGCGGCGCTGGACTTCTTCTTCGTTCCGCCCTACAACTCGTTTGCCGTCACAGACATCCGCTACTTCGGCACCTTCGGCGTCATGTTCGTGGTCGGATTCGTCATCAACCGGCTGACCTTCCGGCTGAGGCGCCAGGAGGAGGAAACCCGGAGGCGCGAGGAGCGAACACGGGCCCTCTACAACCTGAGCCGCGAACTCTCCCGCCTCAGAAGCCGGAAGGAGGTCGCCCGGGCCGCGATTCGCACGATCGGGGATCTCTTCGAGGGAGCGCCCATGATCCTTTTTTTCGGAACGGAGGGGGTGCAGACTGTCCCGGATCCCGCTGAAGAGAGCCTCTCCGCCTGGGAGGAAGCGGTCGCCCGGTGGGTCTTTGCCCACCAGGAAAAGGCCGGGGCCGGGACCGACACCCTTCCGGAGGCGGAGGCTCTCTACCTCCCCATGGACGGCCCCACCCGGAAGCTCGGAGTTCTGAGACTCCGGAGAGATAAGTCGGCCGGTCCCCTCGACGGCCTCGCCCTTCCCTTCCTCGAAAATTTCGTCAATCTGACCGCGGTCGCCCTGGAACGGGCCCTCCTCGAGGAGGAGCACCTCTCCGCCCGGATCGAGACCGAAAAGGAGCGAACGAGAAACACCCTTTTGAGTTCCGTCTCGCACGACCTCCGGACGCCGCTCGGGGTGATCACCGGAGCGGCCTCGACGCTGGCCAGCCAGGAATCCTCCCTGTCCCCCGCCCATCGCTCGGAACTCGTGCGGACCATCGAACACGAATCCCGCCGCCTGACCCGTCTCATCGAAAATGTCATGGAAATTACCCGCCTCGAATCGGGTCCGATCGTCCTCGACAAAAATCCTCTGGCCCTCGAGGAGGTGGTCGGCGCCGCCCTCGCCCGCCTCGGATCCCGGGGATCCTCCCACCCCGTCTCGGTCCATCTGGCGCCCCTTCCCCTCGTCATGGCCGACGAGCTTCTCCTGTCCCAGGTCCTCTCCAATCTTTTGGAAAACGCGGTCCAGCACACTTCTCCCGGAACGCCCGTTTCCGTGCGGGCCTGGTCCGAGGAGCAGGGGGGACAATCCCGTATCCACGTGGTCGTCGAGGACCGGGGACCGGGCATTCCGGCGGATAGAGAGGCGACGATCTTCGACAAGGTTCCGGAAGCACGAAAGCGCCCCCACGCCGGCCTCGGCCTGGGACTCCCGCTCGTGAAGGCGATCGTCTCCCTCCACGGCGGAATGGTCTGGCTCGAGAACCGGCCGGGGACGGGCGCGTCCTTCCATTTCACCATTCCTGTGGATCCTTCATTCCGATCGATCCCCCCACCGGAAGAGAGGGGATGATCAGAACGGCCGTTCCGGGGATCCGGACAGCCAGAAAGGGGTCGCCGATGAGATTCGTCCTGGCCTTTCTCGCGTCCTTCGCGCTTCTTGGCGTTTTCCCTTTTTCCGTAACCCTTCCCGGACTCGCCCGTGCCGGAATCATGGTCCCGGCTCAACCCCTGCACGAGTCCTTCTCTCCGGGCGATCCACGCCCAGGACGCCAGGGGATCGCGGTGACCGCCTCCTGGCCGGACCGGGCTCCCCCCCGTCGTCCCCTCCTTCTTGAGGACTCCCCGTATTCAAGGGCCGGAAGAAGGATCTACAGAAAATCCTTTCGGGAACTCCGGGAGGCGCGCTTGACGGCGGAAAGAGTGTTCGCTGAAGTGTCGGGGGCCAGGACCCTCTTCGTCCTTGCGGCGCTATCGGTCATGGGGATCATGGTTCTGGCGGAAACGGGGGTGAGGGAGGGAAGCCCCCCCTCACCCCCGGACACAGAAAAAGAACTCCGGCCAGAGATCGCCGTCCACTCCCGGGTCGGCCTGTCCTGTCACCCCCGCTGTCGCTGATCTCCCGGCAGAGGAACCTGAAGGAGACCCAATGGCTCTTTTTCATCTCTACCACGAAACCCGGAAGAAGGCCGTCCGCTTCCGGGAGGCCGTCCTGCAGCGCGTCGTCGGCGTCGGCGCCCTTTTCTCGTCGGGGTACGGCGACGTCGGCTCCTCCATCTATTTCGCGCTCGGCGTTACGACCGTCTATGCGGGGGGAGCATCCTTCCTCGCCATCTTCGTGGCGGGACTCTTCTTCGTCGCGACCGTCCTCTCCTACGCCGAACTCTCCGCGGCGATCCCCGAGGCGGGGGGGTCCTCCCTATTCGCCCAGCGGGCCTTCGGGGACGGGTGGGCCTTTTTCGCCGGCTGGGCCCTTCTTCTCGACTACATCATCACGCTGGCCATCAGCGCCTTTTCCGTAGGCCCCTATCTGGGCTATTTCTTTCCCGTTCTCAAAAACAGCGTCCAGGCCAACGTAACCTTCACCGGCGGGCTGATCCTCATACTGATGCTCCTGAACATCTTCGGCCTCCGGGAGTCCTCCCGCATGAGCCTCCTTCTCGCCGGCTTCGACATCTTCACCCAGCTCTCCCTCATGGTCCTGGGGCTCTTCTTTCTCTTCGACCTGCCCCGGATCCTCCACCAGTTTTCCCTGGGAAGCGATCCCACCTGGCCCCATTTTCTCTACGGAATCTCGGTGGCCATGGTCGCCTATATCGGAATCGAGGCCATCAGCCAGATGTCGGCCGAGGCTCGGGATCCCGGCAAGTCGGTGCCCCGCGCCATGTTCATGACCATGGCCACCACCGTTCTCCTCTATTCCGGAATCAGCCTCGTCGCCGTCAGCGCCATGAGCCCCAAGCTTCTTTCCACCGTCTGGATCAACGATCCGATCGCCGGAATCGCCCATTTCATCCCTCATGTCGGCACCTACCTGGGACCCTGGGTGGCCCTCCTAGGGGCCACGATCCTGACGGTCGCAGCCAACGCCGGCCTGATCGGGGTGTCGCGCCTCGCCTTTTCCATGTCCCATAACTTCCTGATCCATCCGGTCTTCCGACATACGACGCGCCGCTACAAGACGCCGGTATACTCGATCGTCTTCTTCGGAAGCCTCGGCGCCGCCATCGTCGCCTTCTTCCCCTACCTCGAGGTTCTGGCGGACCTCTACAACTACGGAGCCATGATCTCCTTCACCATGACCCATCTGGCCCTCATCCGGCTGCGGCAGACGGAGCCCGGACTTCCTCGTCCCTATCGGGCGCCCTTCTCGCTCCGGATCGCCGGGCGGGAGATTCCGCTCACCGCGCTCTTCGGCCTTCTGGGGACGGGAAGCGTCTTTTTGATGGTCCTGATCTTCCACAAGTACGGGCGCGTCTTCGGAACGCTCTGGATGGCGGCCGGGATCGCCTACTATTACACCTACCGGAAGGGGGCGCGAATGCCCCTCATGGACCGTCTCTCGGTCACGGAGATCCCCGCTCCACGAACGCCGCCCGCCCCCCCGCACAAGACGATCCTGGTCGGCACCTCCCCCGGAGCCCCTTCGCCGGTCCTTCCGGACGTCATCAAGATCGCGAAGGCCGACGCGGCCCGCATCCTGGTCGTGACGGTCCTGGAGGTCCCGCTCTCCCTTCCTCTCTATGCCCCGCTTCCCGCGGAGGAGCAGGAGGCCAATCAGACCCTTGCGCTTTGCCAGGCCATCGGAGCGGAGTCGGACGTTCTGGTCGACGCGCTTCTTCTCCGCGGACGCGCGATCGGCGAGGTCCTGGCCCGGACCATTCGCCGCGAAAAGGCCGACACGCTGGTCTTAAACGAGACCGACTCGGCCATCTTCCGGGCGATCGAGGGAGCGGTCCTGCGGTCGGGACTGCCCGTGATGATCTGGAAGTTCCAGAGACTTGCGAGCTCCTCTCCCGAACCCGTCCCCGCGCCCGAAGGAACCGGGGCCCCCTGAAGGGTTCCGGAAGAAAAAAGGTTTTCCACAGGATGCTCCTTCAGGTATTCTGAAAAAGCTCCTCCGAGATCCCGGACCCATCTCCATCGAAAAGGACGGGATCGTAACCGGCATCGCACGTCCGAAAGCAGAGGACCGGGATCTGCCAACAAAGATCCCGGTCTCCTGTTTTCAAGGAGACATTCATGAGAGCCGCCAGACAGGACAGTCTTTTTTCCGTCCATTCCATCCAGAACCCCGCGCCGGGCCCCCTTCGCTCCATCTTTCGGGAAACGGGAAACGACACCCTCGTGGTTTCCAAGTTCTCCGGATGGGGAACCCTTCTGGAGGTGGCGCCGCTCCTTTCGGCACTCCGTCTTCTCTATCCGCGCACGCGGCTGATCCTCGTCACCGAACGCAGAAATGCGGAGATCGCCTCCCGCATCCCGGGACCGGACGACATTCTTTTCCTTCCGGGGGATGTAAACGCCGGACCCGTATCCCCGTCCGGCCTTCTCCAGCTTGCGGCCCGGATCCGGAGGCTCCATCCGACCCTCTTTCTCGATCTTCAGCTCCATACCCGGCGGAGGGCCGCCCTCTTCCTGTCGCTCGCGAGCAGCTCCAGGATCCGGATCGGATTCGTCGGACGCCATGGAGGCCTCCGGATGCGATTCCTGACCCATCCCCTCTACTTCAACTCCCATCATCCGTCCCGCATGGCTTACGAGCAGGCCGGACTTCTGTTGGGAATCCCCCCGGAACGTCTGTCCCACTCCCTAGCCGGATGGACGCTCCGGGAGAGCCCGGAAGATCTCCACGAGCTGGAAAAGATCTTTCCGGCCATCCGGATGGCCGGAAAGATCTGCGTCGTGAACCCGAACGCCTCCGAGCGCGGAACCGAACGGCGATGGCCCGCGGAAAGGTTTTCGGAAGCGGCCGGACGCCTCCTTGCCCGCCACCCGTCGCTTGGCATCGTTCTCACCGGGTCCCGGGACGAGCATCCCTACACAGAAGGAGTCGCCCGTGGAATTCCTCGCCCCTGGCGGCCCAGGGTGACAAATCTTGCCGGACGCCTCTCCCTTGGCGGACTGCATGCCCTCCTGAACCATGCCCATGTTTTTCTGACCAACGATTCCGGACCGCTGCATCTCGCCATTCACTCGGCCACACCGACCGTCGGCCTCTTCGGCCCCACCCGTCCGGACCTCGTACTCCCGGACATCGACCGTCGGCGGCTGACCGTCCTTTACGACGCCCACTACTGCAGTCCCTGCCTCTACCATGTCCAGCGCCCCCCCTGCGGCGGAGAGAATGTCTGCATGTCCTCCCTCTCGGTGGAGCGGGTCGTCCGGGCGGTCGAGACCATGCTCCAGGGAACGGTCCTTCCCGAGGCACGGGAGGGACTTTTCTCCTGTCCTCCGAAAACACTGGACAGCGTTGGCAATCCCCTGGCCGGATTCCGGGGAAAAGAGCGGCCGGCCCCGTGAGGATCAACGCGGGCGACCTCCCCTTCCTGCTCTCCACCTGCCGGCTTCTTCGGGGAATCGCCCAGGGCTATCTCCTGGCCACCCTTCTGCCCAATCTTCACGCCCTCGGCTGGTCGAGCCTGAGGTGGGGGACCCTCCTTTCGGGAGCACTCCTGGCGGACTTTCTGCTGACAGCCGCCGTCGGCTCCCTGGCCGACCGTCTCTCGCCCGGACGGATCCTGCTGGCCGGGGACCTTCTGGGAATCCTCTCCCCCCTTCCCTACCTCATCCACCCCGGACCGCTCTCTCTTTCGGCCGCCATTCTTCTTTCAGGGGCAGGTCAGCGGACCAACGGATCCCCCGGACCCTGGGCCCCTCCGGAGCAGTTGCTCCTCTCCCGCCATCCGGCCACGCCGGGACGCCCCTTCGGCTTCTTTGCACGAAACATGGCAGCCGGGCTTCTGGGCATGTCGGCAGGGGCCCTTCTGGCCTGGGAAAGCGCCCTCTCCCCGGCCGCCGGGATCAGGGCGGGACTCGCCGCTCTCTCCGCTCTTTCCCTTCTCGCCGTCATCCTGATCCTGCCTCTCGGGCAGAGGCCCTCCCCAATCCCGCCCTTTCCGGCGGATTCCCCGCCTGACCCTCCGGACTCCGCACCCGGCGGGAGGGATGGCGCAAAACGGAAGATGGCCCTGCTCGTCACCAGCAATATCCTGGGCGGGCTTTCCCTGGGCCTCGTGGATCCTGTCATCGCCACATGGTTTCTTCTCCGCTTCCACGCGGGACCATCCCGGACCGCCCTCTACCTGTCGCTGGCCTTTCTGGCTGCCGCTGGAGTGGCGATGGCGCTCGGACGAATCGACCGCATCCGTGCCCTCCCCGCAACCGTCATTCTTTTGCAGTCCGTCTCACTGGCCGCCGCACTCCTTCTGCCGTTCGCCCCCTCCCTTCTCCCGGCGGCCCTTCTCTATACGATCCGGATGGCCGGAGCCCGGGCCCCGGGCGGGATCCGCCAGGCCCTGGCCCTGACGCTTCTTCCGAAACATCAAACGGGACTGGCGGCAGGACTCCATCTCTCATCCCTCCAGGCGGCGCAGATCGCGGGCCCCCTTCTCGCCGGACTTCTCTGGCATGCCGGGAGAACGGACACCCCCCTGATCGCGGCGGCACTCCTTTCCGGCATTTCCTTAGCCCTTTTCTGGACTCTCTACCGCTTTGCGCATGCCGGAGACCCCTGGAGTTCCGGGGAGATCCGCTCACGCTGCAGGGTTTCCGGACCATCAGTACAAATTTCAGAAAATAACGATCAACTTAATTGATTGTCTTTTCTGGTGGAATGATTGCCAATACAAAAAACGTATGGTACAACTCAGGTCATACGATAAAAGAAAAACATTTTCAGCTCCGGCATTATGAAGGTTCCAGCATCCGGACCTTCGTCGATTTCCTTCCATCCGTCACCGGGAGGATCCATGGAACTAAACGGCCATCGCCCCGCCCGAACCGGTTTTTCCGATCCCGGATCTCTCACCCCAGAACCGGGACCGCCTCCCTTTCCCGGATTCTCCGCCTCCCGGGGGAAGAGACGCGGGGACCCACCGCCCCCGGAGAACATCCCCTCCTTCTCCGTTTCCCTGTCCAAATCGTCGGGCCGCAGGGCAGTCCGCCCCGGGAGCGGAGATCCCGACCTTTCGAACCTGAACGGCACGGTGGAGAAATCCTTCGAAAATCTCCTGGAATCACTTCCGGACGGACTCCTTCTCCTCTCCTCTTCCCCATCATTCTCGATCCTCGCCGCCAACCGGACCGCGCTCAACCTTTTCGGACTCACGCGAAAATCGGTCCTGGGCCAATCCCTCGACCGCATCCTTCTCTCTGAGGGCTTCGCCGGATGGGTACGGGAGCGGAGTTCCCTGAAGCGCTCCGGCTCCGCTCTCCTGATCTTTCCGGAGGGAGAAACGGATCCGTTCCGCCACACCGTCCGCGTTTCGCTCTCCTTCACCACACCTTCCAAAGGAGGATCCCGGATCCTTCTTTATTTGCGGAATCCTGCCCCGGCATCCTCCGGGAGGGATCCCGAAACCTGCGAAGACCCAAAGTTCCGGATCCTCGCAGAATCGGTCGATGCCGGAGTTCTTCTCCTCGACGATGCCGGTCGCCTCCTCTCTTCGAATCGTCCGGCCGAACGGATGTTCGGGCTCAAAGGGAGCCTGTCATTGGGATCGGAAATCGGAACCCTGCTTCCGGACTTTTCGCAGTCCCGTGGCCTCCCCGCCGGAACGATCCCCGGAGGTCCCATACCGCGCCAGAAGACGACAGGCCGTCGCCACGACCAGACGGCATTCCCCGTCTGCGTCGCCGGATACCGGATCGAAGAGGAAAGCGGTCCTCGTACGATTCTTGTCGTCACCGACCTTTCAGGTGTCTCGCCCGCCGTTGACGAGCTTTTGCAGGAGGAAATCCCGTCTTCCAAGACGGGGCAAACCGGCCGAAGCGCCTTCGTCCATCGGCTCGGAGAGATTCTGAAGTCTCCCGCCGGAAGCCTCTGGGAAAAGGGGGCGCTGCTCTCGCTCGACATCGACCGCTTCAAGGGTGTGAACGATCTGCTGGGAAACGAAAACGGAGACGCGCTTCTGGCCGAAGTCCGGGACCGGCTTTCGACCTGCGTCCGGAAGGGGGACCTCGTGGTCCGCACGGGAGGAGACGAGTTCATGATCCTTCTGCCGGGGCTCGACGACCGGGAGAAGACCAAGGAGGTCGCCGAAAAGGTCCTGGACGCGATCGCCCGCCCCTTCGAGATCGACCGCACCCCCGTTTTCGTCAACGCGAGCGTCGGAGCCGCTCTCTGGCCCGAGGACGGGAGCACCTGCGACATACTCCTCCGAAGGGTGGACAACGCCCTGTACGAAGCCAAGGAGCTGGGGAACACCTGCGTCGTCTTCCACCCCGACGAAGGCCCACGGATCGACGGAAGGTTCGAACTCGAGCGCGAACTCCGGAGAGCGCTCGACCGGGGGGAGTTCACCCTGGAATTTCAGCCCCAGGTCGACATCGCCACCCGAACCCTGACCGGCGCCGAGGCCCTGATCCGCTGGAATCATCCCGAAAGAGGTCTCGTCTCCCCCGAGCATTTCATTCCCGTGGCGGAAACCACCGGCCTGATCGTTCCGATCGGAGCCTGGGCCATCCGCTCCGCGTGCGACCATCTCAGGGCCTGGGCCCTCGCAGGGAGACCGGACCTCCGACTGACCGTCAACGTCTCCGTCCGCCAGCTCGAGCGCGGGAACCTGACGGACATCGTCAGCCGCTCCCTCCATGACTCCGGGATCGACGGAAGCCGGCTCGAGGTGGAGATCACCGAAAGCCTGCTCATGAAGCGGGGCCTGACCTCGATGGACCTGAACGAACTTGCGGAGATGGGTGTCCGGACCTCAATCGACGACTTCGGAACGGGATACTCGAGCCTGTCCTACCTCACCCGCCTTCCCGTCCACAAGCTCAAGATCGACCGATCCTTCATCACCTCCCTGCCGACCGATCCCGGTGTCCGGGCCGTCACGAGGGCCATCATCACCATGGCCAGGGCGCTGGAACTCCGGACGATCGCCGAGGGGGTCGAAACCGGTGAGCAGCTTGCGATTCTCGAAGCCTTGGGATGCCACGAGGTCCAAGGGTACTTTTTCAGCCCTCCCCTTCCCGCTCCGGAATTTCTGCGATGGGCCCCTTCCTGAGAAGTCGTCGCACCGCCCCTTCCGTCTCTTTTGGCCCCAACTTGCCCGGGGAGGATCCTCCGGATAGAATATCCGGAGCCGGCTTCTCCAAAAGCCGCGTCCGCGCCGGAAAATGGTTCCCGCCGGTTTCCCCCCACCCTCCACTTCCGGAAGGAGTCCCGTCCGTCCATGAGCCCTTTCGCCCTTCCGACCGCGACCCTGGCCGGAGGCTTTCTTCTCATCGTGACGGGATCGGCCCTTTTCACACGCTCAATTGAATCAACGGTGGCGCGTTTTTTCGAAAATAGAAACCGAGGGCTCCGGATTCTGGGCAATCTTTCCCTCTCCCTTCCGGAGCTGATCCTTCCCCTCATCGCTTTCCTGAGCCCGGGGGCCTCCCGGTCCCGGATCGACGCCGGAACCGGAGCGCTCTTCGGACCGCCACTTTTTCTCTGCCTGGCTCTTCTTCCGATAGCTTTTTTTCTTCATCGCCCCCAGGCCAGGAGCCTCGCGCGGGAAGCGCCTCTTATTGTGGCCGGGCTCTCCGCCGCCATTCTCCTGTCCGGGCACTCCTTCCTTCCCCGCCTCTTTCTCGCGCTCTGCCTTCTGGCTCTCTATCTCGGAGGACTTCTTCTCACACCCGGCCACGGGGATAACCGCGAGGCCCCGGAATCCGCAAGCGGGTGGGGGATCCCGGATGCCCTGTTTCTGGGAGGCGGGGCCATCCTGATGGCCCTGGGAAGCCAGGCCTTCCTGTCGGGGATCGAGGCTCTTCGAGAGATCCGCGGGGTCTCCCCATTCTGGACAGCCCTCCTCCTGGGACCTGTCGCCACCGAGGCTCCCGAGCTACTGACCCTGACGCATTTTCTTCGAAAAAGGAGCCTTCCCGAAGCCTTTTCGATCCTCTGGGGATCGATCCACCTCCAGACGACTCTGTCGATTGCGGTCGGGATCCTCGCCTCCCCATGGACGGGCTCCCCCTCCGCAGCCCATGCCGGGCTCGCTCTGGGAGGCCTATTGGGAATTCTCTCCATTCTTGGCTACTTGCGGAGGAACAGGGGACCTGATGGAGACTTCCCATGACATCCGACCCGGTTTCCGATCTCAGGAAGGCCGTCCCCCTGCGGTTCGGTCTGACGAGCCTTTTTGCCGACATGACCTACGAGCTCGCCCACGTGCTTCTTCCATCCCTGATGCTTCATCTCGGAGGCACGGGAATGGCGACTGCGTTCATGGAGTCTCTGGCGGAGGGGGCGAAGATGGCGGGATTCTGGACGGTGGGCCAGTTCGCCAGGAATCCGGTGCAGGAATCCCTCTTCGTCCGGTCGGGCTACACCCTGACCGTTGCCGGAACGGTCCTCATGGGGGCGGCGGGGTCGGCCGGAGCCCTGATCGCCCTCAAGAGCCTCTCCTGGTTCGGCAAAGGGCTCCGGGGGCCGGCCCGTGACGCCCTGCTGACGAATGCGCTTCCTCCGGAGAACCACGCCTCGGCCTTCGGAATCGTCCGGGGGCTCGACCAGACCGGGGGCCTGCTCGGCCCTCTCCTCGCCCTGGGACTCTCAGGACTTCTGTCTCCGTCCCGGATCCTCTTTCTGACGGCCGTGCCCGGCACCCTCTGTGTGGTCTGGTCCGTCATCGCCACCCAAACCGCTCTTTCGGCCCGGATCGCTTCTTTCGGAGAGAGCGCCCGGGACCTTCCTCCCCTCTCGTTTTCGGGCCAGGGCCCGTCGGATCGTCCCGATGTCCGGGCCTTTCTTCTTGGGGGTGTCCTTCTCCGGGCCGGCATGCTTCCCGCCACACTCCTCATGTTCCGCTTCGCCGACTCGGGGGGAAGCTTCCCGGTGACTGTCGCTGGATTTCTCCTGGCGAGCCTCATGACGGCCGGGGCCAACCTGGGAATCGCCCGAAAACGCATCCCCGCTTCTCCGGGATTTCTTCCGGGGATGGCCTCCCTCCTGATCGCACTTTCCGCTCTCCTGCTCTCCGGAACCCATCCCGCCCCGCTCCTCTATCTTCTCGCCATGGCGGCCTGGGGCACCGGAGAAGCCTTCGCCACGGTGGGGCTCAAGGTGCGGGGAGCGACCCTCTGGGCTCCGGAGCTCCGCACCCGGGGCTTCGCCATTTTCGAGCGGTCGGCCTCCCTCTTCTCCCTCCTCTTCTGGCCCCTGGCCGCCCATCTCTGGGATATGGGACAGACAATGGCCGGAATGGGAATGGCGGCGGCGGCAGCGGCGACCGGAGGGATCCTCCTTTCCAGAAAACCGGACCCTCCCGGGTGACGTCCCATTTCTTCGTCCGGAGTCCAACCCGATCGATCACAGATCGGGGATGCATGGGACAGCCCGCGGACATCTCTCACTTCTGACAGGAAGGCCTGACAAATGGAGATTCTCTATCGTGACGACGCCCCGATCGATCTCGATACGATGATCGCACTCTACATCCGGTCGACCCTGGGCGAAAGAAGGCCGGTCGACCGGCCCGACATCTTCGAGGGAATGCGCAGGAACGCGAGCCTCACGATCAGCGCGTGGCATGGCGACCGGCTCGTAGGCATTGCGCGGACCCTCACCGATTTTACCTATGTTGCCTACTTGGCCGATCTCGCTGTCGACGCCGACTATCAAAGAATGGGAATCGGGAAGCGTCTGGTCCGGGAAACGAAACGGCATCTCGGGCCCGACTGCATGATCGTTCTGTTTTCGGCCCCGAAGGCCAACGAATACTATCCGCGCCTGGGATTCGAATCCAATACGCGGGGATGGATCCTGAAAGGGGAGCCCGCAGACTGATGGCCTTATTCTTTGCCACAGGCTCTGTTGTATTTCGTTTCTGGAAAAGGGACTGCAAACCTTCGTCGATTGGTCGTGGAGACAGACTTAAAATGGATCAACCCCTTGTGCCGATTGCTTCCCATCGCTTGATCCGACAACTGCCGCGAAAATCGCCGTGGTCAAGATCAGAATGGAACAAGGCAGTCCATCGAGTGTCAAATGGTTCCGGGGGATTGGCGAATACCGAAGAGATTGGGAGCCTGGCTAAAGCGGAGACAAAAAAGGGGCAACGGAAAGAGGTCTTACCCTTCCAAAATGTCAACAGGGATCAAAATCCCCCCTTTTTTGAGAAACGAAATTTTTCCCCTTCTTCATGAATCGACAGCAAACTGCGTGACCCGTTGGGACGGCCACCAGTCTTGCAAAGCAGGAGAGGGAATTCAGCGGGTGGAGAAGTTGAAGTCCGTGACGGCCCCGCCGGAAGGCCCGCATCCGGCAAAATAGTAGTAGTTGCAGGAGCGGTTGAAGGGGTTGGCATTTCCGGTGAAGAAACCGGGCAGATAGGACTGGGCGGGAACCCCCACCTGTCCGAAGGGCACCAGGGGCGGCTGGATGAACTGGTTGATGATGGCGGTCGGCCCCAGGGCAAAAGGCACAAAATAAGGGATCCCCCCCCCGGCCTGGCTCTGGGGGGCATTCCCGGCGAGCGGAACGAGCGAAAGAGCGGGAGCCGGTGGAACGAAGGCTCCGCCCCCCTCTCCCAGAGGGGTCTGCGGAATGAGGATGACCGACGGAGGCGCCACCGACAGCCCCGTCGGGGGCGGGGGGGCGAAGGAACCCGAGGTCTGGCCGAAGGCTCCGGGAAGGCTGGGTGTCGCCGGAAGGGTCACCGGAGCAAGCGGAGGGCTTCCGATCGGCGGAACCGCCACCGCCACGGGGGTGAATCGCGGATGGAGCAGACGGGGTCCTTCGTGAGGCCCGGGTGCCGGAGAGGATCGGGGTGAATTTCCATCGGACATCCCGGGAAGAAGCCCTGGGGGAAGCCCGGAACGGCCGATCCCCTGGCCCGCCAGGATCAGGCACCAGACGACGAGAAGAAGGACGTCGATGCCACCCACGCGTTTCAAGGAATCTCCGCCGCATTGAAGGGATCGGCCCAGTGGAGGGTCTCCTGGGGAGGATCGTTCAGGCGCATGTAGGTCCAGTCGACGGTATAGGAGCGGTGGTGTTCCATGGCCTCGCGTATGTGCGCCCCCCGAAGTCGGGCCCGTGTCGTCTGTGGAGGCTTTTCCATGGCGGAGAGGATCTCCGAGTCCCCGGCGATGCGGTCGACGCACCCGGACACTTGCAGAAGATTGTACAATCCCTTTTTCTCATGCACGTCATGGTACTGATAGTCGAGCATCGCCAAGGCGGGATCCTCCCATGCCCCGTGAACCCTGTCCCGGTAACGGGACAGAAGCCGCCACTTGATCACCCAGTCGATCTCCCGCCCGAGAACATCCTCGTTCCAATGCGCAAGCTCGGTCAGGATTTTTTCCCACAGATCCAGCATATCACGGACTGCGGGCGTCGTCCCCTCCTTGTGGAAGAAATCCCGGCAGGCCTCGAGGTAGGACTCCTGGATCTCGAGCGCCGTGAGCTCCTGTCCGGACTCGAGACGGACACGGACCGAAAGGGTGGGATCCTCCGAGATCTCCCGGATGGCCCGGATCGGATCTTCGAGCGACATCCGGTCGTGAAGGCCTCCGCCCTCGATCACCTCCAGCACCAGGGAGGTCGTCCCGACCTTGAGGAAGTCGCTGATCTCGCTCATGTTCGAGTCCCCCACGATGATGTGGAGCCGGCGGTATTTCTGGGGATCGGAATGGGGCTCGTCACGGGTATTGATGATCGGACGGCTCGAGGTCGTGGAGCACGAGATCTTCTCCCGGATGTGAAGAGAGCGGGGAGAGATGACGAACCGGACGCTCTCGTCAGCCTTCCTGACAAGCCCTCCCGCCCCGGAAAGAATCTGCCGGGAGACGAAAAAGGGGATCAGGGTGCGGGACAGCCGCCAGAAGGTGACGTTGCGGTCTATCAGGTAATTTTCATGGCACCCGTAGGAATTCCCCGCTGAATCGGTATTGTTCTTGAGGACATAGATGTGACCGTCGATACCCTCGGTCTCGAGCTGGTGCGTCACCGCCTCCACCGCCCTGGACAGGATGCGCTCTCCGGCCTTGTCGTGGATCACGACGTCCCGGACCCGGTCGCATTCCGGGGTGGAATACTCGGGATGGCTTCCCGTATCCTGGTAGATCCGCCCCCCGTTCGGAAGAAAGGCGTCCCGGGACCAGCTGTTCTGCATGATCCCCTGAAAAAGGTACTCCAGGGCGCGCTCCGGCGGAAAGATCCTGTCCCCCGAATTCGTGAACAGGAATCCGTACTCGCTCTCGAGTCCCATGATCCGACGGTGCATCGTGGCCTCCGTTCATCCGGGGGTGTCGACAATCGCGGACAGCTCCTGCCGGGAAAACCGGCGGAAGGTCCGGCCGACCGCCGTGCGGTCCAACAGTCCGACCTCCATCTGCTCGGCGGGAAGAGGAGATTCCGAGATCTCCTGGAAGGCGCCCCGGACGATCCGGAGACCGTCGGGAAGGGGCGGGGGAGACTTGATCCTTTCCCGGAGAAGGGCTCCGAGCTGCTCGGCCCGCCCTCCGACCGCCGTCAGGAGAGGCTCGTCGAAGATCGAGCCATCGTAGGAGATCCGGTAGATCTCGTCGGCTCGACCGTCCGTGCCCAGGTCGGCCAGGACTATTTCGACCTCGAGAGGTTTCATTTCCTGGCTGAAGGCCGACCCAAGGAGCTGGGAATAGGCGTTCGCGAGCGAGCGGCCGGTCACGTCCTCCCGGCTGTACATGAACCCCTTGAGATCGGCGTGGCGGATCCCGGCCTTTCTGAGATTCTCGAACTCGCTGTACTTTCCCACTCCCGCGAAAGCCACCCGGTCGTAGACCTCGGAGATCTTGTACAGGGTCGCCGATGGATTGTCGGCCGCGAGCAGGATCCCTTCCCGGACCACAAGCACGACCACAGACCGTCCTCGGGAGATGCCCTTCTTGGCATACTCCGCCTTGTCCTGCATGAGCTGTTCGGGGGAGACATAAAACGGAAGAGCCGCCATCGGAACCTATTCCTTTCTCTTTAGAACTTCGACGAGATTCCGGTAGTAGCGGGCCACCTCGGCCTGGGGAAGCTCAATCGTCCCCTCGCGGTCCATGGTGAAGACGGAAGGGTAGATCTCGCGGACAAAGTCGGGCCCCCCCGTTCCCAGGTCTTCGTCGGCCGCCTCGTAAAGGGCCCGAAGGGCCGCCTCGATAGCCTGAGCGCGCGACAATCCTTCTTTCCAGAGCATCTTCAGGGCGTTTCTGGCGAAAAGCCCTCCCGATCCGTTCGCATGATAGGAGTCCTCCTCATAGCGGCCTCCCGCCGGGTCGTACTTGTAGATTCGTCCCGACTCCCGCCCGAGATCGTATCCGGCGAAGAGCGGGACCACCACCAGACCCTGCATGGCCATGGGAAGGGCCTCCCGGACCATCTGGGCAAGCTTGTTGGCCTTGCCGTCGGTGGTCAGCATCACCCCCTCGAGCTTTTCGTAGTGCTCGATCTCGACGCGGAAAAGGCGAGCCATGTCGATTGCTGGACCCGCGGCCCCAGCAATCGCCACGCAGGAATGGCGATCGACCGGAATGACCTTGGAGATGGCCCGGCTGGAAACCTGGTAGCCCTCCGAAGCCTGCCGGTCTCCGGCCATGACGACCCCTCCCGCATAGCGGACGGCCAGAACGGTGGTCGCATGGGGAATCCGGTCGAGCCTCTGCACGGAAGCCGGCACCGCGGAATCAAAGTACCCGACCGCCCTGAGACAATCGAGAAAGGACGGGGACTCAAAGGGAGCGGCGAAGGCCGCGGACAGATTTCTTTTCACCCTCTACTGCCCGCCTTTCTGGATGAAGGACTTGACGAAGGAGGCGGCGTTCTTCTCGAGGACCTCGTCGATCTTGTCGAGAATGTCGTCCGCTTCCTCCTGAACTTTCTTGGCCCTTTCCTGGGCCTCGGCCGGGATTTCCGGCTCGGGGGCCGGTTCCCCGGCATCCTCCCGCTTGCGGGACTCTTTTTCTTTCTGGCTCATGGCATTTCCTCGCTCGATTCAGTGGGGGCGCCCTTGGCGAGCAGCCCTTCCAGGAGTTGTTTCGCGCTCTGCGCGCGGTCCACGAGCGCCCCTACGCTCTTCTGTGTTCCCCGGAAGGGGTCTGAAAGGGGAATCCGCTTGAGGGAGGGGCTCCCGTCATCCACCACGACAGAACTCCAGGCAGCCGCCACCACCTCGTCCGGGAAGCGCCGGAGAAGGGATCCCCTGAAAAAGGCCCGGGTGTCCGTTGGCGGATGGACGAGGGCATCCTCGATCTCCATCGGGTCGAGAAGGCGTTCCACCTCCCCCTGTGCCTCGAGAAGACGGAAGAGCCCGCTGGAGGAGCGGATATCGTGATACTGGAGATCGAGCATCCGAAGCCTGGAATCGCCCTCCGGAAGACCGCGCGAGGCGCGGTACCGCTCGATCATGCGGCGCTTGATCGCCCAGTCGAGCTCCCGGTCGAGGCCGGCCGGATCCCTCGAATAGTTCCCGAGTCGCCGGAGAACGACCGACCAGCGCTCCAGGAGATCCCTCACCTCCGAATCCATGCCCTCTCTCGAGAACCAAAGCCGGACATTTTCGAGGTAGCGCTCGGCGATTCCGAGAACCGTGATCGTCCGCCCGTTCGAAAGTGTCAGGGGCTTCCTGAAGGTGAGATCGGACGAGACCTGGTGAAAGGCGGCCACGGGGTCGGCCAGCACGGGGAAATCGAGCGGAACCCCGTTCCGGTGGCTCTCCTCGAGCACCCAGAGGACGAGAAGGGTCGAACCGATCTTGAGCGCGGTCGCGATCTCCGAACAGTTCGAGTCCCCGGTGATCACATGGAGGCGTCGATAGCTGTCCTTCCGGGAATGGGGCTCGTCCCGAGTGTTGATGATCCCGCGCCGGGAGGTCGTCGACAGTCCGACCGGAACCTCGAAGAACTCGGCCCGCTGGGAAAGCTGAAAGGGAACCCCCTCCGCTCCCCGGTCCGATCCGACCTTCCCGGCCCCGCAGAAGACGGTCCGGCTGACCAGATGGGCCGTCAGCCCCCCGATGATCCTGTCGAAGGAAAGGTCCCGGGAGAGAAGATAGTTTTCATGATATCCCCAGGAATTTCCCCATCCGTCCGAGTTGTTCCGGAAGACCCGGAGGCTCCTCCGGGCCGGATCCTCCGCTTCCCAGGCCAGAAGGCAGGCCTCGACGAGACGGTCCCCGGCCCTCTCGAAGCGGACGACATCCCTGAGACTCGTGCATTCGGGAGCCGAGTACTCCGGATGGGCCCCGTCGACATAAAGCCTCCCTCCGTTGAAGAGAGCCCGGTTCGTCCATCGATTTTCCCGCCGGTCCGGGCGTTCCCGGTCTCCTTCCACATGGAATCCCCGGGCGTCGAGAAAGGGATCTTCCTCTTCATAGTCCCAGAGAGCTCCCGAGGCGTAGCTCGCAGGAAGGCGGTTGACCAGTTCGTGGGAGATTTCCCCCTGGGCGTCTCCGATCATTCCGGATCCGAAAGAGATCCCGTATTCGACCTCGGTCCCGACGATCCGGCCGAAGCAGGGCATCCCGAGACCCCGGGCACCTTCGGAGGAAAAGATATTTCCGGAGAATTCCGTCACAGGTAGTGTCCCACGGGAAGCGTTTCCACAGGCCGTTCCCGGGCTTCCCGGGAGGAAAGCGTCTTGACGCTGGCAATCCGCTCGTTCTTCCGTCCCGCGATCCGGGCCCAGTCGTCCGGATTTGTCGTATTGGGAAGATCCTCGTTTTCCTGAAATTCGCGGCGGATTGCCTGGGAGAGATCCTCGAAAACGAGCCCCTCGGATCCGTCTCCCGAAAGAGCCCTCTTGATGGCCGTCTGCTTGGCTCTGGCCACGATCCCCGCGATCATGGCGCCGCTCGAGAAATCCTTGAAGTAGAGAACCTCCTTCTCCCCGCTCGCGTAGGAGACCTCAAGGAAACGGTTCTCGTCGCTCTTTCGGTACATCAGCTCCACCGTGCGGTCGATCAGGGCATCGATCGCCTTCGGGAGAGTGGAAAACCCTTCCGTCAACGCCGGTGCGAGGGGAACGCTTTCGGTCAGGTAGCGCCGGTAGATCGCGCGGGCTTTCCGTTCGTCCGGACGGTCGATCCGGATTTTCACGTCGAGCCGTCCCGGACGGAGAATCGCAGGATCGATCAGGTCCTGGCGGTTGGAAGCGCCGATCACGATGACGTTCCGCAGACGCTCGACCCCGTCTATCTCGGCAAGGAACTGGGGGACGATCGTGCTTTCCATATCGGAAGAAACACCGGTGCCCCGGGTCCGGAACAGGGAATCCATCTCGTCGAAGAAGACAATGACGGGGTGACCTTCCCGGGCCTTTTCCCGGGCTCGGGCAAAAACCTCCCGGATCTGGCGCTCCGATTCTCCCACATACTTGTTCAGAAGCTCCGGCCCCTTCACATGCAGGAAGTATGAGCGGGCCTCTCCACCCCGCTCGGCCATCCGTCTTCCGACCGAATTTGCGACGGCCTTGGCGATCAGGGTCTTTCCGCATCCGGGAGGGCCATAGAGCAGTACGCCTTTCGGAGGATCGAGATGGAAGCGGGCAAAGAGTTCCGGGTGCAGGAAGGGAAGCTCCACCGCGTCACGGACCATTTCGAGTTCCTCGTCGAGGCCTCCGATGTCCTCGAAGGTGACGTTGGGGATCTCCTCGATCACCACCTGCCCGACCTCGCTCTTGGGCATCTTCTCGAGGGCGAAACCTGACCGGACATCCACCATCAGAGGATCCCCCACCGACAGGGATGTCTCCAGGAGGAGAGGCGAGAGAAGGACGACCCGGTCGACGCCGGCCTCTCCGGAGACGAGAATCCGGGAATCCGTGAGAAGCTCCTTCACCGTCATGATCTCTCCCTGCCGTTCCTGGGGGGCTTTGCCCACCACGTTGAAGGCTTCGTTCAGAAGAACGGCGTCGCCGGGAGCGAGAGTGGCCGGATCGAGAACGCGATCGATGTTGACCCGCATCTTGCGGCCGGCCACGATGATGTCGACGGAAGGCTCGATGGCGGCGCCACGGCCGGAGAGCTCACCGGGCGTCGGAATATTGGCCGAAAGAACGACGGCATAGCTGTTTGGGGGGGTGGTCAGACGGATCAGTTCGTCCCGGAGAGCCTGGATTTCCTTGCGGGCTTTCTTGAGGGTCTCCTCAAGCTTCCGGTTCATTTCGGCGGAGGAGTCGAGCATTTCCCGAGTCTCTGCATGGGAACGCTCGATCTGTTCGAGGAATGCTATTCGTCTCCGGAGGCGGGTGATCTCGGATTCGCCAGGATCATCGATCTCCCCGGGGCGTGCTGACGCGGAACGTGGGGGGGTGACCTCCACCCATGGTTCTTCATTGCCGGCCGAGTCGTGCATCGTTGCTCCTTTCTGCGAGGGTTCCACACGGGTCCGGCGTCCGAAGGGACCGGCCAAACGGCCCCCCGGACTGCGGGTTCGCATGCGGGTTCGCAGGGGGCGAACAACAGGACTTTCGTCCCCCGAGGTCAAATTATATCACCCGCCAAAAAAGCTGGTCAAACGGGGCAGGACGGAAAGAGGGCCGCTCCCCTTGGAAATTCAGGCTCTCCGAACGGGTTTTCCCCGAGGCGGCCCTCTTTGTGTCCCCCTCCCGATGCGGCTACAATCAATTCTGATGATTGAATGACCGATCACATTCCCCGGCGACTCGGCCGGAGAGAACCGAAAGGCCTCCTTGAACGTCGCAAAAAACTTTTTTGCCCCACGGAATCTCCAGACCCTTGCGGAGGAGATTCTCGCCAAAACACCCGTCGACGGACTTCTTTTCGAGGAGTCCCGGAACAGGACCCTGAACGGACGACTGCTGTGTTTCTCTTCGCGGGGCGATGAACCGGCCCCCTGCCGCAGGGGCCGGAACCACCTGCCCAGGGCGGAGGATCTTCCCACGCGACCTGCCCCGAACCTGAAGGGCCTCGATCCAGGGACCCTGTTCCTATTCGGCCCCCATCACCGGAATCATCCCTCCCTCGCGAGGATCGGGGTCCGGTCGGGAGCGGAGATCCCGCTATTTTGCGGCAATCGCCTTTCGGGGGTTCTGACCCTCTTTTCATGCAAAGAGGACCCCTTACTGACAACGCCCCATCTCGAAGGAATCCTCCACATTGTCGGAAGGAGCCTTCCCACAAAACCCGGGAAGGATGTCGATTCCCGGAGCAGGGCCTCCGGAGACCGTCTCTTCTTCGGAGACGACCTTGCGGCCCTGACACTGGAATCGGTGGTCCGAAAGGCTTCGATCCATCTTGAAACACTCCTTCCCGGAATACGAGCCGGCCTCGCACTCCTAGGAACGGAGACCCCCTCTCCGACATGTCTTCGTCTCGTCAAAACCCCCCGGGGGAGCAAGAAAAGACTGGTTGAGGCCCTTCGAAAAACGCCCCGGCGGTGCGCGATCAGGAACGCCTCCCGCATCGCGGCGCTCCTGGGGTCCAAACGGGTTTCCCTCCTCCGGCAGCCGCTTCATCCCGGGACCGACCTTGTTCTGCTCGCCGTCTTCGATCCTGCCGGCCTCGCCCATCCTCCGGATAAAACGCTCCGGGTTCTCGCGGACGTCTTCAGCCAGATCGTTCCCGTACTGGCCGCCATCAGGGCCCGCCAGGAGCGCGACGACATGGAGCGCCGATACCACGCACTCAGTCTTCTTTACCAGGCCAAGACCTCGGTGCACAGCATGCTCGAATCCGCAACCACCGAAGACCGGCTCTTTTCGGAGCTTTGCCGGCTACTCGTGATCCATGGGGGCATTGTGAATGCCGCCGTCTACACACTGAATCCCCGGGAAAACAGTCTCACCCTCCGGTTCGTGACGGACCGGGATCTCCCGGAAACGCTCCTCCCCATGGTAAAACAATTCTCCCTCGACCCGAACCACCCGGACCGGGAGACCCTGACCGTCCGGACCTTCCGCTCACGACGTCCCGGAATCCAGAATAATCTCGTGGTCTGGTACCGAAAACGGGGGCAGACCGCCCGGGCGGACTACTATGAGCAACACCACTGGATTTCGGTAGGAGTCTTTCCGATCTTTCGGGGGGGAGAGCCTTACGGGATCCTGGGGGTGGCCACCAACCAGAAAAATTTTTACGACAACAACACGGCCGATCTTCTCAGCCACACGGTGGTCTCCGTCGGCCGGACGCTCGATGCCCTTTCCGCCGAACGGGAGCGGAAGCTCCTCGAAAAACGTCTGTCATCGCTTATTTCGGCGATTCCCCAGGGAGTGGTCTTCAAGGATCCGGATGGCCGATGGCTCCTGGCCAACGAGCGGGCCAGAGAGCTCTTCGGGTTCGGCTCCTACTCCCGGTGGAGCGGAAAAACGGACGGGGAGATTGCAGAGGACGCCCCCGATCTTGCGGGTACGATCTCCTGTCTTTCGGAATCGGATGATCGGGTCTGGAAAGAAGGCCGGCCGGTTTCCCTCTCGGTCACGCTCTCACCTTCCACTGCTCCGGAACGGATCCTAGCGCTCGACAAAATCCTCCTCTACGACGAGGACGGATCGCGCAGGGCCCTCATTCTCTCGGCCACCGACATTACCGAGGAGAAGCGGGCCGAGGCCATCATCCGCCACATGGCCTTTCACGACAGCCTCACCGATCTTCCAAACCGGAGACTTCTCCTCGAACAGGCCCAGAACCGGCTCGAAGTCCATCCTCCGGGACAAAAGACCGGCATCGGGATTCTCGACCTTGACGGATTCAAGTCGGTCAACGACCTGTTCGGCCACCAGGCGGGGGATGCCCTCCTGAAGGAGGTCTCCCGGAGGATCCGGACCGTGACCGGCCCTCCCCATCTCGTGGCCCGACTCGGAGGGGACGAGTTCGGGCTTCTTGCTGAAGTTCCGGATACACGGGAGGCCGGACGCCTGTTCGAAAAAATCCTGGCGACTCTCGAGACCCCTTTTCTCATCGAAAACCACCCGGTCCTCGTCTCCGCCAGCATCGGGGCGGCCTTTTCCCCGCCGGAGCCAGGCGACATCAAAACCCTTCTCCACCTGGCCGACACCGCGCTCTATGAGCTGAATCTCCCCACGGCTAAAGCCGGGGGGTTCCGATGCTGAGTTCAGGGGTCTTTCCGGCTCTCGCCACTATTGCAGAAGCAACGTGGTTACAGCATCCGGA
>JAKBXW010000093.1:5000-6770 GCA_021840555.1 Nitrospirota bacterium
TTTGCGTCAAGACAAATTACCCGCCTTTTTGGGGGCCTTCCCTATAAATTAAGACCACCCAGCCCAAACGCAAGGGCGCTAATTCACCACGACCCGGTGATGATGCTTCTTGCCGCTCCGAAAGAGCCTGCCCTTGCCGGAAAGGCTTTCCACCGGAATTTTTTCATCGGACGAGGCCACCCGCTCCCCGTCAAGATAGAGGCCGCCCTGGCCGATCTTCCTTCTGGCCTCGCTTTTGGAAGGAAATATCCCGGAAATCACGCAAAGGTCCAGGACCGAGACCAGTTCCCCCGGGATGTCCGCCCTTTTAAGCTCCGTGGCCGGAACCGCCTGGTCCTCGCCCTCCGCGCCAACCCGCGGAATTTTACTGGAAGCCAAAAGTCCATCGGGAAGCGCCCGCGCTCCGAACATGCGCCCGGCGGCATCCCAGGCGGCGCGGGCCTCTTTCTCGCCGTGCGCCTGGGCCGTGGTCTCGTAGGCCAGAACCGCCTTGGCCGCGTTCAAGTCCGCGCCCGAGAGTCTTTTCACGGCCCTCACCTCTTCCATCGGCAGAAAGGTGAAGAGCGCCAGGAAGCGGGCCACGTCGTCGTCGTGGGTGTTCACCCAGTACTGGTAGTACTCGTAGGGGCTGGTGCGGGCGGGATCCAGCCACACCGCGCCCTGCGCCGTCTTGCCCATTTTCGCGCCCGAGGCAGTGGTTATGAGCGGGAAGGTCAAGCCGTAGGCCTGGCCCCCGCAGTCCCGGCGGACGAGGTCCACGCCCGCCACGATGTTGCCCCACTGGTCGGCCCCGCCCATCTGGAGCTTGCAGCCGTACTCGGGATGCTTGTAAAGGTGCAGGAAATCGTAGGCCTGGAGGCACATGTAGTTGAACTCGATGAAGGAGAGGCCCTCCTCGGATTCCAGGCGCGCGCGGTAGCTCTCGGCCTTCACCATGCGGTTCACCGAAAAATGCCGTCCGTAATCCCTTAAAAACTCGATGTAATTCAAGCCGCAGAGCCACTCGGCGTTGTTTTCCATCACGGCCCCGGCGGAAAAATCCAAAAATCTCGAAAGCTGGGCCTTCAGGCCCTCCGCGTTTTTCTCCACGGTCTCCCGGGTCAAAATCTTGCGCATCTCGGTCTTGCCGGATGGGTCCCCCACGAGCCCCGTGCCGCCGCCCACCAGGGCGATGGGCCTGTGACCCTGCCGCTGCATGTGGGCAAGGGCCATGATGGGCACCAGGCTTCCCACGTGGAAGGAGTCCGCGGTGGGGTCGAAGCCGATGTAGCCGGTCACCTTTTCCTTTGCGAAAAGCTCCCGAAGCTCGTCCTCGTGTGTGGCGGCCTCGATGAAGCCCCTTTCCTCCAAGACGTCGTAAAGACTCATTTTTGCATCATCCTCAAACGTTGGGCAACACACCCAGGATTTAAAGTTTTTAGGAGGGGATGGGGGGAGGGGGCGCGGGGGAGGCGGGGAAGGGGAGACCCTTTTTCCAAAAAGGGTCCCCCTTCACCCATCCCCCGCAAGCTCCCCTACTTCGTGGCATAGCCTATGGCGCGGGTTTCGCGGATGACGGCCACCTTGATCTGGCCCGGAAAGGTCAGGTTCTCCTCGATCTTCTTCGTCACGTCCCGACACAGGAGCACGGCCTCCTCGTCGGAGATCTTGTCGCTTTCCACCATCACGCGAAGCTCGCGGCCGGCCTGGATGGCGAAGGAGGAGGAGACGCCGGAAAAGGAGGTGGCGATCTTTTCGAGGTCCTCCAAGCGGCGGATATAGCTTTCGTAC
>JAKBXW010000094.1 GCA_021840555.1 Nitrospirota bacterium
TGGCGCCGATCTCCACGAAGGAGGAGAAGCCCAGAAGGGCCAGATGGGCGTGGGCCACGATCCAGTGGGTCCCGTGGATGTACCAGTTGATCGCCCGGGTCTGCTGGAATCCGCCCTGGAAGAAGAGGGGGATGCCCATCAGGGTTCCGGTGATCGCCCAGCGAAGGGCCGGCACCTCGACAAAGAGTTTCCACTTGCCCTGCATGGTGAGGAGGGCGTTGGCGATGAAGGACATCCCGGGAACAAGAATGAGCACCCCGGAGACGGAGGCGAAGGATTTCAGCCACTCGGGAACGGGAGCCCCCATCATGTGGTGCGCGCCGGGGGTGGAGTAGAAGGCGAAGAGCCCCCAGAAGGTGAGGTGCGCCAGCTTGTGGCTGTAGAGCGGATTGCCCGAGAGCTTGGGAATCAGATACATGGCGATCCCGATGGAGATCGGGGTGATCCAGATGCCGAGCTGGTTGTGGGCGTTCCACCAGGTCAAAAGCGCCTCGTTGAGGCCCGTCACATGGAAGACCTCGACGGACTGGGACATGGAGTAGACGGTGATCAGATAGAGAAGGCCCGCCATCATGATCCAGGTGGTGGGGTAGATGCCCTTCACCGTCCGCGTGAGCACGGTCATCCAGACGTTCACTCCCAGGGGAATGAGGATGAAGGCGATCACATAGATGTCGATCGGCCAGGCGAAGTCGGAATACTCGCGACCCGAGCTTATGCCGAGGTCGAGAGAGACGTCAGCGACGATGATGCCGAGATTCCAGAGCCAGATGTTCATGACGCCGAGCCGCTCGCTCCAGAGCTTCGTTCCGCAGAGAACGGGGGTCATGTAGTACATGGCGGCCGCGAAGGCCATCGAGATCCAGGCGTAGATCACCGTCAGGACGTGGACCGGCCGGATGTGCCCGAAGTTCAGGTAGGGCGTTCCCGAAAGAACATCGGGGTAAGACAGTTTGAGCGATGTGACGAATCCCAGGGTCGTCCCCATCGCCAGCCAGAAGACGGAGGAGATGATCGCCGTCTTCGCCGCGGTTCCGTTTGGAATTTCCTTGTTGGAAGCCATACCCCCTCCTTAAATTGACACTGATAGAAGGAACACCGACCTGGAGAAGTCCGTCCCGGGACCTCTCCATTTCGGCCCAAGGATCAGTATACAAAACGACTATTTGATTGGCAAGCCTTGCGACAAACTTCTTTGATGCCAGCAAATAGTCATCATATTCAGATATTCTAATGTTCAAGGAAAAGATTTTTCTGAGCTTTAAGATTGGCCGGAAGGACCACGGGAGGAATCGGCGGGATTGCCGGCTGGGCGGAGCGTGATCAGGGTCATTTCCGGTGTCATTCCGAGACGGACAGGAATGCCGTAATACCCCAGGCCCGTGCTGACATGCAGGACATGGCCCCGAAGGGCCGGGTCGGGAGACTCGAAGAATCCCGCGTCGTAGCGGAAGAAGGCCCGGGCCAGGTTCCAGAGGGGACGGCGCCCGCCGATCTGTCCACCGTGGGTGTGACCGGAAAGGGTGAGGTCGGCGACGGCCATGAGCTTTCCCTCCCATAGCGTGGGCTGGTGGACGAGGGCCACCACGAATTCTCCTGGCTGAAGATCCCGGAGACTCTGGCCGAGATCGGGACCGCATCCGGGACCCTCCCCCTCCCCCGCCGGGTCGTCCACTCCCACAATCCTGATCATTCCCCGCCCCTTCCGGAGGAGAAGGCTTTCATTGCGAAGGATCGTCACCCCGCTCCCCTTCATGATCTCCCGCGCCTCTCCCCCCAGGGTCCAGTACTCGTGGTTGCCGAGGACGGCGACCGTCCCAAGGCGTCCCCGGATGCCTCCGAAGATCCGCGAAAAAATCAGGACCTCCTCCGGCCGGTGGTCGATCATGTCCCCCGTATAGACCAGGATATCCGGGGAAAGGGCCTGGGCCATTCTGGCGATCCGTCCAAGAGACTTCTCCCCCTGCCAGGATCCGACATGAAGATCGCTCATATGCAGAATGGTCGTCCCGCCGATATCCGGGGGAATGGAGGGAAAGAAGAGCGTTCTGGCAAGGACCCGGGGAGGCCGGAGCCGCTCGAAGAGGGCGATGGCCAGAAGGCACGCCAAAAGGAGCGCGCCCACGGACTCGGCCTCATTCCAGCGCCTTGTTCCCTGGATGAAGGAGCCGGAAAAAAGAAGGTTGTGGAGTCCTATCGCTCCCTCCGCCGCCAGAAAGCCCGCCAGAAAGATTCCTGTCGCGAAATAGAAAAAGAAGAAGGTCGCATTGAGAAAACGCCGTCTTGGGAGAAACCCCCGAAAAGAGAGAAGAAGATAGACGGGGAGGAGGGTCGCAAGCAGAAAAACCCCCTCCAGGAGTCCTGGAAGAGGCGCGGGAAGGAAATGGGGGGGATGGTCTCTCAGGATGCCGGCCAGAAAGAGGCAAAAGAGCTCGTAGAGAAAGAGAGACGACCAGAGGATGCGGACGAACCGTTGACGCATCAAAAAACATGAACCTCGACGGTGAAGTATTTCTTCGGGTTCTTCTTCATGTCGTCCAGCAGACCGTTCACCCGGTCGAGCACTCCGTTCAGGCGGTCCGCCATTTTTGGATCGAAGAGAAGCTCCCCGGCCGTTCCCTTCCCGCTCTGGATCTGGGCGAGAATCCCGTCGAGCCGGACGAGGCTGTCCTTGAACGAGGCGGCGGTTTTCGGATCGTTCAGGAGGTTTCCGGCCAGCCCCGGACCTTTGGAGGCCGTCCGGACCAGGCGGTCAAGATCGCGCACCGACCGGTCGAGGCTGTCGTAGAGAGCGGGAGAGCCGATCAGTCTGGCGGCCGTTCCCGGTCCGTGGTCGATCCGTTCGGCCAGGACCGAGAGGTCGGTGGCGGCGCGGTTCACGTTCTGGTAGAGGGCCGGATCCCCGAGGAGGCGTCCCACCGTTCCCTGCCCCGTCTGGGCCTGCCGGGCGAGCTGCATCAGGGAGAGGGAAAGGGTTTTGAGGTTCGAGACGACGTCCTGCCCGGATTTCATGACGGCCCCCAGGGAGCCCGACTCCACCCCGATGATGGGTAGGGTCGGATTGAGAGGTCCCATGCCGGACTGACCGGGAGTCAGTTCGAGATACTTGATCCCCATGAGTCCCTGGGTATGGATGGAGGCGGTCGCCCCCGACGACAGTTCGTCGAATCTTTTGCGGGTGATGCGCATCGTCACCCGGACATAGCGCTTCCCCTGGAAGCGCACGAAGTGGACCGAGGAGACATAGCCGCTGTCGATGCCCAGAAGCCGCACCGGAGCGCCGGAAGTGAGCCCCTGGACATTCCGGAAGAGGGCGGTGATCTCCACCTGGCGGGAAAAGATGTTGGTGATCTTCCCGTAGGCGATGATCACCAGGGCGCTGACGAGAAAACTCACTCCCACGATCAGTCCGACCCGCATTTCGGAGAGGGAGAGGTTTTGGCTTCGTTTCACGGATCGCCCCCTTTCATGAATCGAGGGAGAGGAAGGTTTGGATGAAGGGGTCGGCCGAGTGCTCGATTTCCTGCCGTGTCCCGGTGGCGATGACTTTCGCGTCCTTGATGAAGGTGAAGAGGTCTCCGACCCGGTAGGCATCGGTCAGGTCGTGGGTCACGACGATGTTGGTGCTTCGGAACTCCCTCTGGACGCGGCGCATCAGATCGCAGATCGATTTCGAGGTGAAGGGATCGAGCCCCGTCGTCGGCTCGTCGTAGAGCATGAAGGCGGGATCCTCGGCAGCCATCGCCCGGGCGATCGCCACCCGCCGCCGCATTCCTCCGGACAGGTCGGACGGCTTCTGGTCGATGGAGGGCTCGAGCCCCACGAATCGCAGAAGGGTCCTGACACGCTCCTCCACCTTGTCGTCAGGAAGGGTCGTGTGCTCCCAGAGCCAGAAAGCCACATTCTCCCCCACGGTGAGGGAGTCGAAAAGGGCTCCCTCCTGGAAGACCATCCCCATCCGCTGCCGAAAGCGGAGCAGTCCCTCGTCGTCGAGCTTTCCGATGTCCTGGTTGTTGGCCAGGACGCGGCCCGAAACGGGATGGAGGGTTCCCAGCACGCATTTGAGAATGGTGGTCTTTCCCGACCCGCTTTCCCCCAGAATGACCATCGTCTTTCCCGTCGGGATTTCGAGATCGATCCCGTCGAGCACGATCTGGTCTCCGTAGGCGACCGTGACCTTCTCGAGGCGGATCACAGCTTCCACCCCCAGACGTCGATCAGGAACTTGCTGATCAGAAAATTCGCCACAAGAATCCAGATGGCGGCATAGACCACCGCTTTCGTGGTGGCGCGGCCCACTCCCTGGGCTCCTCCGGTCGTCCGGAGTCCGTAAAAGCATCCGACCGCGACGAGAATGAAACCGAAAACAAAAGGCTTCAGCACTCCGTTCAACAGGTTGGGAAGGGTCAGGGCCGAGCGCACTCCCGACCAGTAAAGGGGCGCCGGAACATGGGCGCCGAGTTCCGCCACCATGAGCCCCGCCAGAATGCCCAGCAGGTCTCCCACGACCGAGAGAACCGGTAGCATCACCATGCCGGCCAGGATCTTGGGCGCGATCAGGCGGTCGACCGGATCGACCCCCATGACCAGGAGGGCTTCGATCTGCTGGGTGGTGGCCATCATTCCAAGCTCCGAGGTGATTCCCGCCGTCACCCGGGCCGACATCACGAGGGAGGCCAGAACCGGTCCCATGTCCCTGACGATCGAGGTGGCGACGACCCGCCCCAGCAGATTGGATGCCCCATAGGGGGCCATGACCACGCTGAACTGGAGGGCCATGTCGAGACCCGCGAAAAGGTTCGCGAGGAAGACGATGGGAATCGACCCCACCCCGAGCCGATCCATCTCCAGAAGACTCTCCCGCAGGCGGAAGTGGACAAAAAGATACCGGAAGGACATTCCGACCATGGTCGTGAAGTCCTGGATCGTCAAGAGGAATCCTGTCATAAACAGGAGGATGTTTCTAAACGGCATCGCGCAAAGGTTCCGGAACGGGAAGGCCCGCCAGGCCGTGGAGACGGCGAAGATTGAGGCGGTCCAGGGTCTCCCCCTCCCCTTTCGGGGTCTCGAGAATGAGGGGGACTCCGGTCGATTTGGCCTTCAGGACGATCGCTGAAAGGGGCTCCGGACCGATATGCCCCTCCAGAAGCCCGGCGTGCCGGTCCCGGCCAGACCCCAGGCCGAACAGGGCGTCGTTCAGATGCCAGAGGGAAAGGCGGCCGGAAGGCGCCCCGGCAAGAAAGGCCCCAACGACCCGGTCGAGACCGTCATCGCCGGACAGGTCGAAGCCGGCCGCAAAAAGATGGCAGGAATCGAGACAGAGCCCCATGCGATCGGGCCGGTCCACCGCGGCAAACAGCGCGGCCATCTCCTCCGGAACCGATCCCAGCATGCTGCCCGCTCCGGCAGTGTTTTCCAGAAGCAGGGGCGTACGAAGCTCCGGAAGGGCGTCGAGAACATCCCGGATGATCGCGGAGGCCCTGCCGATGGCGGCGGCCCGGTCCCCTCCCCGGGCCGACCCGGGATGAAGGACAAGACCGTCGGCCTCGAGAAGGTCGGCCGTCCGGAGCTCCTTTTCGAGGGTGATCCGGGATTTTTGGGCGATGGCGGGATCTTCCGAGGTAATGTTGATCAGATAGCTGGCATGGACATAGACGCTGGAAACGGATGAACCCGTTCTGGCCCGATGGTAGGGAACAAGCGCCTCCGGTCCCGGAAGATCGAACTCCCAGCTCCGGGAGGAGTGGGAGAAGATCTGGACCGCGTTTGCGCCCAGGGACTCTCCCCGCCCGAAGATCCTGTCGAGGCCTCCGGCCACCGAGACGTGAAGGCCGAACCGGAAGTGATCTCCGGTTCGGCCGAAAGAAGGGTCAGGACTCAAGAAAGCCTCACATACCCGGATGAGGAGCCATCGGATGGGGCATCATCATGCCGTGATGCATCATCATCATCTGTCGCCACAGCTTCTTGGCCGTCGCGAACTGATCCGCGGTCAGCACCCGGTGCGCTCCGGAAATCATGGTCAGGTAGGCGTGCATGATGGTCCGTTTGTGCTTCAGAATCTGGTCCATGTTGGCCTTGGCCTTGTTCACATCGATCCGGTGGTGCATCATGAGCGCCATCGTCTCCATGTGAAGGACATGGATGCGGGCCTTCTCCATGATCATGGTCTTCATGAAGTCGATCTTGAGGGAGGAGAGTTTTTTCACCTGGTCCGGCGTCAGCCCGAGGCGGTCCTGATTCATCAGGTAAAAAGCGATGGGGCCTCCGTGATGCATCATGCCGTGATGGTGCATGTCGGCCCGCGCCGTCCCGGGCGAAAGGAGACCCAGGGTGAAGACGAGAGCCAGTGCGAGAGCCAAAGACCCGATTCCCTTTTTCATGGCGACCTCCTTTGAAAGGTGCGAAAACCGACTCTTCCCCAGATCGCCCGATCTGGGGAAACCCCGGTCATTCTTTCATTCTAACCGGATTTCAGCCTTTTTGGAAAGATCGAAAGAACCATTTGGGGGGAAGAAGGAAAATCGGACAAGGGAAATCAGGGGAAGTCCCTGATTCGGCGCTCCTCAAACTGGTCCCGGACTGAAGACAGGCGGCGAAGAGAAAAAGCCAGCACGGCGAGCGCAAGGACAACGCCCCAGGAAAGCAGCCTGCTCCGGGAGATCGCCCATAAGA
>JAKBXW010000095.1 GCA_021840555.1 Nitrospirota bacterium
GATTCTTGAGGCTTCTCCGGACGGGCCGCATGAACCGGCCCCGAACCAGGTACACGGCACGCCCGGCAAAATCCGGGCGTCGGCGTAAGAACTGGAATCCCCTTCCTTTAGGGAGGGGAGGTTCAAAGACTCCTCCTGGTCTGAGGACCCCGCACTCCATCCTTCTGGGATCGCGGATAGCGACGAAAGAGCCTCGGCTAGGCAATTCTTATGCCCGGGTCAGATCACTTTGAAATTCTCGTGCGGGGAGGCTCGACGGGGAGCAGGGGCGGCCGTCGGGCGCCTTTCAGGGATTTCTCTCCCTCCGGATCTTGCGCACCGCCTCGAGCCTTTCCCTGAACTCCCGTTCCCTCCCGCGATCTTCGGGAGCGTAGTATCGGCCGGGCTCTCCGCCCGGGAGATGGCTCTGGGAAGAGATTCCGTCCGGCATGTCCGGAGGGTATTGGTAGGACAACGCCTCCTCGGATGTCGTCCGGGAGAGTCCCCTCTTCGTGGTCCGGTCCCTCAGGTAGACAGGAACGGGAGGCGTAAATCCGGCCCTCACGTCGGCCAGGGCCCGGTCAATCGCGCGATAGGCCGAGACGCTCTTGGGGGAAAGGGCCAGATAAAGGGTTGTGAGAGCCAGGGGGATCCGGCCTTCCGGAAGCCCGATCTGGCTCACGGCGGTATAGCAGGAAACGGCCTGCGTCAGGGCCTGGGGGTCGGCCAGCCCCACATCCTCCGAGGCCAGGATGACAAGGCGACGGGCAATAAAGAGCGGATCCTCTCCTCCCTCTATCATTCTCGCAAGCCAATGCAGGGCGGCGTCGGGGTCGTAGTTGCGAACACTTTTGATGAAGGCCGAAATCATGTCGTAGTGGGTATCCTTGTCCCCATAGTACTGACCGGCGCTCTGGAGAATCGACAGAACATGCCGGGAGGTGATCCGGACGGCCCCGTCCTCACCCGCCATTCCGGCGGCGAGCACGGCCCCTTCTAGAGTCGACAGGAGGCGGCGGCCGTCTCCTCCCGCAAAGCGGACGAGGAGCGATCGGGCCTCGGAATCGATCTCCAGGGAAAAGCCCCCTTCCCGCGAGAGCCGGTCGACACCCCGATCCAGAAGGATCTCGAGCGATCCTTCATCCAGGGGCTGAAAGGGAAACAGGAGAAGACGCGAAGCGAGTGGTGGGATCAGCGCCGCATAGGGGGCGGCGTTCGAGAGTCCCAGAAGGATGATCTGACCCGATTCGACACCATCGAGAAGTACCTCCTGCTGGCTTTTTGACCAAGTATGGATCTCGTCGACCACCACCACGTGACGGCCTCCGGAACATCTTCGATCCTCCCCGCGGGAGAGCTCCTTGCGGAGTTCGGAGACTCCCGCCGTCGTGGCATTGATCGTCGAGAAGGAGTGGTCGGGAAGAAGGGCCGGAAGGAGACGGACAAACCCGCTCTTTCCCGTCCCCGGAGGCCCGAAGAGAATCATGGAAGGCCACGTCCCCCGCTCCAGAAAGCCTCTCAGGACGCCCTCCTTGCCGAAGAGCGCCTCCTGACCGACCATGTCATCGATGGAGGAAGGGCGGAGACGGTAGGGAAGTGGCGCACCTCCCTTGTCCTTTTCGAAGAGCGACCGGGAGCTTTTCATGTGGGAATCTCCGAAGGAAAGGAATGGATGATGCGAAAGCAGGGACGGGAGGGATTTGCCCCGTTGAAGAGAGGGACCCGAAGTGCCGTGCCGATCTCCATTTGAGATACCCTGTCACCAACCATGGGCGCTCGAGGTCGCTTAGGCTTCCGCCTTCCGGAGGAAGGCGGCCTGCACACTGCCAGCCTGCTTACGCCTTTTCTCAAATGTTTGTAGGTATCAAACTTGACCGGACCTCGAACACCCCAGGCCTCCATACCCCATAGCCTATTCCTTTGTAGAATCCTTTGGCAAGGGGTCCGGCCCGGAAATTTCGGAAGCCCACCGCCTCCAGTTTTCGAGCTCCGCCGAGAGGGCCTGGCGTTCCTCCCGGGACTGTTCGATGGCATAGACCTTCTCGATCGCTACCAGAAGGACAAGGGAGAGATAGTTCTGGTCGGGGAGAGCCCCGGGCTGCGCGGCCAGACGGTTCCGAAGGTCGCTGTCGAGCGATCGGGCCGCCATTTCCATCCGTTTCCTGTCGAAATGGCCGCGCACCTCGAGTATCGCATTGAGGACCTTGACCTGGATGTGTTCACTTTTTTTCTGGGGAGGCTGGGTCACTTGCATTTCCCGAAATGGACAGCAGACGCGTTTCGAGGGTCCGGAGAATGGCCCGAAGCTGTTCCCTCTCCCTGCCGAGAAGGGAGAGGGAACGCTTCGCGGAGAGAAGATCCCGGTTCAGCCTCTTGAGCTCCTGGCGAAGGGATTCCGTCTCCATTCGCTCCCTCAGGAGCCTCTCGGAAATCTCCGATAACCTTCGCTCGACCCGGTCCCTCAGCTGTGCGTCAAAGGGATTTCCGAGCGAAAGACCCGGAATTTTGCCGGAGCTCAACGGACGCTCCTTTCCGGCCCTCCCAGGTGTTTTTCCAGATAGGCATAGTTCCAGAGCACTTCACGGACATACCGGCGTGTCTCCTGGTATGGTATCGCCTCCGTAAAGAAATCCCAATCGGCACCTGTCAATGTTTTCCAGGACATCACGGCATGCATGCCTGCATTGTACCCTGCGATGGCGCGCTCGGGATGGCCGGGAACTGCGTCGATCAGACGTTTCAGATAAAGCCCCCCGATCAGGCTGTTCATGTCGGGGTGACGCACCCTCCCGAGATTCCTCCCGAGGGCCCGCCTCAGAGAGGCATCGTTCATCCCGGCCACGGCGAGGGCAGTCCCAGGCATAAGCTGCATGACGCCCAGTGCCCCGTCCACAGACAGGGAGCGCTCCCGGAACCGGCTCTCCTGCCTGGCGATGGAGAGGGCCCACAGCGTCGGGACGCCGGACTCCCGGAATCCCTTCAGGATTGCCGCGGACATCCATTCTCCCGTCGGGAGCCGCATCGCCGTTCCATGGGCCGGGAAGATCCGGTCCACGAGAAGGAGGCGCTCCCGTGCGGAGACGGAGAGGTCAAGGCTCCCGTAGCGCTCGAGCTGCTCACGGTCCATTCCGGGATCCCGGCTCAAGCGCTCCAGGACCAGGGCCGGACCGAAAAGGCCCATCTGGAAAAGCTCTTCCATCGCCCTTCGCAAGGCGCGAGACGGGCGAATTTCCCGGGTCGGGTGGTGGGGCTTGAGATGAAAACCGCCGCACTCCCCCCGACAGGCGATGGCACTCCAGAGAGCATAAGGGGAGCCGGCCCCTTGGCGGATGACTCTGAGGTAGAGACTGCGCGCGGCTCCAGGGTGGCCCATTCGCTCATCAAGGCGGGCCATGAAATAAAGGAGGCGGGGGAACAGTCGGGAAGACCCGCCTGAATGCCCCTCAAGCCAGTCCGAAAGGCGGCCCCAGGTCGCGAGAGCCCGTCCGCTCTCTCCGCGCAAAGCCTGGTCGAGCCCCCACAACCAGACCGCTTCCTGCACCTTTTCGCTGCCCCATCGCCCTTCAGGAAACTCCCAGAGATCGGGTATGGCGGGAAGGGGTCGCACAAGATCCTGACGCAGGGCAAGCACGACAAGGGAAGGAAGAAAACGGGCCCGGGGATAGGCGGAGAACAATCCGGTCAGACATTCGGTCCCCCGGGGAAGATCGCCTGAGAGAAGGATGCGGCAACGAAGCATCGCAAGCTCGGACCGGAGGCGGACCCGGGAAGATCCCGAAAGGGCCTCATGGATCAGGGTCCTCGCCTTCCGGCCATGTCCGAGAAGGGCCAATGCCCGGGCTTCCAGATAAAGAGCCCTGTCCCGATAGGGAAAGGGAGGGGATGTTCCGAGATAGGCCTTCGTTTCGCGGAGCACCAGATCGTTGGCCCCCATGCGCTGCAGATAGACCCACCGCGGGAGAAGCAGGTCTCCCCCGACCCGCTGTGGCCCCAGAGCTTGGAGCGCCAGGGCGCTTTCAGGGCTCAGGGGATGGTCGGAGACCAGCTCCCCCAAAAGGGCCGTCCGCGTCTCCCCTGAAGACTCCAATGCCTGTCTGAAGAGATCCCGGGCCCGGCCATCTCCCCTTTCCGGACGGGAAGAGGGGGAAAACAGAGAGTTTTCCCGTCCTTCAGCGAGACGCAAGAGTCTCTGGCGCTCTTTTTGGCCCACCCCCTCGGAATGGGCGAGATGCCAGAGAAGAAGGGGGGCGAGATCCGGAAAGGCCGAAAGAGCCGGTGACAGACCTTTTTTGGTGAGGGTGGTATCGGGAGACCGGAACCAGGCTTTCAGGAAAATGGTCCGCCTGTCGAGAGGGGCCGGGAGATCCTGCGGATGAATCTTTGTCCAGAAAAATTTCCGGCGCCACCCCTTCTCCGAGGACCCCCAGAGCGTGGAGAACGGGGGCTCGCGAAGAAGAAGAAACTGGTTGTAGCGATATTGATCGAGGGAGGGGTCGGGCGTCTGAGCCCCGCGCGCGAGAGCCGTAAGCATAAAAACCAGAAAGAGGGACAGAAAAAGCCACGGGGAGCGATGGGGGAAAATTTTACTGAACGACATGAAATCCGCCATTATAATAGATGAAGGCCCATGTGAGCGTCAGGCTCGTCTTGTGAAAAGAGGCCGGAAGCGGGATATAGGGGGCGGCGACCCTGACGATCCGGAGGGATTCCTCATCGAGGGCGCGGCTCCCAGAGCTTTGGGTGAGGGCGATGTGGGCCAGCGTGCCGTCGGCATTGATGGTGAAGGTGACGAGGGCGCGCCCGGTCGTTCCGCGGGCCGCGGCGTCAGGAGGATATTCCCCGATCGTCTCGAAACGCTCCTGGATTCTCCGGATATAGCTTGAATAGGTCTCGTCCTCGAGATTGGCGGCGATCCGGTCGAGCTCGGAGCGCTGGTCGCTATAGGCCGGAGCGACATCCTTCGACAGGTCGAGGTGGCGCGTCAGGGGATTCCCGAGAGACTCCTGGGCCAGAATCTTCTGGATCTGCTCCTTGGTCAGGGGCTGGCGGACGACAGGCTTGTGGGGAGTGGTTTTGGTTTCCTTGCGGGCCGCCTCCTTCGTATCGGGCTTCGGCGTCTCCCGCCCCTTTTCGGCCTTGGACTTGTTCGGCTTCTTGTGGCGAAGGGACTTGTGAACCTGACGGAATCCGGGTGTGTTGTCAGCCCTGGGCGCCTCTCTCGGCGCCTCCGTCCGCGCCAGGACATCCGGAGGAAGCGGCTTTTGGGGAGCCGCTTTCGGCACGGGACGGTTGTGGACGGTCCGGTGCTCGATTCCCTTCGGCTTCCCGTTGATGGAGAATCCTTTCGGAAGAAGGGGGGCCGAGGACTGCTGCCTGAGGGGGACCTTGGACGGATCGACCAGATCGATGAAGACCGGCTTCTTTTCCTGGGCCAGCTTCTTCTGGGCGAGGGGCGAGAGAGCCTTCGGCTTGGCCGCGATGAGGTTTTCGATGGACTGGTGGAAGGCCGGGTCCTTCAGGAAAATGGTCAGGACCGCGGCATGGACCAGGAAGGAAACGAGAATGAACCAGCGGAAGGCCCACTGATCCCCTTCCCGGCTTTCTCCGGACAATCCGTAACCTTCCTGATAGGATGGCATGAGGGCCATAACGGGAACTCTCCGCGAATCGGCTCACCGTCCGGCCCCTGGCGGAGGTTCCGGCAAGTGGCGGACATCTTTTAGCGACGCTCTCAACAATCGGCGAGGATTCATTTTACCCTATGGTCGTCCATAATGGAAATCAGGAGAGGCTTCCGCTTCCCGCCAAACATCTCGGACAGCATTTCCTGACCGATCCGGGAATCGCCCGGAGGATCGTGGGAGCTCTGGACCCGGCGCTGCTGGGAGAGCTTCCCGTCCTCGAGATCGGTCCCGGGCGCATGATTCTTACCCGGATTCTGGCCGAGAGCGCCCGGCGACTGGTCCTGGTCGAAAAGGACATCCGGCTTCTTCCGGCACTCCGGGAGGAGCTCTCCTTCCTGGGGCCCCGTCTCGAGATCCGTCACGCCGATGCCTTGGAAGACCCTTTCGATCAGTGGGAGACTCCCTATCTTCTTGTCTCAAATCTTCCCTACAATATTTCGGTTCCCCTTTTCATAAAGATCATTTCCGCTCCCGCTCCTCCACGCCAGGCCGTCCTGATGTTCCAGAAAGAGGTCGGAGAGCGTATCGTAGCCCTTCCGGGGGGAAAATCCTACGGATCCCTTTCCGTCGCCACCGCCCTTCTCTCGGAGGCCGCCCCTCTCTTCAACATCCGCCCGGGATCATTTTTCCCTCCGCCGAAGGTCCATTCCATGGTCCTCTCCTTCAGGCCAATGCCGACCCGTAACGACCCCGCCGTTCCCGGGGCGATCCAGCTTTCCCGATGGGCCTTCACCTACCGGAGAAAGACCC
>JAKBXW010000096.1 GCA_021840555.1 Nitrospirota bacterium
GTTATTCTTTTCCATGGTCGGCTCCTTTGCGTTATTGTTGGATAGGCCCTCTCCGGGGCAACCCACGAATGATAACCTGAGGGCCGGCCATGTCTATATTATCTACAACGACATATATAGCATTGAATTTATCAATATAAAAAAGATAGGCACGCCCTCTTTTTTCCTGTATCGTTTTCCTGTCGTGAACAGATCGCCATTGACAGGAGGAACGCCTGGAGCCAGCCACAACAGAATCGATCACCCCGGCCGACGAAGCGGGGGTCGTTGTCGGAACGCTCAAGGATCTGGGCAAGGTCGCCGTCTGTCCGGTCGTTCCCGGATCTGACGATGAGGCGTGCTGGGATGCCCTGATGCGGGAGCACCATCCTCTGGGATACAGGAAGCTCCCCGGGCGCCGGATCAAGTATCTGGCCCGGGTGGGAGCCCAGCCTGTGGCCGCCCTGTCGTTTTCGGGCTCGCCTCCCAAGCTCGAAGTCCGGGACCGGTGGATCGGCTGGTCTCCGGAAGAAAAGAAGATCCACCGCTCCCGTCTGGTCAACAACTCCCGCTTCCTGATCCTCCCGGGGGTTCGGATCAAAAACCTCGCCTCCCATGTTCTGGGGCAGACCCTTCGCCGTCTTCCCGGCGACTGGGAAGAGCGGTTCGGCTTCGCTCCCT
The DNA here is from genome assembly GCA_021840555.1 of Nitrospirota bacterium. GTDB lineage: Bacteria > Nitrospirota > Leptospirillia > Leptospirillales > Leptospirillaceae > UBA4572. Next base: position 661 of record JAKBXW010000096.1, read on the forward strand.
GGCTGGTGGAGAGCTTCGTGGATCCCGCCCATTATTCGGGAGCCAGCTACCGGGCGGCGGGATTTCTCCGTCTCGGCCAGAGCAAGGGCTTCTCGAAAAAAGGCCGGGTGGGCTATGTCCATCACGGCTAGGTCAAGGACATTTACGTCTCGGTCCTCGACCCGGAGTTCCGGGTCAAGGGAGGCTTTCTTCCGAAGCCCCCCCTCCGCCAGCCCGCAAGCGGGGACGGCCGAGGAAAGACCCCGCCGCCCTCCCGCCTCCGCCGGCCCGGGAACCGCGGCAGGCCCTGATTCTGACGCCCCCGGCGGATGGGGATGTCCTGGCGCTTCCGCCAGCTCCTGTACAGCCGGCAGAACTGGCTGTACCCCAGTCCCTCCGGCTCCCGGCCCCGGTACTCCTCCCAGAGAAGCCACAGGGTCACGCCGCTCTTCTTCCGGGCCGTGAGTTCTTTTTCCACCTCCTTCCAGTCCGGAATGACACACCCTGTCCGGCTCTCCTGCTCCTTCTCCGGATAGAGAGCCGCTCGGAGACGGGCCTTCTCGCCCTCCGCTTCGTTCAAAGGCCAATGACGGATCCCGAGTGATGCCGAAAGATCCAGATACTTCTGGACGTCCGGTCGCGAGATCCCGAGCGTCTTTGCGATCTTCCGGACCGATGCGACCTTCTCTCCATAACGCTCTTTCAAAACTTCCAGCACTTTGTCCATGGGTATCCCCTCTCGGACCATCGATGCTCCTTCCTGTAAAAGGTGGGTTCGCAGGAAACGAGTCTCGATTATCCAAATTTATGGTTCAGTTTTGACAGGGGATTTTCAGGAGGCACTCAGGGGTGGCAACTTTGGTGCGGCTAGGTGGCAACTTTTGATGCGAATATGCAGCTGACAAAGAGAAAAAACCATTCTCATGGGCTTTTCCCATTGTCAGAATCAATTTCTTCGCCTAATGGAATGGGGGGTTCAACCTTCCCCGAATGGGACAATCATTGAAAACTCGAGTAAATGGGAGTTTAAACAGATAAACGTATATATGGAGGTCGTCATGAACACCGTTCGCTGGAATATTTCCGTCTCAGCGGAAGTGGATCAATCCGTGCGCATGTTCATCACAGCACGGGGCGGTGGCCGAAAAGGCGATTTATCGCGATTCATCGAGGAGGCGGTGCGCTCCTATCTGCTTGAGCAGGCCGTCGAACAGGCCAAGGCGGCAACCGGTGAAATGGGTGAAGCCGAAGTGACGGACCTGATCGACGAGGCGATTCAATGGGTGCGCGAGCACTGATGCGCGTCATCCTTGACACAAACGTCCTTCTTGCAGCGCTGATATCGCCTCATGGAACTCCTGACAAGATCTATCGCGCCTGGCGCTCCGCCCGCTTCACATTGGTGACCTCAGCGGCACAGCTCGACGAAGTTCGTCGCGTGAGCCGCTACCCGAAACTCAAGCCCATCCTTCCTCCCCACCGCGTCGGTACAATGGTCAACAATATGCAGCGAGCCATCGTCCTCGACAAACTGCCGCATCTTCCCGACGATATAACCCCCGGGGATCCGAGCGACACATTCCTCCTGGCGATGGCCTTGTCCGGTGAAGCCGATTACCTTGTGACCGGTGACCGTTGCGCCGGTCTTATCCAACGCGGCCACATCGGCCGCACCCGCATTGTCACTCCGACCCTCTTCGTTGCCGGAGCGCTTTAAGAGCGACGATGATCCATGGACAATTTGCAAGGATATTGATCGCTGGGGCGGCCATTTTGACCGAATCAGTCTCGGCTTGCTCGATCGCGCTCTCGAGGGAGGCAAAGAGGCGATTCGCAAAATGATCCCGACGGAGATTCCACAAGCGCTCCACCGGATCGCGTTCACGGCGAACTGGGAAGCAAATGAATCGGGCGCCTCTTTCCCGGAATGTTCAGACCCGCCCCCTCACCATCGATCGAGATACCATCCCGTCACAAGGAGATACCTCCGGCCGCTTCCCCCGCCCCTGCGGACCCACCCCCGCACCTCCCCCAGGACGGTGACGCGGTCTCCCGGGACGATGGAGGACCTTGTCCGCCCCGTCCTCTCGACGGAGACCGGTTTCTTTTCGGCCTCTCCCTTCCGTGAAGATCCGGCAACCCTGAGGACGGGAACGGCGAGGAGAAATCGATCCCCCCCGGAAAAACTGACCTTTCCGGTGACGGAATCGCCGGGGACCTCCCCCGACAGCGGGAGGTCCCGGACGACAAACAGGCATCCTCCGGGCGTCGCGATCTTTTCAAGGATCCGCCCTCCCAGAAGGACCCACTGTCCGGGCGCGAGCGTCTTCCCGGACCGGAGCCGGACGGGAGAGACCCGCAGTCCGGACGAGGCGAGAACAGTTTTCTCGACCGAAAAATCCCCGGCGCAACCCGAAGTTCCCGCCAATAAAACGAGAAAAATCCAGAACATCTGACGGAAAAAGCGCATTTTCCACGGAAGCATGTCACCCTTCCCTCACTTTCACGACCCGCTTCCTTTTTCCGGAACCTTCCTGAAGATCTCCGGGACGGAACCTTCCGAAAAAAGAAACCGTTTCATCAGAAACGATACCGCCCCCTCCCCGTTTCTCCGGAAAGAAAATCCGAGACCCGGGACAGAAGAGCACAGAGACCGCACCAGAATGAGTTCATGTCTCTCTCCTTTTCACGAATGTCCGGGGAGATTCGAATTTCTCCCCGCCTTCATTGTCCCGCACCGGTGTTCCGGCACGGTGAAGGCGCCGTTAACACGGGTCGACAGGACAAATCGAAAAAGCCCGGCAGGGGATTCCCCCGCCGGGCCGGTCACGCAATGAACCAGAAACAGGTTAGAAGGTGATGGTCGCCCCCCCGAAGACGTTGATGGGCTCTCCGGGATAGACCATGAGGACGCTGGCGTTGTTGGCCCCGTTCACAAGGCCGGCCGGCTCGTAGTAGTTGGTGTTCAGGAGATTGAAGGCGTTGAAGAAGAGCTGGGCCTTGTTGTACCAGGAGGTCTTGGGAAGATCGTAGGCCACCAGGAGGTTCGTCGCCCAGTATCCGGGCGAGTTCTCCTGGATGTTGGCCGTTCCCGAGGGACCGCCGCTCGTGTTGATCACGTTCATCATGCCCGTATAGCGCTCGTTGACGGTGAAATGCCAGCTCCCGCGGGCGTAGTTCAGATCGAAGTTGCCCAGCATGTTCGGGACGAAGGGCAGGGGATCTCCGGAGTTGCTCAGGACCGTGGAAGTCCCCAGTCCGTATTGGGCGCTCACGAAATAGGCATCGACCGCGGAAAAGTTTCCGTCGACACTGAAACCCGCCGGAAGCTCCCGCTTGAACTCGGCCTCAAACCCCCGCATTTCGGCAAGTCCGGCCGAATCGGGAAGAGCGGTGGTGACGCCGTTGGCTCCCGTGACGAGGGATGTCGTCAGCATGTTGTTGATATAGTCGTTATAGACGTCGAAGGCCACGAACCCCTTGTCTGTCCCGTACCGGGCGCCGATTTCGACGTCGTTCACGATCTCGGGCTTGATATTGACCGTTCCGAACCCCGGGGGAAGCTCGAAAAACTGGATCGAAGGCGCCGAGAAGGATTGCCCGGCATTGGCGTAGACCTTCCAGTTCCCGGTTGGATACCAGTTCACGCCCACATGCGGCAGAGGGACGACGTAGGACTCCCCGGCGTTGGGCTCGTAGGCGGCGTTCCCTCCGTTGGCGCCGTTGACGATCGTCTGGGCCCCAGACATCATCGAATTGGAGTACTGCTCGTTGATCGCCATGACCCGGAAGCCCGCGCTGACCAGCCAGTCGTCGGTCGGGCGGTAATGGTCTTCCAGGTAGGCGCCGATGGTGGTCAGCATGTTGGAGCCGCCGGCGTTCCCCGTCATGTTGATGGTTCCGATCGGCTCGTTTCCGTAGAGGGTGTTGTTGTAGGAGAGCCGCATCCCCAGATGGACCTTGTTCCCCTTTCCGGCCTGGATGGCGGTCTCGGCGATATCCCCCACCTTGAAACCCTGTCCCTGGATGTAGGCGAAATTGAAGGGGTTCGCGACACTCGTCTGACCGGATGTCCCATAAAAAACGTTTCCGCCGTAATCCGGTCCGCCAGGCTGGAAGGCCGTCCCGTTGGGTCCGGGGATTGCCGATCCGGTCGCTCCGAAAGGAACCTGGATCACGCCGTAGGGCACCAGATAGGCGAAGGCGTTGTTCTTGAAGGAGACCATGTTGTTAAGCTGGTCCTCCCCCTGGAGGGTGATCATGTAGCGCTGGGAGATCCATTCCTTGTAGTAAGGCGAGTCCGGCAGGTTCTGTCCCGATGGTGCCGAGGCGTTCTCCCCGTTCGGCATCCCGTTGTAGCTCGGCCCGAACTGCTCGAAGTTCTGGAGCGAGGTCGAGGCGCCCCGGTCGTAGTTCTTGTAGGCCCCGGTGAACATCAGGCTGATCTTCCCGTCCGCCAGGTACTTCGTGACGTTCGCGTAGTCCTGGTATTCCTGGAGGCCGGTGAAGTCCTGGAAACCCTGCTGGTTGATGATCGACAGGTCGTTGTAGGCGCCCACGCCGAGCTTCTCGCTGATCCCGGTGTTCGCGATGAAGGAGGTGTAGTACTGTCCGTAGGAGCCCATGCCGTAGGTGATCTGGGAGTAGGGATCCTGGGTGGGCTGCATCAGGTGGATGTTGACGGTACACCCCGAGGCATAGTTGTAGAGATTCATCGCCGTCGTCACCCCGCGCTGGATGTCGACCGAGGCGATGTCGATGTTGAAGAGGTTCAGGTCGTAGACCATTCCCCCGTCCTGGTTCTCGTTGAACGGAACCCCTTCGACGGTGAACTCGATGTTGGATCCGCCGGAGGGAGCCGTGTTGGATCCGCCCGTCGAGTAGCCCCGGCAGGTGAAGTAGTTCATGCCGCCGGTGACGCCGTTCGCCCCGGACCGGGAATAGTAGTTGATGCCCGGCTGGTTCGACAGCGCGAAGCCGATCCCCGTCGTCTGCCAGGTTTCAAAGGTCTTGTGGTCGACGATCGTGATGGCCCCGGTCGTGTCCTTGATCTTCTTGTTCCCGGAGGCGTTGATGTTCGCCTGGGCCAGGGTGTTGATCTTGAGGTTCACGTCCGCCCGGGTCGTCCCCCGCACCGCGATCTCCTGCGAATACGGCAGATAGCCCCGCTTCACGGCCGAGAGGAGGTAGTCCCCCGACGGCACGCTCTTCAGGTCGAAATTCCCGGAGGGCCCTGACGCCACCTGGTAGACCTCGCCCGTCTTCGTGTTCTTGACCGCGAGATTCGCGGCCAGCGGCACCTTGTGGTCCCCGTGGCCCTCGTAGACCGTTCCCAGGATCTCGGAGGTCCCCTGGGAGAGCTTGTTCACCGCGAAGTCCATCTGGCCGATCGTCCCGGCCTTCAGGAGCCCCTCCTTCCTCTGGACGGAGAAGTTGCCGCCGCCCACCAGGACCTTGTAGTCCCCGGGAGGAAGGTTCGAGAAGATGAACGCCCCCTGGGAGTCGCTCTCCTTCTTGATCAGAAGCCCCGTCGTCGTGTTCTCGATCTCGATCGGAACCCCCGACAGGGTCTTGTGGTCCTTGACCGAGCGGATGTTCCCGTACAGGATGGACGGCGCGGCATCGGGCTTCGCCGGAAGAG
>JAKBXW010000097.1 GCA_021840555.1 Nitrospirota bacterium
GTGAGGAAGATCGGGGCCCCCCCGATCGGTTCGGAAGTCCCCCGAGACCTTCTGGATGCGCTTTCCCATCCGGTGATCCTGTTAGGCCTGGTTTTTCGTGAAGGGAATCCGGAGATCTGCGGCGAAGGAGAGGATCTCCCGGTCGCGCTCTTCAAAACGGCCCCGAAGAGGTCGGAGCAGATCTGCCGGACCCGGCCAAGAGCCGACAGGAAGGACAAAAGACTTTGGCCAGACGGTATTCGGTGACAAAGAGGCGGGGTTCGTGAAGATCGAAGACTTGTCGGAGTTCGAAGTCTATGGCCGTCTCCCAAGAAAGGTCGCCCCCGCAGGGGCAGAGCCGAACCGGGACATCGACCACCCGGTCGGGATTCGTGACGGCGCACAGCGCTCCCCTTTGTGGCCGGGCGGACATCCCGGCTTCTTCCCGGACGGCTGACGGAGATTTTGGGCGGGGGCTTTGGTCGCCGTCCGAGGATGGCGGCTTGGATCTGTTCTGGCGATTCCTGTTCAGTCGTTTTTCGAGCTCCTGGATCTTTTCGAGCAGAATCCGAATCTGCTCCTCTTGGAGACGGATCTTTTCGAAGAGAAGAGAGCGCTGCGTAAGAAAAAGGCCGGGGACTTGTTCAGGATCGGTCCTCAGAAGATGAAGAAGAGCCTCTTGATCAAGAAAGGGAGTGGGCGCTGTCATGCCCCACGAATACAGAACTCTGGAGCAAAAAGTCCGTGGGCAGGATCCGGATCGGATCCTGGACTCCTTGCTCCGACTTTGCCGGGATCCGCCATCAGGGGAACCTGAGCAGTTACGGACAGGAAAGGAAGAAAATTTCCCTTCGGTTCGTATTATAATGGGGACCGTGGAAAACGATCGGCAGGAGAAAAGATTGGAACATCGTCATTTGACTCATTCAGGATTCACCCTTGCCGCGATCGATGATGTGATCAGGGGCGGACGTTGGCGGGATTGGGCCGAACTCCGTCGGGCGGCGCTGGCCGACCGATCCCTCATCGACAAGATAGAGCGGGTCTGCCGACCCTATGCAGGAGATCCCTACGCCCAACGCTATCACTTCTGGATGCACTATGTCGAAGAACACCGGTCCATTGCCTGATTGGGAATGCGTCCTGTCATCCGCGGCCCGACTCCAGCGCATCTTTCCGGATGCTGTCTTGGTCGGAGGAACGGCCGCCGCCATTCATGCGGAGCATTGATTCTCGCGCGATGCCGACCATGTGTTGACCGATCTCAAAACCCGCTTCGATGACGTATTGGCTCAACTTGAGTCCGTCGCCGGCTGGAAGACTGCAAGAGTGCAGCGGCCTCTTCAGATTCTTGGCAGTCTTGACGGGATCGAAACCGGGATTAGCCAACTTATTCGCGACGAACCGCTGGAAACGGAGATCATGACATTCCGCGGAGAGAGGATTACGGTCCCGACCGAGGGGGAAATATTGCGGATCAAAAGGGTCCTGATCCTCAAGCGGAACGCCACGCGGGACTATCTCGATTTCGTGGCCCTGGCCGATCGTATGGGCGACGGAAAAGTGGCAAACGCCTTGAAGTCTCTCGATCGGATCTATCGGCAGAACAACGGAGAATCCCCTCTCCAGCAGTTGCAGATTCAGCTTTCCAATCCATTGCCCTACGACCTGGAGGAAACCAACCTCTCCGAGTACAAAAATCTGGATCAACGCTGGCATGACTGGAATGCGACAAAAAAAACCTGTGCTCATATTGCCACAGTGGTTTTCGACAGAGTTTGCGATATGGAATCCGATCAAACATGATCGACCTTGTCCCCGAATCCGGTAGGATCCGGACCGAATCAGGGATTATTTGAAATTGCGAGATCGGCCCGAAAGGGGGATGACGCGATCGTACCAACGACACGATTGGTCTCCTGCCCCCCAACAATCCGGCCCCCCGAAAGACCCGGCCCGTAAAACCGCTCCCTCCCGAATCCCTTTTATTCAATGATGTCCGGTTCTTTAGTATATGGAAGGGACACCCTCCGGGAAGAGTCCCTCGACGAAGGGGTCCAGAACCGCGAGGGTACGACCCAGCGCCCCCCCGGACTTCTCGAAGACCGCCCGGGCCGCATGTCCCATCCTTACCCTTCTCTCCCCGTCCTTCACAAGCGTCGTCAGGGCCTCCCGAAGCCCCGCCTCGTCGGTCGCCTCGATCGCCGCCCCCGCCTCCGAGAGAGTCTCGGCCAGATCGGCGATGTGGTCCCGGCAGGGGCCCCAGAGGATGGGTTTTCCGTGGGCGGCGGCCTCCACGGGAGAATGCCCCCCCACCGGATCGAGCGTCCCCCCCACGAAGACCGCGTCCGCCAAGCCCGTCACCGCCCCCAGCTCCCCGTAGGTGTCGAGAAGAAAGAGAGTCTCCGACGGATCTCCCGTCTCCGGCGATTCTCCCCTTTCTCCCCCCTCAAGAAAGTCCGTCCTCCGGGAGACTTTGAGAGAGGACGGCAGACGGGACAGGAACGCAGGAAGCGTCTCGAGATGGCGAAAGGCCAGAACGAGGGAGACCGGATATCCCTCCTCCACCAGCCTCCGCCACACCCGGACAAGAAGCAGCGCCTCTTCCGGATGGACCGAGCTCCCCAGGATCCGGAGAAGAGGAATCCCATCCTTCTTTCCCCCGGTCCCGAGCCATTTCCCGGCGCCGGGAGCACGTTCCGGGGCAAGAGCGGAGGGATCCGCGTCCCATTTGAGGTTCCCCGTGAGATGAATAGCCTCGGGACGGGCCCCGAGCGCGAGAAACCGCGCCGCGTCCCGGTCGCTCTGGACCGTCACGGGATCCAGGCATTCCAGGACCGGACGGATCCACCATTTCAGTTTTCTGTAGCGACCGAAGCTTCTCGAGGAGAGACGGCCGTTCACGAGAGCCACCGAAAGACCCTGCTCCCGGGCCGACCCCAGCATGGCCGGCCAGATCTCGGTCTCGAAGAGAAGGATCCCCCGGATCCGGCGGCTCCTGAGGAATGGTCCCCAGAGTCCGGGAAGGTCGAGAGGGGCGAGCGAGACGGGAATCCCGGGATGGGCCTTGACCAGGGCCTCCCGCCCCGTCTGCGTCATGGTCGTCAGAAAGAGGGGAACCTTCTTCGAAAGGGACGCGATCAGGGGCCGGGCCGCCCGCGCCTCTCCCAGGGAGGCCACATGGACGAGCAGGGAACCGCGTGCGGCGGGCCTCTGGCGTCCGAGCCCCAGGCGCTCGGAAAAATGCGGCCGGGATTTGGGCCAGAGAAGATAGACGAGTAGGAGCACCGGAAGAAGAAAAGGCCAGAGAAGCGTGTTCAGGATCTTCATGGAAGAGGCGCGGGGGCCGGGCCGCAGTCGAAGCCGGCCATGTCGAGGATCTTCCGGGCGATCCGTTCCGAAGCCCCGGGGCCTCCCATGATCTCCCGGATTGCGAAAAGATCCCGCCGGATCGCCTCGGAGCGCCCCGGCTTCTCGAGGATCCGGAGGATCTCCTCCGCCATGCGCGAAGGAGTCGCCGCCTCCTGGATCAGCTCGGGAGCCACCGTCCGTCCGGCCACGAGGTTGACCATGCCGATCGCCGGCACCTTCACCAGGGCGCGCGCGATCCGGTAGGTCCCTTCGTTCAGGGCGTAGACCACCACCATCGGGGTTCCCGCCAGTCCCGTCTCGAGCGTCGCAGTTCCCGAGGCGACCAGGGCGCAGTCGGCCGCCGCCATGACCTCCCGGAACCTCCCCCGGACCCGGACGGGCGATCCGGGGGAGCCCGCCCGAAATCCCGCGGCGGTCTCGATCTCCCGGTAGAGGGAATCGGGGAGGGAGGGGGATTCGGGGACCAGAGCCCGAATCTGCGGGATCCGCTCCCGAAGGCGGGAATAGGCTTCGAGCATCCGGGGGTAGAGACGCCCCACCTCCCCCTTCCGGCTCCCCGGAGCCAGCGCCACCACCGGAAAAGTCCCCTCCCCCGCAAGCTCCCTTCTGAGCGCCTCCTTTTCGGAGGAATCGGGGAAACGGGAATCGAGAAGCGGATGGCCGGCGTAGGTCACCGGAACCCCGTGGCTTCTGTAGAAGTCGGCCTCGAAGGGAAAGATCACGAACATGTGGTCGACCAGACGCCGGATCAACCGGACCCGGCCCTTGCGCCAGGCCCAGAGCTGGGGGCTCACGTAGTAGTAGATCCGGACCCCGCGGCGCCGAAGGGCCCGGGCCAGAAGGAGGTTGAAGTCCGGAAAGTCGATCAGGATGGCCGCCGTGATCCCGTTTTCCCGGACGGCGTCGAGAAGGCTCCGGTAGGCCCGGTAGATCCGGGGGAGCCGGGATGCGACCTCGAAGAAGCCGATGACGTTCAGGTGCTCCATCGGGACGACGATCCGGGCTCCCGCCGCCTCAAGCTCCGGTCCACCGGCCGCGAAGCTTTCGAGAGCGGGGCAGAGCCGGGTCATCTCGGAGAGAAGACGGCCGCCGTGGTGGTCTCCCGACGCCTCGCCGGCCACGACGAGCACACGGGGAGTCACGGCGTGGAGCCGCTCTCGTTCTGGTCCCGGAAGCGCGACAGGCTCTCCTCGGCCAGCCGGTTCACCTCCAGGGCCACCTCAAGGGCCTGGAAGGCCTCCTCTCCGCTCACGGCAGGAGGGGTCCCTTCCCGGACGGAGGCCACGAAGGTCGAAAGCTCCCGCTTCAGAGGCTCCTCGGCCTCGAAGCTCCGCTTCGACCGCGAAATCTCCGGAAGAGCGCCCGGAACCAGCCGGACCTTTGCTTCGGAGAGCTCCCGGGTGTCGTAGTTGAGGGAGAAGTAAAGTCCTCTCCGGTCGAAGACCCGGATCTTCCGGAGCTTGTCGAGGGAGACGCGGCTGGCGGTCACCTGGGCGAGACACCCGTTCTCGAACTCGATCCAGGCGTTGGCGAGGTCGATGTGGGGCGTGATGGCGGGGGTCCCGACCACCCGCATCGCCGAAATCTTCGAACGGACCAGGGCCAGGATGATGTCGATGTCGTGGATCATGAGATCCACGATCACCGGGACGTCGTTTGCCCGGAGTCCGAAGGGGGAAAGCCTCTGGGCCTCGATATAGGCGGGACGGACGCCGGATTCGAGGATGGCCACGACCCCCGGGTTGAAGCGCTCGATATGGCCCACCTGGAGAAGCGTGCCGGCCTCCCGGACGGCCGAGAGGATCCGGATGGCGGAAGCGGTGGACTCCGCGATGGGCTTCTCGAGAAAGAGAGGGATCCTTTTCCTTGCGAGGACGGCGAGGGCCAGGTCGGCATGGGTCACGGTGGGGGTCACGATCGAGAGGGCGTCCACCCGGTCGACCAGATCCTCCAGCTGAGAAAAGAAGGGAACCTTGAGTCGGGAGGCGATCTCCTCCGCCCTTCTCCGGTCGGCATCGAAGATCCCCTCCAGGCGGACATGGGGAAGCTCGGTGAAGACGCGGGCGTGATGCTGTCCCAGATAGCCGACCCCGACCACTCCCACCGAGAGAGTCTCCCGAAGGGCCATCAGGACACCCCCACCATGGCGATCTCCGCGGCGTCGGCAAGCGTTATCGTCCGCTCCCGGTCGAACAGAAGGGTCTTCCCGGCCTCGACCGCCAGGACGGTGGCGCCCGCCTCCTGCATCACCCGGATCGTCCCGGGTCCGACCGAAGGAAGATCGAAGCGGAGATCCTGCCCCGGCTTGGCCATCTTCACCACCACCGTTCCCTTCCCGGCAACCTGGCCCGCCCGGCGGATGGTCTCGTCCGTCCCCTCCACCGCCTCGACCGCCACAACGACCTTTTCGCGCACCACCAGACATTGGCCGATATCGGCCGTTCCAACGATCCGCGCGGCCTCGATCCCCACACGGATGTCCTCCCGCTCCGCCGCGGAGGGAGCCCGCCGCGTCAGAACCCCTTCCGTCACCGCAAGCGACGGCAGGAGAAAGGTCGATGGCACGATGGTAATCCCCTCTTTCTCGAATTCGTCGGCCAGGGCCCTAAGCGCCTCGTCATCATGGTAGCGCGCGAGCTTTCCGAGGATCATCATTCCCTTCCAGTCGGGGCGAATCTCGAAGAGGCGTGGCTTTTTGATGCCCCCCACGAAGGCGGCCCGTCGGACACCGCCCTTGTGGAAGGCGTCGAAGATCGCCCCCACCTGTCCCAGGCGGATCCACCGCACGGGAAACCCCAGACTCTCCACGGCCGGGTCCGTCTCTCCCTCGTGGGCCACGACGACGACCCGAAGACCAGAAGCCTTGGCCGCTTCAAGAAAAATAAAGGGAAATGAGCCGTTTCCGGCGATCATCCCGACGGGAGTCT
>JAKBXW010000098.1 GCA_021840555.1 Nitrospirota bacterium
CCCCCTGGAACCTCATCGCCCCCAAATCCACAGGGGCGCCGCGCATCGTCTTCTTCTCGGTCAAGGGAGGGGTCGGACGCTCGACCGCCTTGGCCGTCTCCGCCTGGAGCCTGGCCCAATCCGGGAAGAAGGTTCTAGTCCTGGATCTCGACCTCGAATCCCCCGGCCTTTCCGCGTCGCTTCTTCCCGAAGACCGACGCCCCCAATACGGCCTCGTCGACTGGCTCGTGGAGGATCTCGTCGACAACGGGAACCTGGTTTTCGATTCGATGACCGCGACGAGCCTGTTGTCCCACGACGGGGAGATCTATGTGGTTCCCGCCCACGGAAGGGAACCGGGAGAGTACGTCTCAAAGCTCGGCCGGATCTTCATGCCGAAAATATTGCCGGACGGAATCCGGACATGCTGGTCGGAGCGCCTCTCCCGGCTGATCGGATCGCTCGAGGAGCGATGGAAGCCGGACGTGGTCCTTCTCGACTCCCGGGCGGGAATCGACGAGGTGGCCTCAGCCTGCGTGACCTCACTGGGAGCCAACCTCGTCCTTCTCTTTGCCGTGGGAGGCGACCAGACTTGGTCGGGGTACCGCATCCTGTTCGACCACTGGAAGCGGTCCGGGACCATTGGACAGATTCGGGAAAATATGCAGGTTGTGGCAGCAATGCTTCCGGACGTGGGAACAAGAGAATCCTTCGAGGCTCTTCGTGAGCAATCCTATGGCCTTTTCCTTCCGACCTACGACGAAATTTCTCCAGGAGAGGGGAGGACCGACCTGTGGAGCTTCGAAGAGACGGACGAAACGGCACCCCACTATCCCTGGCCGATCCTCTGGAACCGGGGATTTTCCTCCCTCGGATCCCTCCACTCCCGGCTGGAGTCCGTCGATCCCCGAGAGGTCGGGCTGGTCTTCGGTCCCCTCCTTGACAGTCTGAAGACCGCCCTTCAGAAGGAGCCCTCCGGAAATGCCTGATCCCGGGACCGTGCGCGAAGCCATTCTGGAGGCCCCTCTCGAAACGAGCAACTTCGGGGAGGAACCCCAACCGGGAACCCTGTATGTGCCTCCCGCCCACATCAGGACCCTGCGGCTCGAGTCGAACCTCGTCGTCGGGGCGAGAGGCGTGGGGAAGTCCTTCTGGACGGCGGCCCTCGCCTCCCGGACCTTGCGGGACCATCTCGGCATGGTCCTCCCGGAGCTCGACCGGACCGAGGTCGGCCTCGGTTTCTCTTCCAGGCAATTCGTGGACCATTATCCGGATGAAGAGGGTTTTTCCCGCATGATCGGCTCCGGGACCGAGCCCGCCGACATCTGGCGGGCCGTGGTCTTTCGGTGGATCGACGACACGAGCGGGAAAAGGCGCCTTCCCCGGAAAAGCTGGACCGACACGGTGGGCTGGATCAAAAAGAACTGGGAGGAGGCCTCCCGACTGATCGAGGAGGCTCAGGCCGACTTCGATGCCGAAGGACGCCACGGCCTCATTCTCTTCGACGCCCTCGACCGCACCAGCAAAGACTGGCAGACGATGGACACCATCGTGCGGGGTCTTCTTCGGACCGTCCTTGGACTCAAGTCGTTTCCCAACATTCACGCCAAGGTTTTTCTCCGGGACGACCAGTTCGAGCGGACCGTGACGGATTTCCCCGACGCCTCGAAGCTTCTTGCGACAAAAACCGAGATCGCATGGGCCCGCCACGACCTCCACGGACTTCTCTGGCAGCGTCTCGTCAATGCGCCGGACAAACACGGGACCGTCCTCCGGGATTTCTACCAGCAGACCACAGGAAAAAATCCGGACGAAAAAGACGGGATCTTCGAGATTGCTCCCGAAGTCAAGCGGGAGGAGGAACTCCAGAGGAAGCTCTTCGGATCTCTCGCAGGACCCTGGATGGGGAGGGATCCCCGCCGGGGAGCCCCGTACACGTGGGTGGTCGGGCACCTGTCCGACGGGCGGGGACAGACCTCCCCCCGCTCCTTTCTCAGCGCGATCTGGCATGCGGCGGACGATTCCCGGAGCCGGTATGGCTCCCATCCTCTTCCTCTCCATTACGAGAGTCTCAAACGGGGCATCCAGCAGGCATCGAAAATACGCGTGGACGAGATGGCCGAGGATTATCCGTGGGTCAGGACGGTTCTCGAAAGGCTCGGGGGCCTGAACGTTCCCTGCGATTACGATCAGATTCGGGTGAGGTGGTCGGAATGTTTTCCCGAAGGGCCGGCGGAAATCCAGACCAGCAGGCTCCCGGCTCAACAGGCGGGACGGGGATGGGACGGAATCCGCGACGACCTCAAGCGTCTCGGTGTCCTCGAGATCAAAAGGGATGGCCGCATCGACATGCCGGACATCTACCGGGTGGGATTCGGTCTGGGACGCAAAGGGGGCGTCCGGCCCAAATGAGGGTCCGGATCCCTGCCGGAAATCGAGCGGGATCCGGCAAAGCGGACGTCGGGACGAACGATGGAGAGGACAACCGGGTGAGCGGAGATAAGGGACTTTTTTCGAAGGTGAAGGAGAATGAGGAATCCGTTGTCGCCGTGGTGGTGACCTACAACCGGAAAGACCTACTCCTTGAATGCCTCGGGGGCCTCGCCCGCCAGAGCCGTCCCCTCGATGGACTGGTTCTGGTCGACAACGCCTCGACCGACGGGACGCCGGCCCTTCTTTTCGAACGGGGACTGGTCGACCGCCTTCCCGAGGAGGGGGCTTCCGCCATCCAGGAGTTCCGAACCCGGCCCAGTCTCATGGGAGGGATCCCGACCCTCGTCCTTCGGATGAACGAGAATACCGGAGGCTCGGGAGGCTTCCACGAGGGGCTCAAGCGGGCCTATCTGGAAGGGGCCGACTGGATCTGGCTCATGGACGACGACATCGAGCCCGATCCGCGATGCCTCGAGGGCCTTCTGTCCTTTTCGGAGATTTCCCGCTGTCTCCATCCGCGAAAATATTTCCGGGACGGGGTGGCCCACGAATGGGAGGGGTATTACGATCTCCGGACGGGACGCCGGGTCTTCCAGGATGACCCCTCCTTCAAAAAGGGGTTCGCCTTCTGCACCACCAACACCGGATGCTTCGAGGGGATGCTTGTCCACCGAAGCATCGTGGATCTCCTGGGATACCCCGACCGGCGCTTCTTCATCGGGATGGACGACTCCCTCTACGGCTTCATGGCCCATTTCCACACGCCGGTCCTCTATCTCCGGGATCCCTTCGTGACCAAGAAGGCGGACGCCCCGAAGGGCTACGCCCCCATCTCGAACCGTAGCCTCTACTACGGCATGCGCAACGCCTTCCTCTTCAAGGAGACCTTCGACCGGCTGGTCCCGGAGAACCGGGCCACCCGCTCCTTCTACCTGGGTGTGAAGTTCGTGGACTACGCCCTCAACATCCTCCAGAACCGGGACAAAAAGATCGAGGGGTTCCGGTGGCTGATCCGGGGTTGGAGGGACGGCCAGAGGGGACGGTTCGGAAAGGGACTTTAAAAGGAATCCGGGGCTGACGACCGATTTGTTGCGATCACAACGATTTCGGGAGAATCGCGCCCCATCTCCCCCCTCGATCAGGAGAGTCAGGCGGGAACAGACATAGGAGCCGGACATAAATGACGACAAAAGCGCTTCATCGTCCCCCGAGAGTCGAGAGAATCAGGATCGAAAACTTCCGGGCCCTCAAAAATGTCGAATTTCAGAATATGACGCCGTTATCCGTTCTGCTTGGCCCCAACGGAAGCGGAAAATCCACTTTTTTTGACGTCTTCGCCTTCTTGAAAGACTGCTTTTCGGAAGGGCTGCGCCGGGCCGTCGACAAGCGTGGCGTCGGGCTCAGGGACCTGCGCAGCCGAAACAGCAAGGGCCCCATCAGCTTCGAGGTGTCCTACCGGGAAGGATACCTTTACGGAGAGCGGCAGCCCCCCCGAATCACCTATCATCTTGAAGTCGACGAGGATGACCAGGGTCGACCGATTATTGCCCAGGAATGGATGCGGTGGCGCCGGGCCGGTAAAGGCAAACCCTTTCATTTTCTTCACTACACTAGGGGACAGGGATCGGTGGTGACGGGAGAGGTCCCTGAAGCAGAGGACCAGCGCATCGAAAAATCCCTGGCCGGAGCTGACGTTATGGCAGTCAGCACGCTGGGCCAGCTGGCAGAGAATCCCCGCGTCAAAGCTCTGCGGGATTTTATTACCGGTTGGCATCTTTCGCATTTGTCCGCCAAAGAGATGCGGGGGATCCCCGAAGCCGGACCCCAGGAGCGGCTGTCCAAAACAGGAGACAACCTGGTCAATGTCGTCCGGTACTTGAAAGAACGCCATCCCGACCGCCTCGAGACCATCTTCGAGACATTGCGTCGCCGCATTCCCCAGATCGAACGCGTAATCCCCCAGACTCTTCCCACAGGCCACCTGTTGTTGATGGTCAAGGACAAGCCCTTTTCCGAAGGGGTCCAGGCCCGGTACGCCTCCGACGGAACGATGAAACTTTTGGCCTACCTGATTCTTTTGAACGATCCCGATCCGCCCTCCCTCATCGGGATCGAGGAGCCGGAAAACTTCCTCCACCCCAAACTGCTGGGAGAGTTGGCCGAAGAGTGCAACCTCGCCTCGACAAATACCCAGCTCATCGTCACTTCCCACTCGCCGTTTTTCATCAATGCCCTTAAAGCCGACCAGGTATGGGCCATGATGCGTGGAAACGACGGCTACGCAGTGGCGAAGCGCATCGCCGACATGAAGGGCGTCCCGGAAATGCTGGAGGCTGGAGCGGGGCTTGGCGACCTGTGGATGGAAAACTATTTCGAATTCGGCAATCCATGACGGGTGAGGGATCCCGGTTGATTTACATCCATGTCGAGGAAGCCTCGATGGAGGAAACCCTGAAAAGGGTGGTCCCGAGCATCATCGGGCGCCGGAATCACGCCTGGAAAGTTATCAATCACGGGTCAAAACACAAACTTCTGAAGGATCTCCCGGCGAGATTCACGGGTTACGCCCGGAGAATTCCCGATGAAAATCTCCGGGTTCTCGTCCTGGTCGACCGTGATAACGAGGATTGTCACAAATTGAAGGCCCGTCTCGAAATTTCCGCCCTCAAGGCGGGATTGCCGACGAAATCCTCTCCAGATTCCGGGGGACATTTTCGGGTCGTGAACCGGATCGTCATCGAAGAGCTCGAAGCCTGGTTTTTCGGGGATATCGAGGCGGTGCGGACCGCCTTTCCCGCGCTCCCTGAAACTCTGGCCAAAAGGCGTGATCTCCGCTATTCCGATTCCATCAAGGGTGGAACGTGGGAAAAGTTTCGGGATCTATTGCAAAAAGCCGGCTATTACAGGGGAAGCCCCACTCTTCCGAAATGCGAGGTGGCGCGCAGGATAGCGCCCCACATGAACCAAAAAGGCAACGCCTCTCCCAGCTTCAACCATTTTGTTTCCGGTCTTGAGGCATTATGTGACTGATCGTTCCGCAAAGCCATTATATCCGGAGGAGTTCGCCGTAGGGATTCCGGGAGCCGCCAATCCAATGGCTCCGACACCCTGACCTACCTTCCCGGGGAATCGGCCGGACACCTCCTGGACAGTGCCTCATTTGCCGACCTCGTCTTTTCCGTGTCCATGGGAGGCGTTCCGGGCCGACTGGTGGCTATCCTCGAACACAAAAGCGCTCCCGATCCCCGGGTTCACTTCCAGATCCTCCGGTACATCGTCTCCTTCTGGAACCAGTCCCTCAAGGAAGACAATGCTCCGGTTCCCGTCCTTCCGGTCCTTTTCTACCACGGGAGAGCGCCCTGGACGATCCCGACCCGTCTTTCCGATCTTCTCGAGACCCCGGATTCTCTCCGGCCCTTCCTCCCGGACTTCGACCTTCTGACCGTCGACCTCGGCCGGATCGACGACGCGGTCGTCCGGCAGAAGGTCTCGGACCTGGTCGCCCAAAGTCGGCTTCTTTCCATGAAACACATCTTCGACCGGGAAATCCGCCGGTATCTTTCCATCATCCTCCAGCCGCTCGATGCGGAAAGGGTCCCCCGTGATATACTGAGGGAAACGCTGGAAATGTCGATCAGATACCTGTCGAATGTCCATCGCAGGCTGTCGACCGAAGAGATTTTTTCCGAACTCAGGACCGTCATCAAGGAGGAGAAAGTGCCCGACGTCATCGATCTGTTGCGGGAAATGGGATATAAGGAGGGGCGCCAGGAAGATATCGAACGGCTTCTCCGGAAAACGACTTATTCCCCCGACCAGATCGCCGAGATCCTCGAGGGCGACCCCGGCTGGGTC
>JAKBXW010000099.1 GCA_021840555.1 Nitrospirota bacterium
CGATCTCAGGTGGGACGTAACCGAATGGAAAACGAACCCGGAGGCGTATATTCCCATTCCAGATACGGGAGTCGATGCGCCGTTGGGTCCGGGACCCATATTCCCCCACAGGACGACATTCTGGGCCAGAGGTTGAGGGGCCAGACTCAGTCCCACGTCCAGACCGAAATCCCAGGGTCCGGCATAGGCGGGGGCGGCGAAGAAAAGGCTTGCGATAAAAGCGATGATGGTTTTCATGGCGTTCTCCTTCCTGAACGGTGATCCTTCAGGGTTGCCGGGCACCGCTTGAAGGTGAGCGGGTTTCGGGTTGCAATCCCTAGCCCGGCTCGATAACTATAACATGCAAGCAGGGGTTGTCAAGGAATCAGGAAATGTCTCAGCCGTACAGGCTAACGTGAGGTTAATCCATTGATTCCCACTTCCTACACCAGATTCAGACGAGTTTTTTTATTTCATCAGACCTTGCGGGAAAGGAGACACGATGTGGCAACAGACTCAAACACGGAACTCGTCGAATGGCTCTTGGGGATCGCGACTACTGTCTCGCTCGCTCTCGCCGGGCGATCCTTCCAGATCCACGAAGGATTCGACGAGCGTTTGAGAAAGCTGGAGCAAAACATGATCAGCCGTCAGGACCTGAAGGACACCATGCACGACTTCCAGATCACCGTACAGCGGCAGGAGGACAGGTTCACGGATCAGATGGAAGAGATCAAGGGGATGATCGGAAGAATGGATAACAAACTGGAAAAACACTTCGACGAGGAGCGGGACCGTGACAAGCGGAACAGGTAAAGTCTGGCTTCGTTTCATCACCGAGAAGGGATTCTCGTCGTGGGCCATCCGATGGTTCACCTGGTCGGACTGGTCGCACGTGGATTTCGTTCTCAAGGACGGAAGGTTTCTAGGAGCCCGGCTCGACGGCGGCGTCCAGATCCGTCCGCACGACTATATCAAGCCATCCGCTTACCGCTATGCGTATGTGACGGTTCCCGATCCCAGAAAAGTCTACGGATGGGCCTGCGCCCAGATCGGGAAACCGTACGACTGGAAGGCGATCGCCGGATTCCTCCCCCGGACGAACTGGCACGATCCGGGACGATGGTTCTGCTCCGAACTGGTGGCCGCCGGGTTCGAGCAGGCGGGATCGCCCATCGTGGATCGGGCGTCTTTCCGTGTCACCCCACAGACGGACTATGAATCGATCGAAGTGATCAAGGTGGACGGCGTCCCGGACTGGATCATGGGGAACGGAGGGTATTACTGATGGACATGGCGGACAAGGCTCAGGAACACATCGAGAAGGTGATCTCGCTTCTCTTTTGCGAGGACTGCGGGCTGGTGGCCGCCGAACTGGTGGCCGAGGCCTTCGATCAGGCCGGTCATTCCATCGTGGACAGGGAAGTTTCCCGAGTCACGCCTCAAGATGCTTACGAGAGTCCCTGCGTGCATAAGGTTGACGGTGTTCCGGGGTGGATCCAGTCCCTTGGATACAAGACTTACTGATGGATGATGTTGACAGGGCGCAAGCCCGGTTGGAATGGGAAGAAGAGATGAGGAAGCGGGACAGAAAGTCCGACGTCCGGGAGTCGGCAATTTTTTGCGAAGACTGCGCGACTCGCATCCCGGAACCACGGCGACAGGCATCGAGGGGGACTCAGACGTGCATATCGTGCCAGGCATCACGGGAACGGGATCGCATGATGGAGAACTTTTGATGCCTATTGGAATCCTGATTCTGGGGATCGGCCTGCTCTTCTGTTTGTGGGTTTCGGGATTGGAGGACTAGTGGATTATCAGCATGCGTTCAATTTTCTCGTCGACGTCCTGGAAGGCGATTCCGGAAAGCCTTCCCGATGGGGAGACGTCTACGGCATCAGTCCGGGATACTGGAAGCTGTATGCGAAGAAGAAGGGAATCCAGGCGTCGATTCCGTCCCGGCTCGACGCTTTCCATTTCTATAAAGAGGAATTCTGGCTCCCGATGGGGTGTGAAAACCTTCCGGACGGACTGGATTTCTGCGTTTTTCAGTGGGGCGTCAATCATGGACCGGCAGAAGCGATCAAGGACTTGCAGACATGCATTGGCGTAACGCCGGACGGCATTCCCGGACCCGAAACGTTTTCGGCGGCCCGGAAGTGCGACGACCGGAAAGTGATGCTGATGTTCCTCGATCGACAGGATGCGTGGTACGAAGAGGATGCCAAAACGAATCCCTCGGCTCCCTTGAGGGGATGGGAGGGACGAGTGACGAAGGTGAAAAAAATCGTGGGTCTGATTTAAGGGAGGAAGCATGGGTTCCAATCGCACGTTTTACGTCAAGCTCGGGATCGGGATTTCGTCGTTCGGCGTCTTTCTCGCCGGCATCGCAGTGAAAGCCATCTATCCGAAGGAAATTCAGCCCGTCCTGGGAGACATCGATTCCCTGATGATTCTCGCCTCCGGAATCTTCGGAGGACTCGTGCGGGACGTTCTGGGGTTCCCGACAGCAAAGGAGACAGCCGGTGAACCGAAACGAGAAGCTGTCGCAACTCAACCTCGAGCTGCATCAAGTGATGGAAACGCCGGATCTTGACTACTTCGAGCGCACCACGTTCCTGACCGATATCCAAAAAAGTATCGACTCACTCAAGGAGGATTTGCATGAAAGCCCTTAAAGCCCAAGTGTTCGCTCTTGCTCTCGGATTGTCCGTTCTCGGAGCCTGCGCCACCGGAGCCACGACACAGACTACTGAAGAAAACACGATTGCGTCCGACATGTCGGCCCTCGTCATCGCGCAGAAAGCGGCGATGGACTACATTGCTCTCCCGGCTTGCGGGTCGTCCGGAGCGTCTTCGGTCTGCTCGACTCCCGTCATGGTCGGAAACATCAAGAAGGCCTCCCAGGATGCGACAACCGTCCTGATCAACGCGCAGAAAGCGGCTCAGGCCAACCAGCCGGTCGATATGGTCGCCGTCGACGGAGCACTTACCATGCTTCAGGATCTCGTCAACCAGGTAAAACCTGCCAACTAAGGAGAAACTTATGCCAGCCATTGCCGTCCCCATCATGCAAGCCGTCATCTCCGGAATCGCCCTGACCCCGACACTCATTTCGGGAGTCCAGACCATCATCAAGCTCATGCAGTCGAACCAGCCTCCGACATTGTCTGATTGGCAGACGCTGGACGCCGCCCTGATGGAGTCCAACAAGCTCCTTCAGGCGCAGCCCGAAGGTCAGCCGGTTCCGGTTTCGACGCCCGCATAACTACTATCAAAAGGAGACTGCTCCATGGTTAAGAAAATTTCTCTGGTTCTGGCCTTGATCTTCTCGCTCGCCGGAGGTCTCACTCCCGCACATGCCGGTATGAGTGCCTACACGGCGACGAAAATTATGGGTCTCTACTTCAACGGCACCGCCTACACGATTCCGACCACCATTTACATCGGCCTCATGTCCACCTGCCCGACCGCGGGATCCGGGACCGGAGGGACGGAAGCGGCCTACACCGGCTATGCTCGGCAAGCCATGGCGCAGGGAACCACAAACTGGACTACCGTCACCACCGTCGGCTTGATCGAAAATGCAACCGTCATCACTTTTCCGAACAACACCGGGACCACTTCCGAGACTGAAAATTGCTATGGGGCGTGGGATGCCGCAACCGCTGGGGATCTCCTTGACGTGGAAACCCTCAAGAACGCCCAGACGATCAATGTTGGGGCCGGGGCGACCTTTGCCGTGGATGCCTTGAAGTTCTCGCCGGTTCTCGGGCCTTAATCGAAATGGACAGGATGAATCTACGCCTTATAATTCTCGGGTTGCTCCTGACTATGGGCGCATGCTCTACAGCCCCTCCGCCCTCCAATCCATGGCCTATCACCCTTTTCCTGGATGAGACGGTTTATCATTGCCAAGAAAATGATTTCGATAACCACCGATATGTCGGATGCGAAAAACAGCCATGAGTGGGGTGACCCCATGACAAGTCAGATCGTGAAAGGATGCGAGGGGAAATGAGACAGGTATCGTATTCATCACTCCCTTATGTCTCCGTGACTTCGGGGTCCACCACGCTCACTTACGGGGCGTGGACACTACTCGGGACTACGGACTGCGCTTGGGACGGACTCATCCTGACATGGAGCGGGATGGGCCAGAATCAGGTTCTTCAACTCGGGATCGGGTCGTCCTCAGCGCCCTTCGTGATTCTCGAAAACTATTTTGCGAACGCTCCCGGAAGCCAGCCCATTCTCATACCTATCCACATTCCTGCCGGGACCTCCATCTACGCTCAGACGGCCAGCGGCCAGAGCGCAAGCGGAAATGCTACAAATGTAGCAGTGACCGGAATTCGGGCCGGAGGATTGCCCCCGGAGATATGCGGACGACAAATTCTTTCCGGCAACGTCTCCCTTTCCAACAGCAATCTCATGTTGTCCATTGCGGCGAGCGCCACTATCCAGATCACAAGCGCGGTACTCCCCACGGCGGCCAAGCGCATTTGGCTCATGGCCGGCTCCCTGAGCGGGATGAAGTGGGCGGTTGGTGTGGGGCCTTCTACCTCTCTGGTCGATACACTGATATCCGATTTGCTTTCCTATAGCTCGCAATATTCGGCCATCAGCAATGAATTCCCTATTTTCATCCCTGCGGGGCAGAACATTTTTCTGGTGAACCAGACCACTAGCAGTGGCTATGTTTCAATGTACTACCTTATCTAAAGGAGTACTCTTATGGCGACACTGACCCGGAGCAAAGGATAATATATGGGACTCGCACAAACGACAAAAGGAACGTGGGATCCGTCGACTTCCGCAAGCATCACGGTTGGTCCTTATACCACGGCAGGACTCTACCGGATGGGGATCGATCAGTCGGCGATGGGGGCCGGGGATACCATCACTCTGTCGATGCAACAAAACGACACCGGAACCTATCTTGAGGGAAGATCGGAAACCTTCGGTCCTCCCGTGGCGATTCCTGCGGCACCGGCGGCCGGATATCAGCCACTCTTCCGTTCCCCATCTCAGGATTGGGACGACACGACGACCGGGATTCAGTACGTCCTCACTTATACTACGGCCTCCGGGAACACGACGCCGACGGCGGTGGATTACTTTCTGAACGGGATAACTTAAATGGGCTCCGGTGGAGCGGCGCTCATCCTGCTCTCGTCCTCTTCGTCCGCCGTTCTCGAAGCGACTTCGACCGAAGAGATTGACGTCACCGCTGGTCTTGAAGCCTCGGCCTCGGGAACTTCAACAAGTACAGAGAAAGTCGCAGTCACCCCGGATCTCTCATCGAACGCTGTCCTTGAAGCCACAAGCGCCGAAAAAGTCTCCGTCACGGCAGGCCTCGAATCGACGGCCGCCCCGTCAGCGACAAGCTCTGAAAAGATCGACGTTTCACCGGATCTGTCTGCTTCGGCATCGATGGCGGCTACCTCTTCGGAAGCCGTTGCCGTCACTCCGGATCTTGCCTCCGGTGCCGAACTGGAAGCGACCTCCTCCGAGAAGATCGCCGTCTCCCCGGCACTGGAAGCGTCGGGAGACCTGTCGGCTACTTCGTCGGAAAAGATTGATGTCTCCCCGGATCTGACGATAAGCGGTCAGGCGAATCTTCAAGCCGACAGCACCGAAAACGTGCAGACGACAGCGGGTCTTTCGGCAAGCGCTACGCTTGAGGAAACATCTCCGGAGAAGGTGTCTACGTCCGCTAATCTTTCTTCGGGTGCGACTCTCAAGACGTCCGATCAGGTTCAGGTCGTTACGAAGGCCGATCTCGAAGCAGGCGGAGTCCTCGGAGCCGACAGTCCGATCCAGGTGATCGACTCTGGTGCCCTGACACTGACGTCCCAGATCGCAGACATCGTCTCGGTCGTCTCGCCCCGGACCCTGATCTCTTCCGCCCATTCACCGACGCTCGTCTCCGTCGCCCCCGGGCGACTGCTTGTCTCAACCGCGAGGATCTAGATGCCGTCAAACACGCTCCAACCGATCCAGCAGGACCCCCAATACGTCTCGGAATCCCTCGTACGCGGGATGGACTTTACAGCCCGGCTCGCTCCGACTGCGGATACCCTTACGGGGACGCCGACCGTA
>JAKBXW010000100.1 GCA_021840555.1 Nitrospirota bacterium
AAAGTGGAGTACCCAAGGCGGGCTCAATGTCACGAAGGTCAGGCTGGCCTACTATTACAACGGGTTCGACGCCTGAATGTCACGAAAATCGGAAGGGCGACTCAGGTCTCTTGTTGACAACGCTACCCATTTCTTGAATCTTTTCCGCTTATCTGTTCATCGAGCTTGAAAAACTTTTCAAGGGGCGAGGAAGGAATATAACTTGTCTTCATGAAAGCCTCCTCCGTTCGGACGAAGGTCCTTGCCATTTTTATTTGTGTATATTATTATACACTTTAAAAAAGGCATGTCAAACCAAGAAATTTCCACTTTTGCTCAACCCTCTATCAGGAGGCCCCGGAGATGGCATCCACGGAACCAGGCGAGACTCTTTATCTCGCTCTTGTCGGACACCCCCTTCTGCCCCGGGAGAACCAACGATTCTTTCATCTATTTTTGCCGGACAGGCTAGTCGAATCGATCGACACCCGGGTGGCGGGAGCCCGGACCACGGCCTTTATCGTTCTGCTTCAAGCCGGCCTCGACATTCTGAAACAGCGGTCCGGCACCGCGGAAGGTCCCCTCGTCGTCGATTCGGATCGGGAAATTCATGAAGAGGGTTATGTCCTGTCTTCCGACCTCGAGGCCGACCTTCTCCACCTTGCCTCTCTTCCTCCAGTAAAGGACCTGTTGCCCCTTCTTCTTCGGGTCCAAAAGCGGACGATGATCCATTCCCGGCAGGATTTCAAACTCATTCTTCCGAAGAAACTCGCAAATGAAGTGGAGGCCCGAGTTCAGGGGCCCCGAAACACGGCCTTCATCATCCTTCTATCGATCGGACTTTCGTTTTATCGAAAACGGTCAGCTCAAAAACCGACTGTCGTTCATGTGAAGACCTTCTTCAAAACTCAAGGGTATGTAGCCGAATGAGGCATCCGGCAACGTTCCAGAAATCTCCTCTGGAAACTTTCTCCCCCCCCTTTTCCGGCATCGGTCACCGCTTTCAGTCAGGATCCAAACTCCAATCCCAGGTCCAGATCATGATCAGCCACTTTTTTTTGTGTGAACCGGTCCCGTTCTGGACTATTCTGTTCTAGCATCTGCTCTGTCTTGAGCTCCCCGCTCAGAATCTTTTCGTCCTCCACCCCCAGGTCGCGCATTTTTCCGGTCTTCTCCGGGGACAGCGTTTTTTCCACTCCCAGCTTCCTTGTGAGTTCCTCCAGATGATCGGTGATGAGGATCATTGTAGATTCTTCCTGGATCAACCGGGGGAAAAGGGTGTTCAGGAGGGAAGAGGAGGATGGCAGGTCGAGAATGAGCATCCGATCTTTTATGTCATTCCGGAAAATGTCGTTGATGGCATAGGCATGGTCGATTTCCAGGAATCTCTGACAAGCCTCGAGTCGTATCGTCTCTCTCTTGTTCCCTATGATCGTCAGGCCATCCTGTTCGGCTTTCAGGATCTCCACGTGCATTCCGACGGGGAGTCCATCTTGTTTTAAGCTATTCCCTATAATCCGAATCCGATCCCCTTCTCCTCCGACATCCCTTCCTGTCAGTTCAATGAATTCCGAGGTTCCAAGCTCCCAGCCTGTTCTGGAATATCGTCGGGGCTCAAAAACCAGGCTCTTCCCGTCGAACGCGATCCGTATCGTCCCCTCCTCCCGGTCGACCTCCATCACTTTGGCCACGGTCCCAATCTGAAGTCCGAGAGACGGATAGGATTTTAAAAATCGGATCTCCATGTCGGGAGTATATGTTCCAATCTTTTTCAGGTCCTTTCCCGCCGGGTATTCAATCCGGAAAACCCGATATTCCCTCCCTTTTCCGAATAATCCCAGGTCTTTCCGAACCCGGTCGTTCAAAATTTTTTTGGATTTCAGGGAGTCCGTCAGAATCAGTGGATTTATTTGACGGTGCTCACAATAGGCTTGGGAAATGGCCGTTATGCGTTCTTGTGAATTCTCCATCTCGATGATGTCCATGCCGTTACGTTCCAAATACTTTACGAGTGTCTCGCCGGTGAAAAGAGGCAATTCAAGGTTCTTTTGCTTATTTGGTTTTTCATTTTTAAGAATTGGAAAAAGTCGTTCAAGCGAACTCCCCCTATCCAAGAGGCGCTTCTCACGCTCACGGACGTCCCGACAAAGGAGCAAGGGCGGCTTGCGACCGACCCCCATCGCCCGTCGAAACTCCTTTGTTTTCAGACTTTGTTCGAATATCTTCATTAGGTCCCTAAACTGAATGATTCCTCGTGCCTTTATGAGGGCACTTCTCAAAAGTTCAGCCTCGATCAAGGAGCTCTTTCCAACCGTCATTTCCTCGAGAGCATCGGAAAGTGCCGTCTGTGCAACTTCCACCCTTATTTGAGGGGAATAAGCCACGGGACGTCCGGGGAGAATCTTTTCCAATCCAATGGCTTTGGCCCTGGCCAGCCATTGGGCATGAATGAATTCAAGCTCATACACACTTTTGGGATTCCGTGTAAGTTTCCACACGGTCTTTTTGAGTTCTGGTGTCGCCTCCTTCCGGACAAACCCGAACTGCTTTTTCAGGAAATTTTCGATGTCATTTGTCCGTCGGCTGAAGTGCTCGATGATTGTCCGGGAAATACCTTTAATTTGGGGCTCGCCATAGATCCCTTTTTCTATTTGATATCCTATTTTTACGAGCCCGGATGAAAGTTCGGAGAAGTAGATTTCTTGTGCGAGCCGCTGAAAATGAAGCATCTGATCGTTGGCCATGGCCCGATAGCACCCGTCGCGGCACTTCGTGATATTGACGAAGATGAGATGGTCGTGAAGGTGAGGATCCCCTGCGCGAGACGTAAAATGGGTCACGCGTCCGATCAGGCCGCAACCGGTGCATTCCCATCGTATTCCTGCATGGCCCCGCCGAGCGCCGATATGCTTTTCCAAAACCTGAATTGCGACCAAGGAGGAATGGCGATGGAGATGGATGAGGCGCACATCTTCAAAAACAAGGGCGACAATGCTGATGGTTTTGGGAGCGCTGAATTCAAAGTCTGTCCCTCCCCGTCGGGATGCCCTCCCGTTTTTGTCTTTGTAGCTCCTTCCCCGGACAGTGACCCCCTTTGGAAAAATTCCGGAGAGGGATCTTTCCCAGTCGATAGGGTCAACAAGTCCAACCAATCCAAAGTCATGCCCCAAGCGCCCGAGCCATTCGAGGCGATGTTCCATACCCCCTTCCCGTACCATGAAATAATCATCCTGGAGATAGTACTTTGCCCCCTGTGAAGGGGTAATATTTCGTCCAAGAGCCATTTCTCTACTCCTTTTCCGCTGTTGTGGAGGATTGGTAGCCAAGAACTGTCAGATATTTTTCGATCTCCTTCTCGATGGATTTTCGGTGTTTTCCATACCCCCCGTCCTTATCCAGTTTTTCGGCAAGATAGATGAGGCTGGAGTGCGTGACGATCAATGACGTCAAGGCGAACTCAACCGCCGTTCGCGTCCAGGCCACCTCCTCGTTTTTGATCTTGATGCTCTTTGATTCCACGCTGTTTTCATGGAAATCCGGGATTGATTCCTTTCCCCATCTGTGATCTTTCTCGATCAGTCCTTCAACAACCCTGGCATAGGACAATCCCGATTCGGAGGCGAGTTTTTTCAGTTTTCGATAAACGGAATCAGGGAGGCAAACCGTCACTTTTTTCATCGGTAAACTCCTTTTGAGAATGATGGGATTCTAAGATCTTGTCGCATTGTACGAGCTGAATCCGGTCGAATTCCTTTTTGTCCGATTCCACAGAATGGACAAAATAGGGCATCAGATATTGGATGTTTTCCGATGGAGAATGGAGAAATGAACTGTCAGGAAGGGGAGAAATACCTGACTGGCCAAGGAAGGAGATTTTTTTACAGGAATAATTCAGATTAGATTGAACCGATAAAACCTTAAGTCATTCATACCAGCGGTACACCAGCAACCTGTTTCATGAAGCGCAATTGTCTTAAGATGTTATCAATCATTTATTATTGCATAGCAGCCAATGGTGCGTGATGTGCCAACTTTGATGGGTGTGACACCTTACGTCCAGTTTTTGTCCTTCTATACGCAGATTCGTTCCACGCTTCTTTATCCCAGCCCAGTCGATCATCTGCGTCCCAGATCGCGTCCATGCCGAGCGCACTCGAAGCCCGCATCTTGCCCCTGACAATCATTCCCGCTTTCGGAATTCGGCCTCGAAAGGGACGGGATGTTGTTTATAGAACCACCCAAAATCTGTCTCGATCTATCCTGAAGTTAGAAAATGTATTTCAGGAAACTGGCGGGATGGGAATTTTGTTCGACGCTTGGAAAGTGAAAAAGGTACTTGGATCAAAGTACAGCGGTGGCGAAGGACACAGGAGATTCATCGAGCGGATCCGGAAAATGCGAAGGGCCGAACTCAGGGTCCACAACAACCGGACAGGAAGGACAAGGGAGAGCGGGATGATAGATTTTCATCCTTTCGCCAGCAGCTCTGCAAGATCCTCCGCTTTCAGGTGAGTATAGCGTTTCAGCATCTGCAAGGTCTTGTGGCCAGTGATGGCCGCCACCTGCATGGGGTTCAGGCCTTTCTCGAAGAAGCGACTGGTGGCCTCGTGCCGGAGGTCGTGGAAAGTGAGGTCCACTAGGAAGGCGAGGTCCGGTTTCATTCCTTTTTCCTTGCATTCCTTTTCGTAGGTTGCCCGGGCCCGGGACACGACCCGTATGAAAGCGATCGTGATGTAATTCGAACCGGATCCCCAGACTTTCCCGTCGATCCTTCGGGGAAGTTCCGACAGGATCCGAATGGCCTCCGGAGAAAGGGGAACCAAGCGCGTACTCTTCGGTTTTGTCGGGTGTTTCTCATCGACCAGCGCCGTCCGTTTCTTGAGATCCACCCGATCCCAGATCATCCCGGCTAGTTCCGACCGTCTCATGCCTGTTTCCAAGGCGAAGCGCACGATGAGCGAAAGCTCGGAATTGTACTTCCCACACGCGGCAAGAAGGGCCTTTTCTTCGTCAGGACGGAGTCTCCGATCCCGCCCCGGAGGGGCAACAGGCTTCCGGATCTGCCGAACCGGATTGACGAGTTCCCCCATTCCCCATTCCTTGACCGCGATCGTGAACAGATGGGAGAGAAGGGCCAGTTCGTGACGGACGGCATTCGCCCCGACCTCCTTGAGCCTGGCATCCCGATAGGCGGCGATGTCCTTCCCATGGATCGCAGCGAGAAAGCGTTTCGCCAAAGGGGTTCTTTTCCACTGGCGCATGTAGACTTTTTCTTTTTCGTGGCTCTTTTTTTGCGAGGATACTTCCCGTTCGTAGCGGTCCAGGGCCTCGGAAAGGGTCGTGTTTTCAGACTCCCTGGTCCGTGCCGGAACGTATTTCCCATGGCCTATTTCAGATTCGGTCGTGGAAGCCCACAATTCGGCGTCGGCCCTGGTATCGAACGTCCGGGAGATCTGTCCGTACCCCTTCCTCTTGACGATCGCCTGCCAGTTTCCGGAACGCTTTCTAATCGTCGCCATAGGCCCCCCCTTTCCCTCATGTTTCGATTTTACTTTTTTGGTTCCAAGGGTGACAAGAGGGTGACAAATTCGGATTTTATTTCGAGAATTTTTTTTGAGAGTGACTTATTAGAATGGCTGGGGGACTAGGGGTCGAACCTAGATAGACAGATCCAGAGACTGTCGTCCTGCCATTAGACGATCCCCCAGCACACGTGGCAATGGCAAGGATCTTACCACATTTTCTTCGAATTTGTCCATATACTGAAACCGGTTCCTCTCTAAAGGCCCCCTGGGAAAAGAGGCCGATCAAAGATTCGCGTAGTCCCAGGAAAAACAGCGTTGCCAATAACAAGCCACACCAGCGCAGGGATTGGATCGGGGGACTGAGCCTTCCCGACCCGAGGTTTTTTCGGAAGGAAGGAACGGAATAAGGAAAGGCAAGAAAGAGTTTCCGTGGGACCGGATTCTGCCCCGGGACCCGTCGCCCTTCTCTACGGTTGAACAGGACCGGGATCAGAATATTATCGCAGCAAAAGTTCCGGAAGGCACTGTCCTCAAATCCTCAATCCATAGCAATATTCTT
>JAKBXW010000101.1 GCA_021840555.1 Nitrospirota bacterium
TCTTCTCTTCTCAGCCCTTTTCACCTTCGCCTTCAAGGTCGTCCTGCTTCCTGCCATCCTGTTCCGCCTTTTGAACAGGCTAAAGATCCAGGGAGAGGTCGAGGCTCTTGTCAACGTGCCGTCTACAATGGTACTCGGTCTGGCAATCGTCGTCTTCTCCTTCACGCTCGCCGGCCCCATTTCGGAGCTGGCGAGCACCGTCTCGAAAGGGCTGATCGGAGTCGGACTGGCCTCCCTTCTCCTTTCATTCCTCATGATGATCTCCCGGAGGAAGGCCCTGACCCAGGTGCTCGGATTTTTGGGGATGGAGAACGCCCTTTTCTTCTCGGCCATCAACGCCACCTACGGCATGCCCATGGTCGTGGAGCTCGGCGTCGCCTTCGACGTCCTCGTCGGAACCTTTGTCTTCGGCATCTTTTTCTTCCAGATCCGGGAGACATTCGAGAGCCTCGACTTAAAGCACATGGACACAACCTCGATGGAGTGACCCTTGATCCTTTTGGCCCTCGTTCTCTGCCCCCTTCTCGGGGCATTCGTCATGGGAGCCGTCGGACACCGCAGGGGAGCGGACTCCCTCAATGTCCTCTTCTCATTCGGAACATTCGCCATCTCCCTTCTGCTGGCCTTCCGGGTCTTTGCGGAAGGAACCGTCACGGGAGGATCGGATCAGCTTTTTTCCGACGGTTTTTCCGCAATCTTCGTCGTCATCACGGGTGGGGTCGGCGCCACGACCTCCCTCTTCTCGCTCCGCTACATGGCCATCGAAAAGGCGCGCGGCCACCTGGGACCGGAACGGACCCGCCTCTATCTGGCCCTCTACCAGGTCTTCATTCTGGCCATGCTGGTCGTTCTGGTCAGCAACAATATGGGACTCCTGTGGGTCGCCCTTGAAGGGGCCACGCTGGCGACCGTCCTTCTCGTGGCCTGGACCCGGACCCCCGCGAGCGTCAAGGCGGCCTGGAAGTATTTCATTCTCTGCGGAGTGGGGATCGCCCTGGCGCTTTTCGGAACGATCCTCCTCTATTTCGCCTCGGAAAAAACCCTGGGACCCGGGGGAACCGCCCTGCTCTGGACCCATCTCGACGGCGTCAAGACCACGCTGGAACCCACCGTCATCGGCCTGGCCTTCATCTTTTTCATCGTGGGTTACGGCACAAAGGTGGGCCTGGTTCCCCTTCACAGCTGGCTTCCGGACGCCCACGCCGAAGGACCCACCCCCATTTCCGCCGTCCTCTCGGGACTCCTCCTGAACGTGGCCCTGTACGCCATTTTGAGGATCAAGGTCCTGGCCGACGGGTCGCTGCACAATCACCTGACCTCCCGGCTGCTCATGGGATTCGGCCTGATTTCGGTGCTGCTCGCTTCGCTGTCGATGTGGCGGCGTCAGGACATCAAGCGTCTCTTCGCCTACTCCTCCATCGAACACATGGGGCTCGCCACCTTCGCCTTCGGCCTTGGCGGGCCGGTGGGAGCCTTCGCGGGACTCCTTCACATGACAGCCCACAGTCTGATCAAATCGGCCATTTTTTTCGTGGTCGGCCACGTCGTCCAGACCTCGGGCTCCCAGAAGATCCCCGAAATCCGGCAGGTCGGAGAGCGGATTCCCGCACTGGCCAGGGCTCTGATGATCGGAGGGCTCGCCATCACGGGCCTTCCGCCTTTCGCTATCTTCGCCAGCGAATTTCTGATCCTGTCGACGGCCGTCGTCCGCGCCCCCTGGGCCATTCCACCGATTCTCCTGGCCCTCCTGATCACGTTCGGTGTCATCTTCCGGAGGATCCAAGAGATGACCGGAGGGTCTGCGACGTCGGCTCCGGCCTTGCGAGACGGGCCGGTCCTGACCTTTTACCCGGTCTGGATCCATTTCGGCCTGGCTCTCTTCATCGGTCTTTTCTTCCCGGAATCCCTGGGCCGGCTCTACCACACCGCCCTTCTCTCGATCGGACTCACACATGGACAGTGACGGAAACCCGAAACGAACCCCTCCGGCTCTTTGCCTCATTCCCCGGGAGGATGGCATTCCCCGGGCGATCATTCCCCATGACATCCCTGAAAGGTACGTCAAGGACGCCCGAACCCTGATGTCATCCGGCGGTCGTTTTCTCGGGCTGTGGGCCTCCGGTGAGCCCGAACCCCGGATCATGGCCGCCTTTCTCCTGAGAGAGGGTCTCTTCGTCCTGGGACTCCACCTCCCTCCATCGAAGGGATCCCGGACCTTTCCGTCCCTCACTTCCTTTTTGCCCGCCGCGGGCCGCTTTGAACGAACGGTCCGGGATCTCTACGGCTTCCTTCCCGAAGGGCTGGAAGACGTCCGGTCCTGGATCGGACAAGGGCTCTGGGCCCTTCCCCCCTTGTCCCTCCCTCCCGGAGCTCCCGTTCCGGAAACCCTTCGAACGGATCTCCCGGAATACCCGTTCGTCAGGGTCTCCGGTCCAGGGGTCCACGAAATCCCCGTGGGCCCGGTCCACGCGGGCATCATCGAACCCGGCCATTTCCGTTTTCAGGTCGTGGGGGAAAAAGTTCTCCGTCTCGAAGAGCAACTGGGGTACACCCACAAAGGAGTCGACGGACTCTTCCGTGGAAGGGAAATCGCCTCGGCAGCCCGTCTTGCCGCCCGCATCTCCGGGGACTCGACCGTCGCCTGCTCCATCGCCTTCGCCCAGGCGGTCGAACAGGCCCTCGACTTTACCCCGGCCGCCGGAGCCCGCTTCCTGCGCGCCCTCCTTCTCGAGCGGGAACGGATCGCCAATCATCTGGGCGACCTGGGAGCCCTCGGCAACGATGCCGGTCTCGGCTTCGGCCTTTCCCAGTTCGGCCGGCTGAAGGAGGATCTTCTCAGAAGAAACCGGAAGCACTTCGGAGTCCGATACCTTTTTGACCTGGTCGCGCCCGGTGGGGTTCGCGCGAATCTTGACGACAAAACCGTCCTCGATCTTCTCGAGGAAATCCGTTTTCTCACCTCGGAAGTGACGGATCTCCAGAAAATCTATGACGATCATGGCGGTCTCCAGGACCGTTTCCAGAACACCGGGGTCCTTCTGCCGGAGGTCGCACAACGTCTCGGTGCCGGGGGCGTCGTGGGGAGGGCCAGCGCCCAGGCCTGGGATCTCCGGACCGATCACGGCGGAGATCCCTACAGGCGCTTTCCCCCGGCGCTCGCCCTGGCCCATGAGGGCGACGTCTGGGCACGCGTCCGGATCCGGTTTCTTGAACTCCAGGAATCCCTGGCTCTTTCCCGGGCCCTTCTCGAACACCTCCCCGAACACTCCATCGCCGAGCCCCTTCCCGCCAACAGCGAACCTTCCGAAGGACTGGGCATCGTCGAAGGTTTTCGGGGGGAGGTCCTGGCCTGGGTCCGTCTGGCTCCGCAGGGCGTGATCAGCGCGGCCCACGTCCAGGACCCATCCGCCATTCTGTGGCCCGCCCTGGAGGTCGTCGTCCCGGGAAATCTCGTGGCCGATTTCCCCCTGATCAACAAATCCTTCAACCTGAGCTACAGCGGCAACGATCTTTGATGGAGGAGAGGCGCGATGTGGAAGCTTCTCGTAAAAATTTTCCGGACAGGGCTTCTCACTGAAAAAAAATCCCGGACCGTCGACCCGACCAGCCCTTCCGGATTCGAAAGAAGTCTGGCCATACGCCATGTCGACGCAGGCTCCTGCAACGGCTGTGAACTGGAGCTTGCGGCCCTGGAAAACCCCTATTACGCCCTTTCATCGGAAGGGGTGAAATTCGTCGCCCCTCCCCGTCACGCCGACCTCCTCCTCGTGACGGGGCCCGTCACGAAATCAATGGAGGAGCCGTTGAAAAAGACATTCGAGGCCATGCCGAATCCCCGCCGGGTCCTGGCGGTGGGAGACTGCGCCTGCGACGGGGGCGTTTTCCGGAACAGCTACGCGGTCCACAACGGCGTGGCCCCTGTGATTCTCGTGGACCATCAGCTTCCGGGGTGCCCTCCGACCCCGGAAGAGATCCGCCTTGCGATCCAGCAGATATTCAGAAAACCCCGTCCTGAGAGGAAGTGATTCAGAAATGGACGGCGGGTCCTCCGTCTCTTCCTTCCCCTCCAATGCGAAGATCCGTCAGGGTTGTCCGTTAAGCGGGTCTGACGGGTTTCTTGAATCCAACGGCCTCTGGGGAGAGATAAGGACCTTCTCAGCCTTTTTCGGTCCACGGTATCCGATCCCCGAATAACCTGGGAGGTCCGAGACAACGACAGGATTGATTTCAATGGTTCAAAGGGAAAACCGGAAGGACAAAAAGATTTCATCGGGGCGTCGGAAGCGCGAACGCTCTGGCAAACAACCGGCAGAAGACCCATCTCGACCCCAACCTCCCGCCCTCATCCGGGTTGCGTTCGCATTCGCCCCGTCGTAGGATCAAAAGACCAACACTAGAAGAAAGACATTCGCTTCACCCAAAATAGGTCCCATTCCCGATAGAGGAGCCGATGACAGTTCGGACTCCGTCTCGGCCCTGAAAGGAGTGCATCCATCCATGGAACGCGATGAATCAGAAAAACAGCAGACCTCCGAGGAGATGGCGTTTCTGGTACGGGAGATCCTGACCCGGGCCCGTCCAACTCTTTATCTCGGTTCGAGCCCCCGCTGGGGGTGGAATGACACCGATCCGGTCCGACAGCGACTTCTGTCAAAACTTCGTGAAATCGTACCCGGCATGAACCTGGGGCATGTTCCTGACTGGAAACCCTTGGACTCGCTGACCTTTTCTTCCGGAATCTCGATCCTGGCCGGGCTCCCCGCTTCCCGTCTTGAAGCGGTTCTCGCCCATCTCGACGCCGAAAGAAGTCATGAAGGGTTCGTCCTTGTTCTTCACGACAATTGCGCCCCGGCTCACCTCCGCCACGGATTCGACATCGGAGACCCGTCGCGCTTGGAGCGTCTGCTTGACCATCTGGAAAAAGTTCTCCGGGAGGGATCCGTAACGCCCTGGGGCCATACTCCCGAGGGAAGGCTCCACATCGAACAGCTCGAAAAAAGCGGCTCGGAAAAGCGTCCGGACTGGAGCTGGGATGAGACGCGATCGGTCAACATTCCGGAGGAATTTCGCCATGAGCTCGCCGCCGGTCTGGACGAACACGCGGAGTAATGACTGCCCGTTCCCGTTTGACTTGATTCGGAAACTGATGATAGTGTATTGGGAATTCGGGAATGATTCGAAGTGGGGCACCCTCTCTGTCTCCTGCGTCCGCGGAGTACGGACCGGGGCTGTCCGGACCGCAAGCGTCCAGCCTCTGGACCTGTCGGGAAGCTGACTTTGTTTTTCCGGCATTTTTATACAACTTTCATCACCTAAGGAGTCTTTCAATGTCTGATTCGGCAGGAGTCAAGGATGTCACGGCAGAAAAGCCGGCGGAGACGAAGGAGGCGGTGGAGCTGACCGCAGGGGACCGCCAGAAGGTCGTGACCCCCGAATACATGTTCTTCGAAGCCCCCCGGGAACGGGCCTTCATAACCGGCTCGGAAGCGGCAAAGGAAGCCATTCGCCGTTCCAATGTCGATGTCGCCATCTCCTACCCCATCACTCCCCAGAGCGAAACCATGCAGCAGGTCGGCTCTCTCTGGGCCGAAGGATATGTCAAGGAATACTACCGCGGAGAGGAAGAGATCGGGGTGATGTCCGCCATCGCCGGCTCCTCCAGGGCGGGAGCGCGCTCCATGACCGCGACGGCGGGTCCAGGCCTCATGAGAGGAATGGAAGTGATCGCCTCGTGGCCGGGCGGCCGCATTCCGGCGGTTCTCCTCATCATGTGCCGTGTAGTCAACGCCCCCCTCGCGATCCAGCCGGACAACGTGGAGCTCGCCTACCTCCTGAACTGCGGGATCATTCTCTTCCACGGAGAAAACCAGCAGGATTTCTTCGACTACACCATGAAAGCCTTCATCATTTCCGAGCGTCCCGAGATCACCCTTCCGGTGGCGGTTGCCGTCGACGGCTTCTTCGTGACACACGCCCGGGGCTATGTGAGCCTCCCGTCGAAGGACATCAAGCTTCCTCCGAGGG
>JAKBXW010000102.1 GCA_021840555.1 Nitrospirota bacterium
TGCTCCGGCGAATGCAGGCGGAAAACATCTGGTGGTCCATGAAGCCGACCATCCATGAATCGTACGCATCGTTACGGCGCCGTGCTTACTTCAAGTTGTTTTATCCGCTGGTCACGGAAACGACTATCAGGAGGGCTCTGTTGCTGATGGGGCCGCGAAGGGTCGGTAAAACGGTTCTGGTGCACCATGCGATTCAGCAATTGATGAACGAAGGAATCGAACCGAGGCAAATCTGTTATATCTCGGTGGATCATCCGATCTATAACGGCTGCGGGTTAGAAGAATTATTGAGCTTGTACGTCGGGGCAAGCGGGGCGGAACTTTCTTCCAGGACGGCGTACGTGTTTTTTGACGAAATCCAGTACCTGAAAGATTGGGAAGTCCACCTGAAGTCTTTGGTGCAATCCCATCCGACCGTGAAGTTCGTCGCTTCCGGATCGGCCGCGGCGGCTCTCCGGCTGAAAAGCACGGAAAGCGGCGCGGGGCGTTTCACGGATTTTCTGCTTCCGCCCCTTACCTTTCACGAATATCTCGATCTTCTCGGGAAAAACGACCTCGTTTCGCACGACGAGAACGAACCGGGGGGGCCGGGGACGAACAACATACATGTACTGAACCGCGAGTTCCTTCATTACCTGAATTTCGGCGGCTATCCCGAGGTCATCTTCTCCGAAAAGATCCAGGCGGATCCCGCGAGATTCGTAAAATCCGACATCATCGACAAGGTCTTGCTTCGTGACCTTCCCGGACTGTACGGGATCCAGGACATCCAGGAACTGAATTATCTGTTCACCACGCTTGCCTTCAACACCGCCAACGAGATTTCCCTTGAGCAGCTATCCCAAAAATCCGGTGTCGCGAAGAACACCATCAAACGGTACATCGAATACCTTGAAGCGGCGTTCCTGTTGAAAGTGGTGCACCGCATCGACCGAAGCGCCCGGCGTTTCCAACGGGCGAATTTCTTCAAGGTATACCTGACGAATCCCTCGATGCGAAGCGCCCTGTTTTCGCCGATGGGCGAAGACGATGAAGCAATGGGGAGTTTGGCCGAAACCGGGATTTTTTCCCAATGGTTCCATTCGACACAGGGGACCGCCTCCCCGTTGTACTACGCCCGTTGGAACCAGGGGGAGGTGGATATCGTCTCGCTTGGCCCGGAACAGAAGCCATGGTGGGCGGTCGAAGTGAAGTGGACGGATCGTTTCGCGGAGCGCCCCTGGGAACTGAAAAACTTGATCCGCTTTTGCCGTTCGAACGATTTAAGGGACGTGACCGTAACAACGAAGACGGTATCCGTCGAGCATATCGTCGATGGAATCAGGATTCAATTCGTTCCTGCCAGCATTTACTGCTACACGGTGGGTTACAACATTGTTCGTGGAAAGGATATCTCCGAACTACGGCCAAGCGGTCCCTCAATCCCGTCCTGAAACGCTGTCGAACCCGGGAAGACCCATTACCTCTGCAATCCGCATTATTCCCGGCTGGAAGATCGGTTACGCCCCCCGCCTCCGCGGGGTTTGCGTTCGGGCCGGGTCGGCGGGAGGAGCGGGCGGGTCAGCGCCTCGTACCGTTCGAAGAGGAAGGCGACGCGCTCCATCTCCGAGGCGAAGGCGGTCCTTCCGTACGCCTTGTCCACCGCCCTGTCGAGATCGGCATGGGCTCTTGCCAGTTCGGGCGGTGTCGTGACCGGGTCGTACAGATCGGCCAGCGCGCTCCCCGGAAACTTCGCCCTGGCGTCGAGGACGGCTTGCGCGGCAGCTTCAATCGCCTTTCGTTGCGCTTCCGTCGGTTCCGGCCACGGGAAGTTGTTGTAGACGATCCCGGCGGAGTAGCGGTAATCGCTCTTGAGCCTCCCGCACACCGCCCGTACCCAAGCCATGTGCATCGTCGACGAGAGGATGCCGAAGTGGTACACAGTGGCGTTTGGCACGCACGAACTCGAGTTAGCGACGATGGAATTCCTGTCGAAGAATCCAAATGGGATATATGTTCGGGTTTCCGATGAGTGAAGCGGAATCAACAAAAAATCGGTGTCAGGCTGTCTGTCCTCCGTGAATAACGCTGGATAGCGCGACCATCCGACTGTCGATTCTTTCTTGCTGGATAAACGAAATACCTTTACCGCTTCAACACGCCTCATTATTTCAGGCATCCGTTTCAGATCGGCGGGATTGATCCCCTTCAGCCACAGGCACCATCGATTCGATCCGTTAATGAATTCATCGGCGCTAAGAAATGGCTTCACCCAGTCCGACGCCCCCGGTTCGGCGGTGAATAGCTCGTTTTTCTCCTCGTCGGTTAACAGC
Organism: Nitrospirota bacterium; assembly: GCA_021840555.1. Lineage (GTDB taxonomy): Bacteria > Nitrospirota > Leptospirillia > Leptospirillales > Leptospirillaceae > UBA4572. The sequence continues at coordinate 2,313 of JAKBXW010000102.1, forward strand.
AGATGTCCACTATCCGCGGGTTTGCTCCCATATCGCATCTCCGGCACCGAGCAAAGTGGCTTCTTCCGGTTTTCTAGGAACACGTCTGGGCCGTCGACCAGGTAGGCGTTGATGTTTCCCGCCTTCCGGGCCAACAGCTCCGCTTCGGGCGTCTCGTAGTCGAATAGCGTCTTATCCGAGACGTCTTCCAGCCCGAACCCGACGATCACGCAATGGACCGCGGCTTTCCCTCGCGCCTCGCTGCTCCACCGGAAGGTGCGGTGCGCGAAATGGATGCGGACCTTGTGCCGAAGCATGAGTTCCCGCCAGAGGACGGTGACCTGCTCTCCCTGGCATATCGAATTCGTCGATACGAAGGCGGTCCGGACCCGCGGGTTGGCGGCCATGAACTGAGCGGCCCGCACGTACCACGCCGATACGAAGTCGAGCACTCCCGTCCCCTGTGCTCCCTCGAAAACGGCCTCCATGTCGGCTTTCTGGTTCGCATTCTGGTGTTGCTTCCCAACAAACGGCGGATTGCCAAGAATGAAGGAGAGATCCTTCGGATCGACCACGGTCGACCAGTCGATCCGGAGGGCGTTCCCCTTCTCCGGACCGTAGACGATGTTCGGGGAGGTCCGAAGCGGGAGGCGGTGGTAGTAGCTCCCGAACTCCTCGGAGATCCGCAGGTTCATCTGGTGGTCGGTCATCCAGAGGGCGACCTGTGCGATCTGGGCCGGGAACTCCTCGATCTCGATCCCGTGGAACCGGTCCACGTCGAGCCAGACGATGCGGGAGATGTCGAGAAACCCGCTCTCCCGGTCCTTGTACAGTTCCCGGAGGATGTCGAGCTCGAGCAGCCGCAATTCCCGGTAGGTGATGACGAGGAAGTTGCCGCACCCGCATGCAGGGTCGAGAAATCGCAGGGAAGCGAGTTTCTTGTGGAACTCCTCCAACTGACGGCGGTTCCGCCGGACCCGTTCGAATTCGGCGCGCAAGGCATCGAGGAAGAGCGGGCGGATCAGTTTCAGGATGTTCTCTTCCCTCGTGTAGTGCGCCCCGAGGTTGCGGCGCGCCGCCGGGTCCATGACCGACTGGAAGAGGGAGCCGAAGATCGCCGGGCTGATCCGGCTCCAGTCGAGGCCGCAGCAGTCCAGAAGCGCCTGGCGCATGCCGGTGTCGAACGCGGCGGGAGGAATCGGCTCATCGAAAAGTCGGCCGTTCACATAGGGGAACGCCGCAAGGTCCTCGTCGAGCGTCGTGAGCCGCCCGTCGTCCGCGGTGTTCAGAACATGGAAGAGGGTCGCGAGGCGGTCGCCGAGGTCCGATCCGTCCTCGGCGGTCTTCCGCTCGATGAATTCGCGGAACTGCTGCTTCTCGAAGATCCCCGTGTCCTCGGCGAAGAGACAGAACAGGAGCCGGACGAGGTAGACCTGGAGAGGGTGCCCTTTGTAGCCGGACTCCCGGAGACGGTCGTAGAGGCGGCCCATCCGCTCGGCCGCCTTGATGTTCGCCGGGTCCTGCGGCCGGATCTCGTGCGGTTGGTATCCCGCGATGAAGCCGAACCGGCGGATGTTCTTGTGGAGGTCGCGGAGCGGGAATTCGACGGGTTCCCCGGTTTCAAGATCGTACAGGCGGAAGCGGGCGAAGTCCGAAACCAGGACGTACCGGGGGAGATCCCGCTCTTTCAGCCCCGGGAAGTAGTCGGTCGCCTGGGCGTACGCCCGGTCGAGATCCTTGCCGCGAGACTTCTGTTCGACAAGGAGGACCCCTTTCCACAGGAGGTCGATGTAGCCGTCCTTCCCGTCGATCCTTTTCACTTTCTTTTCGAAGGACGCGATCCGGCGGCGGGTGATGCCGAAAACGTTGAAAAATCCGTCCCAGAACGACTTCCCCTCCGCATCCTCGGACGACTCGTCCGTCCACTCCCTCGAGAAGACGAGGGCGCGGGCCCGGATTTCGTTCCAGCTCAGCGGCATCGGGTACCGTCGATGCCTTTTCGTGAGGATGGTGACATTGGCCCCCATTGTCATACGCATCGGCCTCCCGGGCAATGGCCGAATACGGTGCAACAGCCTTGCCACATAAATCCGGGGAGGAAGACCTGCTGCGATGCGGAGGGACGTGGTCGGGGAACAGCTCAGGAAAGTCCTACGTCAGACGCGTAAGGACGGACTAAGTGCTCCCCATCATAAATACGGCAACGGTTCGGGAAGATGGCACCGAAAGCGCACACAACGGGAGGGTCGGGCGGAGTCGCCGCAGGAGGGGGGGCGCAGTGAGGTAAAGCGCAGCCGTGCGGGTTCATCGCACGGCGAGCCACGAACGGAGCCCCGCCCTCCGAGGCGGCGCAGCCCAAACTCAGAGGCGGGAGACCTGCTCTTCGATCAGAAACCCTTTTTCGCGGAGCGCCCGGCGGACCGCCGGGCCGTCGATCGTGGCGACCCGCAGGTGGGCGTTCAGCGCACCGATCTCGCCCTGCGGAGCGATCAGGACGCTGCGGACCTCGACGCCCATCCCCGCGAATGTCTCGATCAGTTCCTCGAACCGGGCCATGTTCCGGGGGAAGGTGACGTCGACGCAGAAGCAGACCCCGTTCACGTCGAGGAGGTCGACGAAGGCGTTCAGCAGGTCCGCTCTCGTGATGATCCCCACCAGGCGGTCCCCGGAGAGGACCGGGAGGGCGCCGAACTTTTCCCGGGTGAGGATGAGGAGCGCGTCCTCGACCGAATCGTCGGGGGTGACGGACCAGACCATCGTCCGCATCGCCTCCCGGACCGGCCGGTCCCCCGCCGGTCCCCCTTCTCCCCCCATGGGCATCGCGGCGTACGAGGCGTTCCGCAGGTCCGTGTCGGACAGGATCCCGACCAGTCTTCCGCCCTCGACCACCGGAAGGTGATGGAACCGGTGCTCCCGAAGGATCCCCGCGGCGAGCGACAGCGGGTCGTCCGGAGACACCGTCTTCGGGTTCCGCGTCATCCGTTTTCCGACGAGCATCGGGGGTCCCTCCGCATCCAATGTAACGCATCCCCCGGGCGATGTCCAAACGCCGCCGGCCGGGGGATGACGGTATCTACATCGTCCGGAACATGAACCAGGCGGCCCCCGCCAGGCACAGCCCCGCCCACATGTAGTCGAGCTTCAGGGGCACTCCCAGGTAGAAAACTGCGAACCCCGCGAAGACGACCATGGTGATCACCTCCTGCATCACCTTGAGCTGCGGGATGGTGAAGCTCCGCACGCCGATCCGGTTCGCCGGCACCATCAATACGTACTCGAAGAAGGCGATCCCCCAGCTGACGAGGATCGCGACGTAGAGCGGTTTCGACTGGAGGGTCTTCAGGTGGCCGTACCAGGCGAAGGTCATGAAGATGTTGGAGCAGAAGAGAAGGACGATGGCGCGCACGGCTTCCTCCGGTTCGTCGGGATAACCGGGCCATCCTATCAGACATGGCAAGGGGATGCTGCGATGCGAAGTCCGGATGCCGGGAATCGCGTGCGCGTGAAAAATCCGGAGTGAATCGGCGGGGAGGGGGGAGGCGATGCCTCCC
>JAKBXW010000022.1 GCA_021840555.1 Nitrospirota bacterium
ATCGTTTCCCTCTCATTTTTATAAATTATAAAGTAGTCATCATTTTCTAAATAAGTTGTGATCCTTGATGAACAAAGGAGGACAGGGGCTTCGGGGAGGCAAAGACAAAAAAGACGGGAGATGTCCTGTCTTCTGATCTTTTCATTGTCTTGTCTTTCCGGAAAAGTTGAGGAAGAGGAGCGGCGGGCGAGAGTTGCCTCGAAACCACGTGGCGGGGATAATCAGGAGAGGGGAGGGGCTGGATCGCCTCAAGAGGTTCCGGCCGGGACCGACCCTTCGCAGGTCCGGGGGCCTCAAGGGATCCCCGGGCCACGAAGGTTTCCTGCTGGGGACATGAACTGAGGGAGTCAGGACTCAGGGTTTTCTCACGGGACCAGGAATCCTTCTGCTTCTCACCCCATAAAGACCGAAGGCCGCTGGTAGTGCTTTTGGGTGTAGAAGTCGATCATCCGGGCCAGAAGCCGGTCTGGATCCCCGTCTCTCAGAACGGTGCTTCCGGTGGGCTTCGAGACCACCTTGACGATGTCTTCGAGAATCTGGGTGATGCCACCGCTGCCCTCGACCACCCCGATGAGCTTTCCTTCGTCGTAGGCGATGGAAAACTCTCCCAGCGTTCCGGAGTGTCCGCCGATGATGATGACGAAGTCGCTCGAGCGGATATTGATGACCTCCCGGCCCATGAGTCCCGAGCCGGTGAAGATGATCATGTCGTAGAGGTCGTTCGGGGAATGATACCGGTGAAGGTGCTCCTCTTCGGAAAGGGCGGGAGAAATTCCGACGGAGAATCCTCCGATTTCCCTGAAGCCCGCGCAGGTTTCCCATGGCAGGCCCGGGCAGGCCCCGGTGATGAGTCCGAATTTTCGTTTGGCGATGGCACGGCCGAGCTCCCGGGCCAGGCGAACCTGTTCGGGGGAAAGCTCTCCCGACGCCGAACCCATCACGCCCACCGTGAGAGTCCGGCCCGGGGCGTTCGCCGTATAGCGGTCGGGATCCTTGTCGAAGGTGTCGCGGCAGTTCAGGCTGTCGAAATAGTAAAGATGGCCGTCGTAGATCCGGATGGCGGCGGCGGCATGGTGGTGGGTGATGACGGTCTTGCAGACAGGATCAACAGTCATGAAATCTCCTCGGGTGTCAACGGATCGGACGAATGGATTGAATCTGATCGATTTCTATGAGGGAGTCAAGCCGGGCGTGCGTCCGGAAAAGAGGGCGAAAGGATGCGCCCGGTGAAAATCCTTCTCATCATGCTCCTCTCGGGACTCCTTGAAGTCGGGGGGGGCTACGGGGTCTGGCTCTGGATGAAGGGAAACGCCACCCTCTCCATGGGGGTCTTCGGCATGACCGGGCTCGCCCTCTACGGGGTGGTGGCCGCCTTCGAGCCCCTTCCCTTCGGCCGCGCCTACGCCGCCTACGGCGGGGTCTTTGTCCTCCTCTCAATCCTTTTCGCAATGAAAATCGACGGATTCCGTCCCGACCGCTGGGACGTCCTGGGGGCGGGCGTCATCGGTCTCGGGGTCCTGATCCTTCTCTTCGGGCCGGGACGGCCATGAAGAAGCCCGCAGAAGAGGGGGAAATCCTCGTTCCGGTCCGGAGCGGCCGGTTCGAGCTCGTTTCCGAGTACGCTCCCTGCGGAGACCAGTCCCGGGCGATCGGGGTCCTGTCGGAAGGCGTCAGGGCCGGAAAGCCGCGCCAGACCCTTCTCGGGGTCACGGGGTCGGGGAAGACCTTCACCATGGCCAACGTCATCGCGAACGCCGGAAAACCCACCCTGGTCCTGGCCCCCAACAAGACCCTGGCCGCCCAGCTCTATCGCGAGTTCCGGGAGTTCTTCCCGAACAACCGGGTGGAGTATTTTGTCAGCTACTACGACTACTACCAGCCCGAAGCCTATCTTCCGGCCACCGACACCTACATCGAAAAGGATTCGGCGGTCAACGACCTGATCGACCGGATGCGCCACAGCGCCACGACGGCCCTCCTGGAGCGCCTCGACACCATCGTGGTGGCCTCCGTCTCGTGCATCTACGGCCTGGGCTCTCCCGATTCCTACCTCAAGATGCACCTCTATCTCGAGCGGGGGATGGAGATCCGGAGAAACCGCCTTCTCGAGCGCCTGGTCGAGATCCAGTACCAGCGAAACGAGATCGACTTCCACCGGGGAACCTTCCGGGTGAAGGGGGACGTGGTCGACATCTTCCCGGCCTCCTTCGAGGACCGGGCCGTCCGTGTCGAGTTCTGGGGGGACACCGTCGAGAAGATCCGCGAGATCGATCCCCTGACCGGCCACGAACTGACCCAGGTTCCGTCGATGATCATCTATCCGGGAACCCACTATGTCCTGCCTCCGGACAAGCTGGAGGGGGCCCTTGCGGGGATCGAGGAGGAGCTTTCCGAGCGGATCGCCCATTTCCGGAGGAACAACCAGCTTGTCGAGGCCCAGCGCATCGAGCAGCGGACCCTTTTCGATCTCGAAATGATCCGGGAAGTGGGGTTCTGCCACGGCATCGAGAACTATTCGCGCCATCTGTCGGGACGGGCTCCCGGGGAGCCTCCTCCGACCCTTTTCGACTATTTCCCTCCGGATTTTCTGATGGTCATCGATGAAAGCCATGTGGCGATCCCGCAGGTCGGAGGCATGTACCACGGGGACCACTCCCGCAAAAAGAGCCTGGTGGAATACGGCTTCCGCCTGCCCTCGGCCTTCGACAACCGGCCCCTGACCTTTCCAGAGTTCGAGAAGGTCATGCGTCAGGTACTCTTTGTCTCGGCCACCCCCGGTCCCTACGAGCTGACCGCCTCAGGTGGCGTGACGGCCGAACAGGTGATCCGGCCCACGGGACTTTTGGACCCCGAGATCGAGGTGGTCCCGGCCCTCCATCAGGTGGATCATCTTCTGGAGGAGGTACGCCGGACCGTCGCTCTGGGAGACCGGGTCCTGGTGACGACGCTCACCAAGAGGATGGCGGAAAATCTGACGGAATATCTCGAGGAGCGGGGGGTCCGCGTCCGCTACCTCCATTCCGAGATCGACACCCTCGAGCGGATGGAAATTATCCGGGACCTTCGCCGGGGGGAGTTCGACGTCCTGGTGGGGATCAACCTCCTCAGGGAAGGTCTCGATCTGCCCGAGGTCTCCCTCGTGGCCATTCTCGATGCCGACAAGGAGGGGTTCCTCCGGTCACGGCGATCCCTGATCCAGACTGCCGGCAGGGCCGCGAGAAATCTCAGGGGACGCGTGATCTTCTACGGCGATACCGTCACCGGCTCCATGCAGGAGGCCATCGACGAGACGCGCAGGAGGCGCGCGATCCAGATCGCGTTCAACGAACAAAACGGGATCGAGCCGCGGGGAATTCAGAAGAGCATTCCGGAAGCGCTTTATCATGTTTCCGAAAGCGATTACGTGACCGTCAGCGCCGTCGGCGAAGTGGAGGAGACCGGTCCGGAGGAAGCCCTTCCCGAGACCGAAATCAGAAAGCGTATGGTCGCAGCAGCGGAGGCCCTGGATTTCGAGATGGCGGCCCACTATCGCGATCTGCTTCGCGCCAGGGGAGAGAAGCCATCGGGCGAGGGGATTGTGCTCAAGCCCCCCCGGGGGACAGGTCGTCGCAGGAAGAAGGATTGAGGGAATCCCGAAATTCAGGAGTTCCGGTAGATGTAGTAGCCCAAAAAGATGCCGAGGATGTTCAGAAGGTTGATGTGGATATTCAGGCCGAAGGCAAGGTCGAGCAGAACCAGGTGGAATGTGACAGGAGCGCCGCTTCCGAAGGAGACGTGGGAGAGAAAAAGGGTGGCGATGGGGCCCGAAGGAAGAAATGCGTTGAATATCACGGTCAGGACTGAGCCGAGGACCGCTCCGGCGAACATCAGAAAAAGAAGAAGACCGAAACCCTTATTGACCTGTGCCACGCCAAGGAAGTCCTTTCCGGATGATTGAGCGACGAAGGAGAGTTGCTTTCAGACGCCTGAGGGGAAGCGCTTTCATTCTAGAGTGGTGAAGAAAGGGGGTCAAGCAGTTTTGTCGCGCTTCCCGAAATTTTTGGAAAAATCCTGAAATTACGATTGTCTGCGCCTCTGTGATCCGCGTCACTGATCGGGTCGCGCGGCAAACCCCGGAGTTTTTCCGGGAAAGGATGAGGCAACGCCTTAAGCGGTTTGACGACGTCTGAAACCCGCCCGTACGAGGGAGGACGTGTCCTCCTCGTTTTTCTCATAATTCCTCCCCTCCTTAGGTTCGCACAGTTTCCGACCTCTTCTTTCCCTCAAGTTTCGATTTTCAGAAAATTTCCCCCGGAGTCTTGACTTCAGATTTAATATTCCAATATCATAATATTATGGAAATTGAAGATGATTCTTCCAGTAAAAAAGTCGCGGTGGGCGCGCGATGTCTCAGGGTGCTTGGTCATCCTGTCCGGATTCAGCTCCTTGAAATCCTGAGCGAAGGGGAACAAAGTGTGGGAGTTCTGGCAGAGAGGCTGGGGGTGTCCCAGTCGAACCTCTCCCAGCATCTGGCTATTTTGCGGGACAAGGGGATTCTGGCGGACAGGCGGACGGGCCATCAGGTCTTTTACCGGCTGGCGGACTCCAGGATTCCGGCATTCTTTACCATGATGAAGGAGATTTTCTGCCGATGAAGATTGCCCTCTTCCAGTTTTCGGCCGTTCTTCTGACGGCGCTTCTGATCCTGTGGCCCGATTCATCCCGCGCTCTGACCCTGTCGGAGGCCGTCCACGCGGCCGTCGACGGGAATCCGGACCTTCGTGCGGCCAGGCTTGACGAGGAGGCCCAGAAAACCCGCAGCACGCAGGCCATTGGAACCTACCTGCCGACCCTGGCGGTGGAGGAAAGCTTCATTTCGACCAACAACCCCCTGACTGCTTTCGGAATTCTTCTGAACGAAGCCTTGGTCACCTCGACCTCCTTCACCAACCTCAATTCCCTCAACAATCCGGCCAACACCCAGACATTCGGCTTCCAGGCCCAGGTTTCCGAGACGATCTTTTCCGGAGGGGGGCGCTTTCATGGCCTCCGGGCGGCCAACAGGCAGAGCGAATCGCGTCACGAGATGGTCCGATGGAAGGAGCAGGTACTGATCGAGCAGACCTCTCGCGCCTTTCTTGACGTTCTGCTGGCTTCGGACCGGGTTTCTGTTCTTGCCGAAATGGTTCGGGCGGCCCGGGAGGAGGAAAAGATCGCGCGGGACAACGTCGCGGCAGGAAAGAGCGTCCGGGCGGAATATCTTGCGGCGGGAGTCCATGAAAAACATCTCTCGGTCCGCCTTCTTCAGGCCCAGAAGGATGTGACTCTGGCTCGGATCCGTCTGTCGCGGCTGATGGGACAGAAAAAGGATTCGGGGATGCTCTTCAGCGATCCAGGCCTGCTCGATCGTGCCGAAACCACTTACCGGTCCTTGGGGGAGAAGGGTGTCGAAGCTCTTGTCGGGCAGGCCCTCTCGGATCGCCCGGACTACCTGTCGCTGGAAAAAGAGATCGCGGCCCGGCGTGAAATGGCGAGCGGGGCGCTGGCCGGATTCTTCCCTCAGGTGAGCGCTCAGGGGCTCTACAACGAATACAATCCTACCCTGGCCTGGGGCAAGCAGGACTACACGGTGATCGGGCAAGTCCAGTGGAACCTCTTCAACGGAATGTCCGACAAGGAAAAACGCCAGCGGGCTTCTCTTGCACTTCTCGAGGCCGAATACCGGGAAGAGGACCTGCGGAACGCGCTCGTCTACGATGTCCGGGCGGCATGGGCCGAAAGCGAAACATTGTTTGACGCGCTGAAAGTGGACCAGGGGCGTCTGGAGGAAGAGTCCGAGGAGCGACGGATCGTCCACGAGCGCTATCGCGTGGGGCTCGTCCGTTTCGCTGACATGCTCCGCTCCGATGTCGCCTATCGTCGGGCCCGTTTGCGTCTTCTGAACGACCGGACGCGTTTCGTGGAGGCTGTTCTCGCTCTGAAGAAGGCCGTTGGAGCTTTGTCCGAGAAGGATCCTGTATTCCGGAATCCCTGACAAAGGGGAGAGGAAAGGTTCATGAGTCTTGCTCCGGGGATGAAGGCCTTGATGAAAAGGGGTGAAGGGTCGATGTTTTTTCTGAATGTCCGGGCAAATCCCGGCACCGTTTTCGGAATCGTGGGTGGGGTGATTCTTCTGGGGATATTTTCAATGGCAGGATGTTCTCGCGGAGAAAAGCCCGCCTCTTCCCCGAGTCTCCCCCCCCTGGCTGTCCGGATCGTCTCTCCCGAGGCTTCCGGCATCACCCGGGAGATTTCCGTCGCCGGCGTCGTCCGGGGAATTCACGAAGCCGATCTGACGGCCCGGGTGGAGGGTCAGGTGGAGCGGATTCCGGTCCACCTCGGAGAAAAAGTCGCAAAGGGACAGCTTCTGGTCGTCCTGTCTGGACAGACCTACGCCGCGCACCTCTCCCGGGCCCAGGCGGCCCTGGCGTACGCCCGGACAAACTTCGCCCGGATCGATCGTCTCTTCCACGACGGAAGCGCATCCCGCTCCGAATGGGACCGGGCCAAGCAGGCGCTCGACGTGGCCGTTGCCGAAGAGAAGGGGGCCTCGGCACAGCTGTCCTGGACCCGGGTTCTCGCGCCCTTCGCCGGACGGGTCGCCCATCGGGCGGTCCACCGGGGAGATGTCGTCCATATCGGGATGCCGCTCCTGTCCGTGATCGATTCGTCGCGTCTCGAAGTCGTGGCCCACATCCCTGACGCCAATGTCGGCTATCTGAAAATAGGACTTCCGGTCCGCTTTGATGTCGACGGAAAGGAAATGTCCGGGCGCATCCGGGATCTTTCTCCCCGCTCGGATCCCCTGACCCACACGGTGACGGTCAAGGTTCTTTTGGCCGCGTCCTCGCAGAAGTCCACGGCAAGGGGTATTGGCCGGATTCCCGGAGTGGACCACCTTGTAGGGGTCTACGGAAAGCTTTACATCCCCGTTGCCGGATCCCCAGGGATCTTCGTTCCCGCCTCGGCTGTGATCGACCACGAGGGACTCCACGAACTATTCGTGGTCCGGAACGATCACGCGGAGCTCCGGTATGTCCGGACGGGACGTTCGGAAAACGGGAAGACCGAGATTCTTTCCGGAATTTCGGCCAAAGAGAAAATCGTGGCGTCGCCTCCGCCGACTCTTGAGGACGGGCGGGCGGTCGTGAGGCAAGTGCTATGAAGGATGGCGGAGGGGTCGCCTCCGGTGGAAGCGCAAAAGGAATCGCCGGCCGGATCGCCCATTTTTTCATCGATTCCCGGCTGACTCCAATTTTTGTAATCGTTGCCCTGCTGCTCGGAGGTCTGGCCGTTCTTCGGACACCCCGGGAAGAGGATCCCCAGATTCGCGTTCCGATGATGGATCTTTTCGTCTCCTATCCGGGAGCCTCGCCCCGGGAAATCGAAAAGAGTGTCACGGAACCCCTCGAACGGCATCTGGACCGCCTCAAGGGGGTCAAGGCGGTCTATTCCCAGTCGATGCGGGGAAGGACTGTTGTCACGGTTCGTTTCCGGGTCGGCCAGCCCATGAACGAAAGCCTCGTGAAGGTCTACGACGAGGTCATGAAGGCCCAGGCCTATCTTCCCGCGGGGACTGGCCCGATCCTCGTGCGTCCGAAGGACATCAACGATGTTCCCGTCCTGGCGGTCACCCTTTCTTCCCGGACGGAGTCGGACTTTGCCCTGACCCGCATCGCCATGCGGGTCGTTTCCCGCCTTAAGCGGATTCCCGGGACCGGTTCGGTCTACACCATAGGAGGCCGCCACCGGATGATCCGCGTGCAGCTTGACCCCGCGGCCATGAAGGCCTTCGACCTGTCGGCGGTCGATATCGCAGGGGCCCTGACCCGATCCAACATCAGCCTCTCCATGGGGAGCTTCGACCGGAACGACACCTCCTTCCGGATCAACCTCTCGGGAAGCCTCAAGACGGCCGACGACGTCCGTAATCTCGTGGTGGGCGTCGCCGGGGGACGGACCATCCGTCTTTACCAGGTGGCCACCGTCACCGATGGTCCCGAGCCGTTGTCCCACTATCTCTGGCTGGGATACGGTCCCGGGCATCCCGGCCAGACCGACGAAACGGCGGTGACGATCGCCCTGGCGAAAAAGAAGGGCATCAATGCGGTGACCGTGACCCGGGCCGCCCTCCGGAAGGTCCGGGATCTCCAGAAAACGCTCATTCCCTCCGATGTGACCCTGACGGTGACGCGAAACTACGGCCACACCGCCAACGAAAAGGCCAACGATCTCCTTCTGCATCTCCTGATCGCCACCGCCTCCGTCATTCTGCTTGTCGGAGTGGCCCTCGGCATCAGGGAGACCGGAATTGTGGCCGTCGCCATTCCGGTGACCCTTTCACTGACCCTGTTCTTCTCGATGATGATCGGGTACACGATCAACCGGGTGACTCTCTTCGCCCTGATCTTCTCGATCGGGATCCTGGTCGACGATGCCATCGTGATCGTGGAGAACATCTATCGCCATTTTCATTTCCTGGGAGGGCGGCATGACCGGCAGACTCTGATCGACCGGGCGATCGTGGCCGTCTCCGAGGTGGGGAACCCCACGATCCTCGCCACTTTCACCGTCATCGGGGCTCTTCTGCCCATGGCTTTCGTGAGCGGCCTGATGGGGCCATACATGCGGCCGATTCCGGTCAACGCCTCGGTGGCGATGCTGGGATCTCTCCTTGTGGCCCTGATCGTCACCCCTTACATGGCCATACGGCTCATACGGCCCGGTGCCAAGGAAAAGACAGGGACCGGGAGGCTCGAACTCCGGATCCGCCATCTCTACCGGCTCCTTATGGAGCCTCTCCTGGAGTCTTCGAAAAAGCGGATCGTATTTCTGACGGGAGTGGTTCTCCTGACCGTGGGGTCAATGCTCTTCTTCTATTCCCGGACCATCCTGCTCAAAATGCTTCCCTTCGACAACAAGAGCGAGGTCGATGTGGTCATCGACATGCCGGCGGGGACGACGCTCGAGCGGACGGCGGCCGTGGCGCACGCCCTCGAGACCGTGGTCAAAAAAAATCCCTATGTCCGGAGCTACGAGGCCTATGTCGGCACCGCCAGTCCCTTCGACTTCAACGGACTGGTCCGCCACTACTATCTTCGCGCGGGGAAACGGGTCGCCGAGCTTCATCTCGACCTCCTCCCCAAGAGCCGGCGCTCCCTGGGGAGCCATGCCATCGCCGAGGGGATTGAGCGGAGCCTGATCGGTCCCGCGGCCTCTCTGGGCGCCCGGATCAAGGTCGTGGAGGTGCCTCCCGGACCTCCCGTCTATGCGCCGATCACAGCAGAGCTCTATGGTTCGAACTATGACGCATTGGCGGCGGAAGGACGGCATCTGGCCGATCTTTTCCGGACGACTCCGGGCATCGTGGACGTGGACACCTCCCTCCGTGACCCCCAGAGGCTCTACCGGGTGGTGGTTGATCAGGAAAAGTCGGCCCTGTCAGGGGTTTCCCCAAGCGAGGTCGCCCAGGCCATGAGTCTCGCACTCCATGGGATGAGCGGGACGCTCCACACCGAAACGGGAAAGGGCCATGTCCCGATCCTGATTGAGTATCCGGTTCGGGACCGCTCCAACATCCGGGATCTGTCGAGCGTTTTCGTCCGTGGAAGCGGGGAACGCCTGATCCCGGTCCGCTCCCTGGTTCATGTCGAGCGGCGGACGACCGAGCAGCCGATCTTCCGAAAGAATCTGCGGCCGGTGGTCTACGTGACGGGGAACACCATCGGATCCTCCCGAAGCCCGGTCTACGCCGCCGTCGACCTCTCCCGAAGGATCGCCTCCGACGCCCGCGCCCACGGGGTGGCACTCCGGCAGATCTTCACCGGCTATCCCTGGTCCACCTCGGGGATGACGGTCCGCTGGGGAGGGGAGTGGCAGGTCACGTTCGTCACCTTCCGGGACATGGGTATCGCCTTCGCCGCGGCGATCATCCTGATCTATCTCCTGATCGTGGCCGAATTTGAGAGCTTCGTCACACCGCTCGTGATCATGAGCCCCATACCCCTGGCCCTCATCGGGGTCATTCCGGGCCACATCCTGCTGGGGTCGAACTTCACCGCGACCTCCATGATCGGATTCATCGCCCTGGCCGGGATCATGGTGCGAAACTCGATTCTTCTCGTCGATTTTCTCCACACCAAGAGGGATGAGGGAATCCCGATCCGGCAGGCCATCCTCGAGACGGGGGCGGTGCGGACCCGCCCCATTCTGCTCACGGCGGCGGCGCTGATCGCCGGATCCTTCGTCATCCTCTCCGACCCCATCTTCCGGGGGATGGCGATCGCCCTGCTTTTCGGGTCGGTGGTATCGACCCTCCTGACGCTTTTTGTCGTCCCCCTCCTGATTTTTCTGGTGGAGGGGAAGTCCTGGCCGCAGGGCCGGCGGGGGACTTCGGACCCCGGGAGCAGAGAGGTTGCGCAACATTGAACCAACACCAACACAGTGTGATACAAAAGGAGTCGACGATGTCCATTGAACGCATGATCCGGGCCCTGGCGGGAACCCTCATTCTGGTGAGCCTCCTGCTGTCGGTCTATGTCTCGAGAAACTGGCTGTGGCTCACGGCCTTCGTGGGAGCCAACCTCCTCCAGTCATCGCTGACCCGCTGGTGTCTGGCGGAGAGCATTCTCAGGAAGATCCTGAAGCGCCCCCGTCCTGACGGGGCGAAAGGATGCGGGGTCTAGAAAAGGAGAGGGCGATGAAAGCCCAGGTTATCCGGCGCCACGGGCCCCTGGGGCCCGACACGCTGGCTCTTGTGGAACGTCCGGTTCCCGAACCGGGACCGGGAGAGGTGCTGGTTCGCGTCCTGGCCTGCGGAGTTTGCCGGACCGATCTTCATGTGGTGGAGGGGGATCTTCCGGTCATCCCCGGGGAGGGAATACCGGGCCACGAGGTGGTGGGGGAGATCGTCCGGGCTGGTCCCGGCACCCGCGGCCTTTATCGCCCCGGAGACCGGGTGGGGATCGCCTGGCTGTACCGTGCCTGCGGTCTCTGTCCCTATTGCCGGCGAGGGGACGAGAACCTGTGTCTTTCCCCCCTTTTCACGGGGTATCACCGGCCGGGAGGGTACGCGGAGTTCGTGGTTGGGGACGAGGCCTTCTGCTATCCCCTGTCTTCCGACACCGATCCTGTCTTGCAGGCGCCTCTCCTTTGCGCCGGGATTATCGGGTACCGGGCCTTTGCACAGTCGGGGCTCGGGGCAGGCCAGCGTCTGGGGCTCTATGGATTCGGGGCCTCCGCCCATCTCGTGCTGAAGCTCGCTAAGTCTTCGGGACTCACCGTCCATGTCGCCACCCGCGGAGGACTGCACCGGCAGTGGGCCATCGAGGCCGGGGCCGACTGGGTGGGAGAGAACGCCGCCTCCGTTCCGCCGGAGCCGCTGGACGGGGCGATCCTCTTCGCTCCTGCGGGCGAGCTTGTTCCCGGGATCATGGCCTCCCTCGACCGGGGAGGGATTCTCCTGACCGCGGGGATCCATCTGACGGACATCCCGCCCCTCAACTACCAGAGGGAGCTTTTCTTCGAAAAACGTCTGAGGTCGGTCACCGCGAACACCCGGGAAGACGGCAGGGCCTGGCTTCGGGTGGCCCGGGAACGGGCTCTCGTTCCCGAAGTGACCTTATACCCACTGGAAGAGGCCGGGCGGGCTCTGGAGGATCTCAAGAACGACCGCCTCAAGGGAGTCGCGGTCCTCAAGGTGGGCTGAGAGGGGGCCTCCGGACGGAGGCCCCCTCCTTGGGGTGAATCAGGGGATTCTATTTGACGTCGACGTCGACCGAGGCCCTGGCCTTCAGAAGGTCGTGATGGCGCGAGGCGGCCCGGAGCATGATGGTGTGGTGTCCGCTGGGCAGATTGAGGGTCACCGGATCGTCGTGGGTGGCCTCCAGAAAATTTCCGTCCACGAAAATGTGGACATGGTTGGCCCGGCCTTCCTTGTGGTAGGCGTACTTGACCCGGACCTTTTGGGAAACGGTCTCCCCGTTTTTCGGAGAGAGAATCTTGATGGTAGTCTCGGCCAGGGCGGTCGAGAGGGGAAGAAGAATCAGGGATCCGGCCAGTGCCGCTGTCGTCAGCCTTTTCGAATGGAGCGAAAAAAGGTCTTTCAGTTTTCCAGATTTCAGGTCGATTCCATTTTTCCCGAACATCGTGTCCTCCTTAATTTGACATCAATGATTCCCGCTCTCATCCATCGATCTTTGCGAATCCTCATGGATGCATGAATTTTTTGGAGTTGAAGGAACGATGATTCAACTTTACCACCCGAACTACCCTCCGTAAAGGAATGGGAGGGACCGGCCGCTCCGGACGAAACGCGTTGACGAAATCCCTCCGGGTCCATTAAAATCCGGAGTAGGTTGGTCGTTGTCCATGCCTGCCCTTCATCCAGGTTTTCCCTCACGGGGCGACGCAGTCCCGACATTCCAGTAAAACGTCCATTGCCCGTCATGAGAGCCGCACCCTTTCTGCGGGTTCAAAAAGGAGATTTTGCGATGCCAACGGTGACCATCATGCCTTCCGGAAAAACCCTGGAGGTTCCTGCCGGAACCTCTCTTCTTGACGCCATTCTCTCCTCGGAGGAGGGAATCGGGCACAAATGCGGCGGGAAGGCCTCCTGCGGGACCTGCCATATTTTTGTGACCGAAGGCCGCAAAAGCCTTTCCAAGGTCGACCGGCTCGAAAACGAGCGGCTCGACGCGGTGGTCGGAGTGGGCTCCAAATCCCGGCTGGCCTGCCAGGCCCGCATCGGAGAGGAGAACGTCACCATCGAGATCCTTGGATTTGCCTCGGGATTCTGAACTCTTGCGGGGCGTGAACGGCTGCCTGAAAAGTTGCGTTTTCCGCGAGATATTTTGTTTCGATCCTGTCACGCAAGATGGTTCCGTGCATCCACGGAACCGGACTGCTCCTGGTCGTCGCAGGGCAAACGCTGCGGCGCTGGGAGCGAGAAGGCAAACTTTTTCCAAGGGTTCTGTTCAAGAGGCATGAATTTTTGGTTTGCCTCTCTCGAGCGAAAGGCTCGAGGAGTTGACAACCTATCTATCGATAGGTAGAATCTCCCCATGGAAACGGCCGACACTAAGGAACGCATTCTCGAAGCTTCCCAGGCTTTGGTTCAGGTCCGGGGGTTCAACGCCTTCAGTTACCGGGATCTCGCGGAGTCGGTGGGAATCCGGACGGCCAGCATCCATTATTATTTTCCAAGGAAGGACGACCTGGCGCTTTCCCTCGTCCGCCGGTACCACGAAGGGTTTCGGCAGATCCTCCGACAGATCGAGAGCCGGGAGGTTCGGAGCGAAGGCCGACTGGCCTCCTACCTGAATCTGTTTTCCTCACTGTCCGAAGACGGGCTTCGCCTTTGCCTGTTCGGCGTTTTTTCGGCCGATGCCGCCTCCCTCTCCGAAGAGGTTCTGATGGAAATCCGGGCCTTCTGCGACACGAACGTCGACTGGGTTTCTAAGGTGCTCAAGGCCGGACAGAAAGAAGGAGCGTTCTCCTTTTCGGGGTCTCCCTTAGAGCTGGCCCGCGGCATCTTTGCCCTTATGGAAGGGGAGCTTCTCGTCCGGAGGGCGCTTCGCGCGCCAGGTCCTCCTCCCGGGATCCCGCCTGTCGTGCGGGCCTTGCTGTCCTGCCGGGGGGACGGGCCGTTCGCCGCGACCGACCACATACCCTGATAGAAATCGCCACAATCAAAATTGAAGGAGCCCCGATGACAGACAAGCACGTATTCGTCGTTTATTCAGGAGAGTCCGATCCGGGCCGGGTCTATCATGCCCTTGTCTATGCCCTTCAGGCGAGTCTGCGCGGAAACGAGGTGCGCTTCTTTTTCGCCGGCGACGGGACCTACTGGCCCGAAGTCCTCGAGAACAATCACCCGACCATGGGAGACATGTTCCAGAAACTCAAAGAGAGAGGGGTCATCGAGGGAATTACAAAAAACTGCGCCGTCGCCTATGGTCGGGCGGAGAGCGGGGAAAAAATTCTGCCCCTGGTGTCCGGTCCCGAAGAGAGCCGGGGTCAGATTGATCTTCTGGACTTCGCCGATCGTTCCTACCGGATCTGGACCTATTGAAAGATCCGGGACCGGAAACATGAGGAGTGTTTTCGATCCGATCCTTGACAGCAATCCAGTCGGGATTTCATGGGAGGGAATAATGAGGAGGTTTTTCATGGATCGGCGCTTCGTACTCTTTTTTTTCGGGGCAATTCCGGGAATGGCATGCTCCCTTTTTTCGACGTCCCTTTCGGCGGCGCCCGCCCCGTCCCTCTCGCCTCTCCCCGCGATCGACCGTCCGCCCGTTCTGGACTGGCCGCGTGACCGGAGGCCTCTTCCCGCCGACATCACGGATCCGTCGGCCGACACCCTTTCGGATCTCCATGGGGTTCTGGGGGGACGTGCGTGCCGGAAAATCGATCTTTTCCTTTCTACGGAGGGCAATTACTACATGGCCCTCCGTGAGCTGATGCGGCGGACGCTTCTCTCGGGAGGAAGGAGTCCCCGAACCATCCTTTACACAACCAGTCCGCCGGTTTCCATGATCCAGGCACGCACGGAATCATTAAGCGTCGGCAACCTGGAGATCCGTTGCCGGCCCAGCGTTGCGGTGGCCTCCCCCAGTATGGTCCGACAGATCCAAAAAGCCGGACTCTCCGAGGGATCTCCGATCCCTGTCATCCGGGGAGAGGGCGAGGTCCTTCTCGTGAAGAAGGGGAACCCTCTCCACATACGGTCGATCTGGGATCTCGGCCGGCCCGGAGTCCGGGTGGTGACCCCCAATCCGGTTTCGGAGAAGGGGGCTTTCAAGGCGTATGCCCGGACACTCTACCAGATCGCGAAGAACGATCCCCACCCTCCGGTCGGATGGACGGCCGACCGGTTGTTCCGGGCAGTCTATGATTCCGGGGATCCAGAAAAATGGGTCGCCGGACCGAGGATCCATCATCGTGACGAACCTTGGTCTGTGGCCTATGGCCACGCCGATGTGGCGATTTTTTTCCATCAGCTGGGGGTGGCCACCCAAAAAGCCTTTCCCGATCTGTTCGATCTTGTTCCTCTGGGGGGATCGATCCTGCGACCGAGCCCTCTTCCTGGTTCGGTGATCACAACCAGCGTCCTTGTGCGGATAAGGGGGCACTGGTCACGGCGACAGAGGAGATTCCGCGAAGAGCTTGTCCGGGCCTACACGTCCCGGGAGTTTTCCCGCATCCTGGAGCGATGGGGGATGACCAGACCACCGGGATTCCAGCCTTCGGGATCGTAAGCCCTTCTGGGATCCGCGTGGGGGAAGTCCCCCGCTTCCGGGAGGGATTCCAGAGCCGTTTTCTTCGAAGGTCCTGCTTGCCGTTCGATTCCGGAGGAGAGAAAGAGCAGTGAAATTCTTCCAGCTCTTCCGTTGAACCGATCTCTCTCCGCCGCTCCACGACCTTATTGGACAGTGAGGCCCCTCATTGCCAGGCCGGTATGATTCGGGTCATGACGAACGCTCATTCGTTGTGAAATAATGGCGGGACGAGAGTGCGGTCCTGCTGTCTCCCATGGTTGGCAGCGAAGGTCCATCAAGCTGCCTTTCGGGAACAGGGGAAGGACGTTCCGTGTTCCGGACAGCGAACAGAAAAGAGTCTGGTGAAAAACGTCTTTTGCTTCGGCCTGATCGTCTTTCTTTTCGTTTCCGTCCCCTCAATCGGCCAGAGCGCAACCTCCGCGCCGGATCCATCGTCTTCTCCCTCTTCGATGGCCGCGCCCTCAACCCCCCCGCGCCCTCCAAAGGCCGTGTCCAAACCGTCCGGGCTTCCTCCGGCATCTCCGGGAACCCTTGCTCCCTCCGTGCCGCCGCAGGCGGCCGTCCCGGCCCGACAGCATCCCCTCTCCCTCAACGGGCCGGACGCACTCACCGCCTACCGAAAATCCTGGAACCCGCTGACCTCCGGTCCGGACCTCATGCCCCAGGCCGACACCCTTCCGGAGGGGGAGTTCAACGTCCGTTTCTTCATGTACGGCCGTTTTACCCAGGCCCAGTACTCCGACTCCGGCGGGATTACGGGTCTTCCCCCCGGCTATAGCCAGACCCAGCTCCTCGATCTCTTCGCCATGTTCTACGGTCTCGATCCGAACACCGAACTGGTCTTTCTTCCCTCGGTCATCACGACCTTTTCGACCCAGAACGGAACCTCGCTGAACGGTTCCGGCTTGAACGACCTCACCTTCGGCATCAAGCACCGATGGATCATCCAGGATCCATTTACCGGCCGACCGAGCTTCACCACCGCCTTCCTCGTGACGCTTCCGACCACCTCCTGGCTGGGAACCCCCGTTCCCGTGGGCGGTCTTCCTCCCATCAACGTCGTGCCCTCCACCCATTTCGGAACGCCGGCCTTCACCGGAATCGCCATGCTCCGGAAGAATATGAAGCCCCTTCGCCTGTTCGGGGACCTCTATTACACCCTGTCTTTGCCTGGATCGATCTCCGCCGTCGCCGGGGACGCTCCGGTCTTTTCCCAGTTTGGCGATCTGGTCCAGTACCGGATCGGGATCGAGGATGTGGTGGACGACAGAAGCGGGCTGGGCTTCATTCTGGAGATCGCCGGGCTTTCGGGACTCCCTTTTTCGGTGGACGGTCTTCCCGTCAACACCCATCCCTCCACCTTCAACCTCGTCGGGGTCCAGCCCACGATCGAGTACAACCTCACCCACCGCCTCGCCGCCTCATTCGGGATTCTCTTTCCCGCATTCGGCAATAACGAATACCTGGCCACCACCCCCAACTTCTCCCTCTGGTATTATTTTCAGGGAGGGCA
This sequence comes from Nitrospirota bacterium, assembly GCA_021840555.1. GTDB lineage: Bacteria > Nitrospirota > Leptospirillia > Leptospirillales > Leptospirillaceae > UBA4572. The sequence goes on from JAKBXW010000022.1 coordinate 16,813, forward strand.
GGACCACCTTCTTCCCCGATAGACCCGGGGGAGTGGAGCGCTTCTCTTCCTTCCGCTCCAGCCCTGGGTCTTCTTTTTGGGAGGCTGGCCCGGTCTTGAAGATTCCTTTTGCCCGATGGTGTAAAATATAAGAGGTATTTCAACGGACCCGTCCGGTCCGGAAAAGCATCCAAAACGATGTGGAGGAGTCGGTCCCATGACACACCATCGCGCCCCCGCGATCCCCACGGGAGTTTTTCTGGCCCTTGCCCTTTTGTCCGCCGGCTGCCAGACCTCGCCGGCCGTGACCTACGTTCCTCCCGCCCAGGGAATCCCGACCCAGCGGGGAATTCCCATCAGTGACATCGTCACCGACATCGAGAAGCTTCTCCACGACGTCAGCCTTCGGGGCGGAGAGAAGATCCGGGTGGCGGTGATCCGCTACACCACCCCTTCCGGGACCTCCCGGACCTTCGGTCGCTATCTCTCCCAGAAAATTGGGGAAAGACTCTCTTCGGATTCGGGCATCCTTCTCATCGATCCGGGGCAGGTCTATGAAGCCCTTCACGAGATGGGGATCGAGCAGGGGCTTCTCGACACCAAGAGGCTTCTGGAGGTCGGACAGAAAGTGGGAGCCGACGTCCTGGTGGTCGGAACCTACACCGACCTGGGGCAGACCATCGACATCCAGTCCCGGCTGGTGGCCCTTCCCGGGGCCCAGCAGCTGGGACTTTTTTCACGGAAGATTCCAAAGACCGGAGAGGTGTTGAACCTCATCAAGGTCGGTCCTTAACCAATATCGTCATCAAAAGGAGATGTCCGATGGAGACGATCCCGAGTCCCGAACCCCGCCATTTCTCTTGCGAAGACAGCCGGACAAGGTCCAGGGGGCGCGCGGCCGTGGCCGGCCTGTCCCTTTTCGCCCTTTCGCTCTTGCCCGGCTGCATCGAATCCATCGATCCGGGCAAGGCGGCCGTCCTGTGGACGATCAGCCAGGGAACCGATATGAAGACGATCTACCGGGAAGGAGTCCAGGTGATCGCTCCCTGGAACGAGCTATACATTTACGATCTCCGGACGCAGGAGGCCCGACTGTCCCTGCACGTCCTGTCGGTCAACGGCCTGGCCATCGACATGGATTCTTCCGTTCTCTACAGGGTTCAGGGAAAGGCCCTTCCGACCTTGCAGGAAAAGGTCGGTCCGGATTACTATCATGTCCTGATCTCCCCCTACGTCATGAGCGAGGCCAGAAAGATCGTGGGCCGCTTCACGCCCTCCCAGATCTACTCGAGCCAGCGGGAGACGATCGAACGGCTCATTCTCGAGGGCATCCGGGAGAAACTCCGGGACTATCCCCTCACCATCGAGGGATTCCTGATTCGGGACGTGCGCCTTCCCCGCATCATCCGGGTGGCGATCGAGCGCAAGCTGACCGAGGAGCAGAATTACCAGCGGATGGAATACGTGCTTGACGTGGCCCAGAAGACGGCCCAGAAGCGGCGGATCGAAGCCCAGGGCATCGCGGCCTTCCAGAAGATCGTCCAGGAGAATCTGACCAAAAGCTACCTGACCTGGAAGGGCATCGAGGCGACGGAGAAGCTGGCCAAGAGTCCGAACACGAAGATCATCATCATCGGAGCCGGGAAGAACGGGCTTCCGGTGATCCTGAACGCGGACCCGGGATCGGGGCGCTGACGCCTTGGGCCCGTCCCGTCAGGGAATGCGTCTTGCCACGAACAACAAAGCGAACGACACGATAAGGAGGATTCTTTGTCCACGGAAAAGGAATTGGCGGAGGGAGAAAAGGCGCCGGATTTCTCGGCGGAGGCAGCAGGAGCCGCGACTCCTCGGGTATCGCTTTCGGATTTTGCCGGCAAGACGGTCGTTCTCTATTTCTATCCGAAGGATGACACGCCGGGATGCACCACCGAAGCCTGCGACTTCCGGGATTCGGAACGGATTCTGATGGACAGGGGGATCGTTGTCCTGGGCGTTTCGAAAGACTCGGTGGCGAGCCACGAGAAATTCCGGAAAAAATACGGGCTGCCCTTTCCGCTTCTCTCCGATCCCGACGGAGCGATCTTAAATGCCTACGGGGTCATCAAGGAGAAGACCATGTATGGCGTCAAGCGCATGGGCGTAGACCGGAGCACCTTCGTGATCGGTCCGGACGGACGGATCATCCGGATCTTCCGGTCGGTAAAGGTGGCCGGCCATGTGGCGAAGGTTCTCGAGGCGATCGAAGGGAAAAAAAAGTAGCGGGTTATTCCCGGTCGCCTGGATCGTCCAGTTCGGCGGACTGGATCCGCCAGCCGTTTTTTCCGGATTTTTTGACCAAATCTGCCGCGCAAGCCCCTGGCTTTAGACCTGATCTTTACCCATATTTCCGACGAGTGGGCACGGGGCTTGTGGAATACACCTGTAAACGTGTGAAGATTGTCCACATGGCCGACAGGTCGTCAAGCCTCTGGATTCCTCTCCAGAGGGTTTGTGTTCCGGGCTCCCCATCCCCTTTTCTTCCCAGGAAACCTCCCAGTCCCGCCACCATCCGGGTTGCTTCCCGAAGGGTCGGCGGGGGGGCCTCGGGACTCGCCGGAACTTTTTGGTGGAAGGTCACCAGAGCACGCCATTCATGCTCTTCAAAGAAGACCGTGCAGGGAACGTCCGGGATCTCCCGTCCCAGTTTGGTCAGATAATACAACCGCCAGGCCACGACCAGATCGATGGCCAAACAGGCTTTGATCCGGTGGCTGTTTCCCAGCTGCCGCTCCTCGATCTTGCAGCCGGACTTGAGCGTCCGGTGAAAGACCTCGATCCCCCAGCGCCGGGTATACCAGACCACCTTTTCCCGCGCCTCCTCAAGGGTCTCGACCGATATCGTGGTGAGCAGAAGCCAGGAGAGCGGCTCGATCCCTTCTGGAGCGTTTTTTTCGGTCGCCGCGATCGCCCACAAGGTGACGGGAGCCAAGCCTTTGTTCCGGGGGAACGGAGGAGCCAACTCGACCTTCGCGAACCGGATCCCGATCATCGCCTCCCGGGAGGCCCGGTTATGCCGCCTTGGAACCGTCAGGACCATCTCTCCCTCCGGAGACCGCTCCAGGAGGGTCCCCCAAAGAGCGGTTCCATCGGTCTTTTTCCGGGGCTGGACCGCCCGGATCAGAAGCTCCGGCCCGTCCGGATCCTTTTGGGCCAGGACGAACAGGTCATAGATGTCCGACTCCCGGTCTCCCGTGCTGACCAGCCGCGTTCCGGGGCAGCGCTTCTGGATCTTCGCGACCGCCTCGAAGCTTTTGAGCCATTTGTCCGACTCTTTCTCTTCAATCGGAGCGCTCTTGTTTTCCCTTTTTCTTTTTTCCTTCTCTTTCCGGGCGGCCACTTTCTCTTCCGGGGTCGCGGAAACGACGGGGGATCGGGTGGAGTCTTCCGGACGCGCCCAGCACTGCACGTCTAGAAGGCCCAGGGGTGTCCCGTCGGGAGTGATGGCCAGCGTGTCGTGCATCATCAACCCTATGGGGCCAAGGCGATGATTTCCGATAGGACCCATTCCATGCGTCCGGGGGTGGGCCGTATAGTCGAGCTCCGTTGTATCCTGCACGCACAGCACCACCGGATGGCCCTTCATCCGCTTTTCGGTCGCCTGGGTGTGCGGTCTCAGCAAGACATCCATCGTCGCCTCGTCCTGGTCGAAAAAACGGTAGGCCGCCTTGGCCTTGGCCCGGCTCCCGCAAGCCTCCGGAAGCGGAGCGGCCGGACGGGCGAAGAAGTCCCGGGCCAGAATCAAGAGACGATCCTTGAGGCGCTTGTCCGGAAGGGACACTCCGCGGAACTCCTCTTCGGCCCAGTCAAGAGGAGGAGGAAGGGGGGAGGACGGCGCGAAGACCGGATCTCCTCCCCGGAGGAGGCTTCGTGCCTCCGGGACCAGAGGATACACCAGCACCTTCTTTACGGGCCCCCCCCGGCCCTGCCGCCCCAGTCCCGCGGTCCGACCGATCTCCTGCCAGCCAGCCGCCCGATAGCAGGTGCCGACAAACCGTTCTTCCTCCACGAAGGTCTCAAGAAGGAGCGGCCGTTCCCCGTAGGTCGCCTCCCAGTCCCCGGGCAGTCGCCGCACCAGTTTCCCCAGAAGATGCGAGGCCAGGTTGGGAACCTGCACGTGCGGCAGGATCAGAAAGCGGCTGTTCGCAACCACCTGGGACAGACGCTCGACCCTCTGCCCGGGACTCCATCCGATCCAGGTGTCCCGGACGGCGACCTTCCAAGCCGCACTCGAGAAGGAAGCGGCTCCCACCACCCCTTTCGTCCCGCTTCGGATCAGATAGCGAACCTGGGCCCCGCAGAGCGTTCCCGACCCCAGATAATGGTATCGGACCATGAGATCGAACCAAAGCCGGGAAAGAGCCTTGTTCTTCGCCGCACTCACCCGGACGAGTTCGATCCTTCCCAGATCCGAAAGCGGCCCGGAAATCACGGAAGGCTCAAGCACCGGACCGATCTCCGAGGCTTTGGGAGAGGCCTTTTTCTGAAAACCGAGGACCCGGGCTTCCGGAAGAACGATCTCGCCCTTCTCGTGAAGAATATTGAGAGCCATCCGGCAGCTCATCTCCTTGAGCCTTCCCGCCCTGTTTTTCCAGTCCAGAAGGCGACACACCTCCTGTGAAAGTCTCGTTCGGGACAGTCCCTTCCCGATCAACTCCCGGATCCGGGCAATCGTCTCTCCCCCAAATTCCTGTCCGCAAATTCTCATGCGGACAATCGTACCGGAAACTTTTTCCCGTGCCCACTCGTTTTTTATGGGACAGGGTCAGGCCTGAAGTCCGGGGTCTTACGGCGTTTTTTCGATAAAAAGAGGTCCCCCCTTTTCAGTCCCGGATCGTTTGAAGCCAGACATACAGTCTGACCATGCGAAGGGCGAACACGTATTCCCCCCGGGACTCTCCGGGATGCAGAACCTGCAGCGACTTCATTTTTCGCAGAAAGTTGTGGAACTTGTTTTTTTCCTGCTCGGTCAGAAGACGCTCGATGTCGGATTTCCGAAAGCTCAATTTGCGATGACCTCCCCGCCGACGGGTCTTCCCGCCGTTAGGGTCAAAGTCTTCCCTGGCCTGCGCGTTCAGCCGATTTTGAAGGTCTCCCTCTTGTATGATGTCCGCCATCAGTAGTACCCGGCTTCGCGCTGGTGCCTCACTGCCAAGATCACGACTTCGTCAGCATCAAGCCGATAGCGCGCCACATAGCCGCTGTCGCCGAAGTCGATCACCAACTCACGAAACTCGTCGGGCATGTCTTCAATGGGACGACCGATGCCAGGCTGTTGCCCAAGCAACTTAACCCCTTGCCGGATGGTCTTGACAGCTCGCCTTGCCGCGTCGACGTTCTTGCTGGCCAAGAAACGATAGAGGTGCTGTACATCGAGCAGCGCTTGCGACGACCAGTTCAGACGTGGCATTCCGGCGGCTTGATGTCGTTACCCTGTTCAAGCTGCGCTAGCCAATCATCAGCTTCGGCGGCCGTAACATGTAAACCAGTCGTCCGATAATCTTCCCACGCCTTGAGCGCGTCCTGACGAAATGCCTCGCGCTTCTCTTCACGTTCGACGTATTGATTGATGGCTTCACGCATCAGCCAGTGCGATGTGCGGTGACGGGCTTCGGCCAAGCGCTTTATACGAGTCTTGATGTCATCGTCAATCTTGATCGCCACAGGGCGAAGAGTTGTCGTTCCCATAAGCGGCCTCCCATGAAAGGTATCGCAAGGTAATACCTTAACACAATACGTCATCGCTCACTAAGGGGTCGATTCAAAAAACGGAAAAATCGTACGCGAACCCAATGTTCGAGCTTGAAAAATATCGAGGCGCAGTCGCCCCTTGCAAATCCGACCCAACGAACCATATTCTCAATCGTCTTCATTCACCACCCGCCCCCCGGAGAAATTTCCCGTTCCTGTACAACTCCTTCGTCCCATCGGGATGTTCGACAGTCTGGTCGAACTCACTGTGAAGTTCGAAGTTCGGATCAAACATCGTACCCGCCCCGCAATCTCCCGTTCTTAATTCGATCCTTCAGAGGCTGTGACATAACATACAAGTTGCTGTAATTTAATGATTTTATAATATTTCGCCAGTCCTCGCTTTTGAGAGCCCTTTGACATTCTCCCCTTCCTCGCTTCGCTCGCCGCGAAAGCGGGCAGGAAGGCAATTCCTTCCTGCCACCTCCGCCTATGTTAACGGGGATGGATTCGCCGGACTGAACGCCGAAGCTTTATGGCGCTTTTCAGTAAAAAATTCACCGGAACGGGTTGCCCGGGATAGAAGGGACTTCTGCTTTTGCTCGTCTCGTCGATCGTGAACGGTCCTCATTGTTTGACGACATGGGAAAAAGTCCGCCTTCCCTGACAGCTCCAGGGACCCTTCAGCCCCATCTTCCCAACGGGCCGCGCGATTGTCAACGGACGCGCCCGTGCTCCAAGACGATTTCAAAGTCAGAGTCCTTCCGAGGGGGACTGGTCATTTGACCTATCTCGCCAACAACGTCCGCTATCTGATTCTCCACGCCGTCGAGACCTTCGTCGATCCCTCCCGGTTTTTAGGAACCTGCTATAGGGCGGCCGGATAGACCTGTCTGGGAGAAACCCGCAGGCTCTTCTCCACGGGGTCCGGAACCACTTGGCCATCGAAGCCTTGCACCACACGCGGGACGTCACCTCCGGCGAAGACCGCTCCACCGTTCGGACCGGCTCCGGACCCCAGGTCATGGCCGCTCTCCGAAACTTCACCATCGGTGTCTTCGGCATGATCCGACGAAACCTCGGCAAGAGACTCGACATCCCGGTTCTCTTCCGCCACTTCTCGCGCTCCCGTGACTGCGTCTTCAACCTCCTCGGCCTCCAGACGCCGCAATACGCGGGAATCGACACGCCGACAACCCCACGCTCCCCTTGCGTCTTTTGTCGGAGCCCTCCCTCGTTCCCGGCCCCCTCCTTCGTTCTTTTTTCCGGTTTTATCGAAAAAGCGCCGTAAAACTCCTGCGTTCAGGCCGGAGATATAAGGCGTGCCTCGCCCTGTGACAGGATAGAGATCATGAAAACAATGAAAGCCTTCAAATTCCGCCTCGTTCCGACCCCGGAACAGGAGGCCCTTTTGAAGCGCCATGCGGGGTGCGTCCGGTTCGTGCGGAACAAGGCCCTCGATCTCCAGGAAAAACGCCTCGACGCCGGGATTCCGCTTCTCTCCTGCGGGGACCTGGCCAAGCTCCTGACCCTGTGGCGTGCGAGCGAGG
>JAKBXW010000103.1 GCA_021840555.1 Nitrospirota bacterium
TGGGAATCGGCAGGAGCTGGCCATCGACCTGGGCCAGAACCCGGTGCTCGTAGGGCCGCCATCCGGTGAACCGCGAGAGGTAGTCGAAGACCTCCTTCGAATTGGTGTGGAAGATGTGCGGCCCGTACCGGTGGATCAGGATTCCCCGGCTGTCCGGCTCGTCGTAGGCGTTGCCTCCGATGTGCTCCCGCCGGTCCATCACCAGCACCTTCCGCCCCGCGGCCGCCATCCGCTCCGCCACCACCGATCCCGCAAACCCCGCTCCCACCACCAGCACGTCGACCGACATCTCTTCTCCTTGATCGGGATTTCACCCCGGGAGCCCCAATCCCCCGGGGCCCGGACCTTCACGACAGACTGATTCCCCTGGTCGAATCACCGACTGCCTGTCGCTTTCTTCAGCCAATAGAGCAAATTCCAGGCCAGATTTGTTGAGCCGCACAAAAAAATCCTGGCTGTAATTAACTGGAAATGATCGGATCAAACACATATAATGATGACCCGAATGGGATCGACCGAAGGCGAGGTCCCCGCTCCGCGACGGAGACGGGGGAGGGGGAAAGGACCATGTTGCCGTGAGAAAATACGACCGTTTGCCGCTGGATGTCTCGGTTCTCTTCCGGGGTTCGACCGGCGGATTCCGCAAGGGACTCCTCAGGAACCTCTCCCTGACCGGCTGCTTTATCGAGCCGGCCCGGCGGGTGGATTTTTCGGGATGGGTCCGCCTCCGGATCGACGGGGAGGAGGACCAGCGCTTCGTCGGGATCGAACCGGTCGAGACCTGGGGGCTGATCGCCAGAAAAGACGAGGCCGGCTTCGCGATCCATTTCAACTGGATCGAACGGGAGAACCTCCGGCGGTTCGCCGAATTCCTGCTGCGGTTCGCCCCCGACCACCCCGTCGTCCTCAAGATGCTCGAGATCAACCAGCCCTCTCCCTTCCTCGGACCCACCCCCTCCGGGACCACGGAGGAGTTTCCCCGGAACCCCCTCCTGCTCGACAACCATGTGGTGGAGCGCCTCCTCCGGAACAGCTGGTCCTCCTTCATCGAATTCGCTCCCGCCGAGTTCTTCGACGGCATGATCGACTGGTTCTCCGACGCCCTCGACGGCAAGGAAAAACCCGATAAAACGGAGGAGATACGCTTCCCCGACTGGTTCTTTCCCAGCCGAAGCCCCGAAATCGGGGAGATCGTGCGAAAGCTCCGGATGGTGGCTCCGTCGGGCCTTCCCGTCCTGCTCCTGGGAGAGACGGGAGTGGGCAAGGAGATGTACGCGCGCCTGTGCCACGAGGTGGGCGGCCGGCCCGCGGCCCCTTTCGTCCCGGTCAACTGCGGGGCGATTCCGCAGGACCTGGCCGAGAGCCTCTTCTTCGGCCATGAAAAGGGGGCCTTTTCCGGGGCGGTCGCCCAGGCGGCCGGCTATCTCGAGACGGCCGGGAAGGGGACCCTCTTCCTCGACGAGATCGGGGAGCTGTCGCCGGCGCTCCAGGTGAAGCTTCTCCGGGTCCTCCAGGAACGAACCTTCGTCCGGGTCGGATCTTCCCGGGAGCTTCCCTTCGAGGCCCGGGTGGTCTGCGCCACCAACAGGAACCTGGCCGAGGAGGTCCGCAAGGGACATTTCCGGGAGGACCTCTACTACCGGATCAACGGCCTCACCCTCGAGATCCCCCCCCTCCGGAGCCGGATCTCCGACATCCTGCCCATGGCGGAATACTTTCTCAAAAAGATCTGCCAGGCGAACAAGCTCCCGGAAAAAACCATCGGGGCGGCCGCTGCGGCGGCCCTCCAGAGCTATTCCTGGCCGGGAAACGCCCGGGAGCTCCACAACGTCATCTACCGGGCGGCTGTCATCGCCGACGGCCCCGAAATCCGGGAGGAGGACGTGGGGCTGCCGCTCGAGAAAAGCGCCCAGGGAAAGCCGACCCTCAAGGAAATCCGGGAGATCTTCGAAAAGGAGGTGGTCCTGGAAAGTCTGGTCCGGCACAACGGGAACGTGGCCGCGGTGGCCCACGAACTGGACATCTCCAAACCCTCCGTCTACCTCTTCATCAAGAAGCACAAGCTGGCGGGAAAGTTCACATCCCTTCCGAAGGATCCGGACGAGGGACCCTGAGAAGATCGGTCAGGCCGGAAACCGGGGAATCCGGGGTACGGGGGCAAAAGGGAGAGGTCAAAAACGACGGCACAGGCCGGAACTCCAGAAAAAACCAAGTAAACAACCCCGGCCTGAAGGCCGGGGTTGTTTACTCCTTCTCGTTCTCCGGATCCTTATCCTTGAGGCCTTTGCCCCGCCGCAATTTTCGAAGCCGGCATTATCAGGGAGTTTTCGGGGCAAATCAACAGGTCCGGGCCTCGCCGGGGCTTTTTTCCGATCCGGCCGGCCTCCTTTTCCCCCTGCGGAAAAAGAACACCGTCCCGCGCCCCTTGATCTAAAAAAATACCGGGATGGAAGGATCTTGATCGACGAATCCCGTCGACGGAGGCAAAGTCGGTTCCAAAAAACGATTCTTTTTATTTCATCAATGACAAATGCTTACAACAAAGCCTCCCGGATCCTGTAAAAATCCCTGACACTGCTCCTTCCTCCGGATCCGGATATTTTTTATTCTCCACTCCGCAAGAAGCCTCCTTTTGTCCCTGACCCGTTTTCCGCCGAAAGTCCTCTTCACCGGTCCTTTTCCGGTAGCCGTCTTTCCCGCTTGTTTTAAGCTGGCACGACAAATGCAGGGAAGGATTCGGCACATCAACCAAGGAGGCCAGATCATGTGCGGAATCGTCGGATATACCGGAACAAAGCCGGCTCTTTCCTTTCTTCTGGACGGACTCGAACAGCTCGAATACCGCGGCTACGACTCCGCCGGAGTGGCGGTCCTGGGCCCGAAAGGGGCCGCGATCGTGAAATCGGTGGGAGCGACGCGGGAGCTTCGGGAGAAAATCGGAAACAACACGATGGCCTCCGGAACCACAGGTCTCGGCCACACCCGCTGGGCGACCCACGGGGTTCCCTCCGAACGAAACGCCCACCCCCACGCCGCCGGCCCCCTCCTGATCGTCCACAACGGGATCGTCGAGAACTCCCGGATCCTTCGAGAGGAGCTCGAAGTCCAGGGGGAGGTCTTCCTCTCCGACACCGACACCGAGGTGATCGTCCGCCTCGTCAACCTGGCCATGGCCACAGGCCGTCTGCCGCTGGCCGACGCCGTCCGTTCGGTCCTCCATCTTCTGGAGGGATCCTACTCCTTTTTGATCCTCCACTCGGACCCGGCCCATCCCCTGATCGCCGTCCACCGGGGAGCCCCCCTCGTCCTCGGCCTCTGCGACCACGGGCTCTTCGTCGCCTCCGACGTCACCGCCTTCCCTGCCGAAGTGGGCTCCACCGTCTTTCTCGAGCCGGACGACCTTTTGACGGCGGATCCTTCCGGCGCCTACGAGATCCTCTGCATCTCGAGCGGCCGGAAGAGAGAGGCCTGCCGGATCGGCCGGAGCCGCACCGAGGAGCACGGCAAGGGGGAGTATCCCCACTACATGGTCAAGGAGATCTGCGAGCAGCCCCGCGTCCTGGCCGAGCTCCTCGCGGGCAAGATCGCCTCGGGGCCCGGAGGGCTCACGGTCCATCTTCCGCCCAAGGTCGAGAAGGTCCTCTCCGGAGCCCGGCGCCTGCGGATCGTCGGCTGCGGCACCTCCTACCACGCGGGGCTTTTGGGCAAGTACCGCATGGAAGGACTGGCCGGCCTTCCCGTCGAGGTGGAGATCGCCTCCGAGTTCCGCTACCGGGACCCGATCCTCGACCCGGAATCGGATCTTCTCGTGGCGCTCACCCAGTCGGGGGAGACCGCCGACACCCTGGCGGCGGTGCGGATGGCCCGGGAGGCCGGGGTTCCGACCCTGGCCCTCGTGAACGTTCCGGGAAGCACCATCGCCCGGGAGGCCGACGCCGTCCTCTTTCTCGAAGCGGGGCCGGAGTTCGGGGTGGCCGCCACCAAGACCTTCCTCTCCCAGATCGCCCTCCTGACCCTTCTTTCGATCCACCTGGCCCCCGAGGAGCGCCTCCGGGAAAAGACCGGGCTCTCCTACCAGCAGCTCCTGTCGGAGTTCCTGGAGCTTCCCCGGCGGCTCGACAAGAGCCTCTCCCTCTCCTCGTCGATCATGCCCCTGGCGGCCGATCTCGCCTCCGCCCCCATCGTCCTCTTCCTCGGACGGGGAGGGGACTATCCCCTCGCCCTCGAAGGGGCGCTCAAGTTCAAGGAGATCACATACATCCACGCCGAAGGCTACCCGGGCGGCGAACTCAAGCACGGCCCCCTGGCGCTCGTGGACCGGGGAACCCCGGTGATCTCCCTCATCTCCCCCGACCCGCGCCTTCTCCCCAAGATGGTGAGCAACATGCAGGAGACGCTGGCGCGGGGGGCGCGCCTCACGGGAATCTCCTCGGAGTCCGCCTTCTCGGACATGGCGCCGGTGGTCTCGACCGAACTCTCCCTCCCGGACTGTTCGCCAATTTTCTTCCCGATCCTGTCCTCCGTTCCCCTCCAGCTTCTGGCCTACCACACGGCCTGCGCCAGGGGACTCAACGTGGACCGTCCGCGAAATCTCGCCAAATCCGTGACGGTCGAATAACCCGTACCCTCATAAAAAGGTGGAGTCGTTCATGTCGCTCGAAAAGAAAATTCAAAGCCGCGAAGCGGTCGTCGGGATCATCGGATGCGGATACGTGGGGCTTCCGCTCGCCCTGGAGTTCGCGAAAAAAGGATTCCGGGTGGTGGCCTTCGATCTCGACTCCCCCCGGGTCGACCAGATCAACCGGGGAATCTCCTACATCCCCGACGTTCCGACGCCGGAGCTCTCGGAATGCGTGAAGAAGGGCACTCTGGTCGCGACCACCGACTTTTCCCGGCTCGCGACCGCCGACACCGTGTCGATCTGCGTCCCCACGCCCCTTCGCAAGACCAAGGATCCGGACATCTCCTACATCGTGGCGGCTCTCGACAATCTGGTGGCCAACCGGAACCCGAACGGCCAGCTGATCATCCTGGAGAGCACCACCTACCCGGGAACGACCCGGGAGGTGATGCTTCCCGCCCTGGAAGCCGAGGGGGCCCACAAGGTCGGAAAGGACTTCTTCCTGGCCTTCTCCCCCGAGCGGGTCGACCCGGGCAACCCCGTCTTCAACATCGTGAACACCCCCAAGGTGGTGGGTGGCATCACCCCCGAATGCACCCGGCTGGCCTCCCTCCTCTACGGATCGATCGTCGAGCGGGTGATGCCGGTCACCTCCACCGAATCCGCGGAGATGGTGAAGCTCCTCGAAAACACCTTCCGGAGCGTCAACATCGGCCTGGTGAACGAGCTCGCCCTCATGAGCCACAACCTGAACCTCAACATCTGGGAGATCATCGAGGCGGCGGCGACCAAGCCCTTCGGATTCATGCCCTTCTATCCGGGACCGGGACTCGGGGGCCACTGCATCCCCATCGACCCCCACTACCTCTCCTGGAAGGCCCGGCAGACCGGCTTCGAGGCCCGATTCATCGAGCTCGC
>JAKBXW010000104.1 GCA_021840555.1 Nitrospirota bacterium
CTGAGGGCATCGCGAAGGGCTTTGAAGCTTCGGGAGGTGCTTCTCCCGGGATCCATGTGGGGGCCGGCGGCCCGCGCGCACTCCACCTCGCGGAGTCCTGTCGAAAGATATCCTACTTTTTAACAACTCTTTCAGTTTTGATGGAACAGCGGGAGAAGCAAGAAGGCCCCGGTGGACGAGGTGGTTTCTCTGGTGGGACTTCCACCGCGTGTCTCAATGCCAGCATCCGGAGTCCGGCCGTGGGAACAGTCCGCCGGGTTCCCGCGCTTCCGATGCCGTGGATGCCGGCGCACCTTCAGGACACGCCCTTTCGGGACTGCACCAGAAGGTCCGATGGCCATATTTCCTGGAGAAATTCAGCGAGGGGTTCGGTCCGGGAAGCGGCCGGACGACGCGGGATCAATACCAAAGCCGCCTTTCTGCGGAGGCACCGGTTTCGGGCCTTGCCTTCCTGTCTTTCGGCCCGGAAGGAAAGCGGCATCGTAGAAACCGACGAAACCTGGTTTTCGGGATCCGGCAAAGGACAGCGGGGGCAGACTTGGGGGACAGGCTCGAAAACGGGGCGGCCGGGACGCAAAACGGAGGCTCTTCCGGGAACTGGTTCCGGTTCTGGAACCCCTCCTGGCCCGGGATGCGGTTCTCTGCTCGGACGGAGGAGAAAAAGGCCCCATCGCCCTGTCGACTCGAAAGAGGAGCGTGGCCCATGGGCGGTGAACCTGAACAAGGGGATCAGAGTCTTGGCTGGCGCCTACCACATCCAGCAGCTTCCGCCACCCGTTCTCGGCTGAAAGAGTGGAGGCGACGGATTCATGGGGTGGCCACGAAGCACCTGGAGCACTATTTGAGCTGGCGCCCCATGACCGAAACATTTGGAAAGCTTCTCAGCTTCATGCCATGGCAGACTTTATCGACCTGTCACCATGAGAGACAACATGATTCGGCGACGCAGGGGGGACGGACAGTTTTCCCGGATTCCTCCAGGGCCTTGATTTCTTCTCGAATCCGGCCGGCCTTGGGGGGAAAGGGGCCGGACCAGGGAGTGGGTCGTCGCGGAGGGGGCCTCCCGGGAGAACGCCTTGGCGGGTCATCGGCAGAAGGGCCCGGAAGAGACCGGAGAGAGGTGAAACCGGAAGGGACAGGAAGGACAGGAACGCGCGATCGCCGGCGGCGACGGTCTCCTACAGGGCCCGAAGGCTTCGGAGGAGTCCCGCATAGTAGCAGCAGCGGGGATCGTTCAGATCGTTGAAGAAGAGACGCTCCTGGCCGTCCTCGAAGAGGACAAGGACGAAACAGGCCCCGCCGGGTACCGAGGATTCGCGGGTCTCGACCACCCGGCCCGTCCCCCACTCGGGATAGTCCCGGTGGTGGACCCGCTCCTCCCGCCGGAGGTATCGGCGCTGACCTTGCTCGATCACCGGTGCTTGGCCCGGGGATCGAAGGTTTTGGCCCGGGCCTCGTAGAGGGGGCTTCCGGGACACAGCTTCAGGGCCGCTTCCATGAAGGAGCGGGCGCCGGGATGTCCGAGACGGTGGCGGGCGATCCCGATCCAGGAGAGGATCCGGGGATCGTCCGGCCGGAGACGGTTCGCCCGCTCGAATTCCTTGAGGGCCCGGGGGACCGACCCCCCCACGAACCAGGGCTTGAAATAGAGTTCGATCCCCTTCGAGAGATGGGCTTCGGCGTCTTTGGGATCGAGCGTCAGGGCCCGGTCGTTTTCGGCCGCCGCCTTCTTCCCGTAGGCCATGCCTCCCGGAAAGCCCCGGTACTGGACCAGAAGAAGATCCCGCTCCCCCGCCAGGGCGTGGAGGGTCGCGTCTTCCGGGCGTTCCGCAAGGAGGGAGGAGACCATCGCTCCGGCCCGGGAGAGGGCCTCCTCTCCGAGCGGACGGGCGGACGGAACGTCCCGGACGGTCCGGGCCGCAAGGAGAAGGGAGCGGATCTCCGGCTCCGTCGGGGGGCCTTTCGGCTCCGGGGGAAGGGAGGACGGAGCCGGCCCGGGACAGTCCGGAAGGGGGAATGCGAGGGCGAGTGGAACGGGTACCAGGACCAGGAGGAGCGGGAGAATCATGCGGAGCATGGGGCACTCACGGTTTTTTTTCGGTCAGGATCTGGGGAAGGAGGGACTGGATCTGGGAGCGGTGGATCACATGCTCGAACCCTGCCTTCTGGGCCTGGCGCTTGGAGTCGATGTCGGTGTGGAAGGCGATGGCGATCAGGCGCGGACGGCTTCCGGTCCCTCCCGACTCCACGATCTCGGAAAGAAACTCCTTGGATTCCTTGAGGTCCGCGACCACGGCCCGGATCCTGGGATCCCCCGACACCGTCTCGATGACATTGGCCGGAACGGAAGAACGGTAGGAGAAGCCGGTCTTCTGGACAACCTGGGAAACCATCGTTCCGAGAAAGATGTCCCGCCCCACAAAAAGAACTGTTCCCTTCGCGCTGCCGTCTGCCATCGGATCATCCTTCATATTGAGGGTCTGTCGTCGTTCGTTTTTCCCGAACCGCCCGGGAAGAGCCGGAAAGCGGAACGGCGTCTCTGGGGTCGAGATAGGAGATTCCCCCCATGTAGGGGACCAGGGGCTCCGGAATCCGGACCCCCCCCTCCTCCGTCTGAAAATTCTCGAAGATGGCGGCCAGGGTCCGGCCGATGGCCAGCCCCGAACCGTTCAGGGTATGGAGAGGCTGGACCTTCCGGTCTGCGGAGCGACGGTACCGGATCTGTCCCCGCCGGGCCTGGAAGTCGGTGAAGTTCGAGCAGGAGGAGATCTCCCGGTACCGGCCCTGGGAGGGGAACCAGACCTCGATGTCGTAGGTCTTGGCGGCGGAGAAGCCCAGGTCTCCCGTGCAGAGGGCGATCACGCGATAGGGGAGCCCCAGGCGATCCAGGATGCCGGCGGCGTCCCCCGTGAGCGTCTCGAGATGGGTCCAGGAGTCTTCCGGGGTGGAAAACCAGACCAGCTCGACCTTGTCGAACTGGTGCTGCCGGATCAGTCCCCGCGTGTCCTTTCCCGCCGCCCCCGCCTCCCGCCGGAAACAGGCGGTATAGGAGCAGAACTTGAGGGGAAGGGCGGCCTCCTCGACGATTTCGCCCCGCAGGGTGTTCGTGACGGGGACCTCCGCCGTGGGGATCAGATAGAGATCGTCGGCCTCGACGTAGAAGAGCTCCTCACGGAACTTGGGGAGCTGGCCGGTCGCCCGTAGGCTCTCCGGAAGCACGAGGTAGGGGACCGAGAGCTCCCGGTAGGGGGACGACCCGTCGGGTCGGGGGGAGGCGGTGTGGCAGTCGAGCATGAAGGCGACGAGGGCGCGCTCGAGGCGGGCGCCGGCATCGGAGAGAAGGGAGAAGCGCGCTCCCGACATCCGGGCCGCCCGGTCGAAGTCCAGGATGCCGAGCCCCGCCCCGATTTCCCAGTGGGGCTTCGGGGGAAAGGAAAAGACGGGGGGCTCACCGGCGCGCCGGAGCTCGACGTTCCCGGTCTCGTCCGCTCCGACGGGAACGCTGTCGTGGGGGATGTTCGGAAGGGAGAGCCACACCTCTTCCCGGCGGGCTTCGAGAGCGCGCTTCTTCTCCTCGGCACTCCCGATCGCCTCGTTCACGGACCGGACCTGGGCCTCGATCTCCCCGGTCGGCTCGTTTTTCCGCTTCCGGAGTCCGATTTCGGCGGAGAGGGTGTTGCGCTTCTCCCGGAGGGCCTCCCATTCCCGGACCGCGCCGAACCATTCGGCGTCGAGGTCCATAAGAGCCCCCATCTCCACCGATAGGCCGCGCGAGCGGAAGGCCCGTTCGGCCGCCGCGGGATCCTTCAGAATCCGATTCCTGTCGAGCATGGCTCTCCTGCTTGAAAAGGCCCGGGAAACTCTACCCGCGGCCGGGTTCTGTCGACCGGACACACTCTCCTTCCATTCTAACCGCAACGGCCTCCGTCGGAAAGAATCACACGGAGGCGTCGACCCCCGATTCTTTCAGGGATTTGGGGCACATTGACATCCTCCCCTTCCTCTCGCCTCGCTCGCCGCGAAAGCGGGAAGAAAGGGGATTCCTTCCTGCCACCTCCCCTTTTTGGAGACGGGGATGGATCGGACGGCCTGAACGGTCAGGCCGCCGACTCGGAGGACGGATCCCCCGAACAGGCGCACCGGGTCTGCCCGACCCTGAGAATGTTCTTGGCCTCATTGAGGTCGGCGTTTTCCGTATGACCGCAGGAGACGCAGCGGAAGGTCGCCTGATCCGGCCGGTTCTTCGGAGAGACATGGCCGCACACACAACAGGTGCGGCTCGTGTTCCGGGGATCGACCCGGACCAGTCGTCCGCCTCTCCCTTCCAGCTTGTATTCCAGCAGGGACTGGAACGTCCCCAATCCCGAAGACAGGATGGAGCGGTTGAGCCCCGCCTTCTGCCGGACGTTCCGGCCGGGAACGTCCTTCGTTCCCCGGGCGCTCTTCGTCATGTTCCGGATCTTCAGAGCCTCGACAAAGACTGCGGCTTGGGTTTTGCCGAGAATCGACGAGGTCTTGTGTAGAAAATCCAGACGCATGTTGAAGGCCATCTCGTGGGCTCTCGCCACACGGAGCTTCTGCTTCCGGTAGTTGTTGCTCTTTTTCCCTCTCCGGTATTTCCGGGAGAGCTTCCGCTGTTCCCAACGGAGGCGCTCCTCGGCCCGTTTCAGGACCGCCACAAGCTCCGGGGAGGGATGCAGCCTCGTTCCGTCGGAGAGTGTGGCGAAGGAAACCACCCCGAGATCCAGTCCGACCTCCGGTGCCGCTTTCGGCAGAGGTTCCGGACATTCCCGTTCCGTCTGGAGGGAGACGGCCCATCGTCCGGCCTTCCGGGTCACGGTGGCGTTCCTGAGATCCCCCCCGATCTGCCGGGAGACCCGGATCTTGACCCAGCCGACCTTCGGGAGAAAAAGTCGGGGAAGGAGATTTCTTCCCTCCGCATCCCGGGTTGCAAGATCGAGCTTCACCTGAAGGGGGTCGGGATACCGGAGGGAATCCCCCTTCCCCTTCTTCTTGTCCTGCGGGAAGCCCCGATTGCCTGTCAGGGCCTTCCACAGAGCCCGGTCGAGGTTCTTGAGGGTCTGCTGTTGGGGATGGACCGGGCCATTGGCGAGAAACCCGTACTCATCGCTCGCCCGCCACAGGGTCAGGAGCTTCGCCATGTCCCCGCAGGAGAGAATCGGGATCCCGGCGTCGAGCCGCCTCGTCTGGAGATCGAGGGCCTTGTTCCACACGAACCGGACGCATCCCGCATGGCGGTTCAAAAGGGCCTCCTGTTCAGCGGTCGGAGCGAGGCGGAATTTGAAGGCTTGAATTGTTTTCATGTTGTCCATTATGCTTGGTCGCATGGACAAGTCAACAGATATGAGACACGGACGCCATTGTGTTTTTAACAATCCAGCGCGGTACCGGTGGAAGGCGACGGGGAAGAAGACCATGGGCATCTGTTGGTTAACTATCCGCCGAAAGTCGCCATCTCGAATCTGGTGAACAGCCTCAAGGGTGTATCCCGTCGCC
>JAKBXW010000105.1 GCA_021840555.1 Nitrospirota bacterium
CGCCGACTGCGTACGTAGACATTGCAATCGTCGGCATAACGGGCGAATCGGTGCCCTCTTCTTTCCAGTTCCTTGTCCACGTCATCCAGCAGGACGTTCGCCAAGAGCGGGGAAAGCGGACCCCCTCGAGGAGTTCCCTCCCCTCTTCCCGTCAGCTCCTTGAGCAGGGGCGGGAGATCCTGTCTGAAGGCGGGAGAAAATTCCATGATCGCCCTCCTGTCATCCCCGCCGAGCAAAACATGTCGACTCTCTTCGACTTGAAGGACGAAGCCCCGAATTTTCCGATGATCGGCCCGGGAGAGGACAATCCCACCGGGCCGATCCGAAAAAGAGCCAAGGCCAGAGCATGAGGGTCTGCAGGCGAGATCAAGGGCGTTATTCTTCCTCTTCCTCCTCATGTTCGGACTGGATCGGGATGGCCTTCGTCGAGGTCTCGGAATGTTTTTCTATCCGGACTTTCAGGATGCCGCCCTTCATTGTTGCCGTCAACTCCGCCGGATCGGCATCGTCTGGCAACGAGAAGCTTCGGTAAAACGATCCGTAGCAACGCTCGACCCGGTGATAGCGGACTCCTTCGTCCTCTTCCCATTCCTTTTTCCTCTCGCCGGAAATCGACAGGATCCGGTTCTCCACGGTCAGCTTTATGTCTTTCTTTTTGACATCCGGAAGTTCCACCGACAGGACATAAGCATCATCCTCCTCGACCACATCGACTGAAGGCATCCAGTCAAACACGGTCATCGATTTTCCGGCATCCGGGACGGCCTCCTGCCCGAACCGGCCGAACCACGGCATCATGCGCCGTCCGAACTCCTCGAATTCCCTCACCGGATCACTTTTAAAAAGACTGCTCACGACGAACCTCCTTTTTGTTTTTTGTTCCTGAAGCAAAATTCGGGAAAGAAACCGGACCTCCATGTCGGATCCGTTTTCTTCCCCTTACGAAAGGCATGCGCTCGATCGAACCGGCATGCCTTTTTCCTAGTTCGGCGCCTGACTCCGAGCCTCTCTCGCCCGGACGGATCCTTCCCTCTTTCCGGGAATTTATCCGGGATCGGCTCCTTCCGGACAAGCCAGCGGATCCGGCGATTCCGTCCCCGGGATACATTCTTCCACGCACTTGGTAGACGATGTTTCGATCCGTTCCAGGACGATGTCCAGGAGATTCCCTCCGTAGGACTGTTCGCTATCCCCGTCCACGATTTTCATGGCCCTGAAGCGTTCCCGGACGGATTCCAGGTCGATTCCGAAGAGGTCGGCCAGAGCCTTCGCGATCTCCCGCGCATGCCGCCGGAGATCCCCGTTCTGTTGCCACTCCCCCCTCCGGAGCGGAAGGCGCGGCTTGAGGCGGCCGATGAACTCCCGGCGATCGAGACCGGGAGCGGTCAAGGGAGCGTTTTTTGCCCAGCGGACGGCCTTTCCGAACACCGGGGACAGAACGGCGAACCCCCGGACCCTCTTTGCCAGACGGGATCCGTGGTCTTTCGCCAGGACGAGGACCACCCTCGATCCGAGACGGACATGCAGAAAACCCGTCGCGCAAGTCGGACGCTCGAGATGCTCCCAGACGGACAGCGCCTCGCATGAAAGCTCCTCCGGCTTCAACACCCGCCGGTCCACCATGTCGAGGACCTCCCGCGGATCGAGATGAAAGCGGGCTCCTTCCCGCTCGCCGTAGAAGGTCGTGTTGAGGAGGGTTTCACTGTAGCGGACCGCATAACAGGCCTCGTCGAGTGCTTCGTTTCCGGTCAATCGGACCATCGCAGCTTCCTCCTTGCAGCCCAGAGAGAAGGATCCGGAGGGAAAATGCGCCGGTGCGGCGCCTGATTTTCATCGCCCCCTTGAGTAATCCGAATCGAACGACTCCACGACAATGGACATTCCAGGAGGACTCCCGTCCCCATAAACGTCTCAGCCTCAGGAAGTCCGGAACAGTCCCGAAAAAAATCCCACGCATTTTCCCGGCCTCTCACAGCCCGTCGCTTTCCGACGCTCCTCTCCATCCTAAAATGCGATACCGGAGAAACATCGCAGAGTCGATCATGGATATCGAAATGGTTGCCCGGCCCTCCCTGAGAAAACCATCCCTCGCCGACCGGGACTGGAATTTCAAGGCAAATGTGCCCTGCATTCTTCCATCGGACATTTTGAGGATACGGGAACCGGATGACGCCTGGGTCAAACAAGGGTAGAGAAGGAAAGTCTATTGGGTTAAGGATTCGTCAATGGTCCGTCAATATATTCGGAATCGGGCCTGGAAATGTCGTCGAACGAAGGTTTTCCCGAAAACGAAAGCCCGGCAGGAACGATCCCGGCCGGGCCGACAACGCGCGAATTCCGGCCTAAGCTCAGAAGGTCATGCTGACCCCTCCGAAGACATTGACCGGTTCGCCGGGATAGACGAAGAGGGTTTCGATATTGTTGGCTCCGGGTGTCAAATAGGCCGGATTGTAATAGTTCGTGTTGAACAGGTTGTAGGCGCTCGCGAAGAGGTTGGCCTTCTTGTACCACGACAGCTTCGGAAGATCGTAGGTCGCGAAGAGGTCGGTCACGAAGTAGGCGGGCGAATTCGCCTGATAGTTTCCGTTCCCGGGCGGTCCGCCGCCGAAATCGATGACGTTCATGACCCCCGTGTACCGCTCGTCCACCGTGAGATGGAACGGGCCATGGTCGTACGTCAGGGCCAGGTTTCCCATTCCCTGCGGAACGAACGGCATCAGATCTCCGCTCACGTTGATTTGCTGGGACGTCGGAAGCCCCAGACCCTGGACGTCGCTCGTCAGGAGTCCCTGGATGTAGGAATAATTGGCCTCGAGTCCGAATCCGGCTCCAAGGGCGACTTTTCCGTCGAGCTCGACCCCTTGCTCGCGCGCCGAACCCGCGGTCGACGGCTGAGGAATCAGGGAGGTGACGCCGTTGACGGTCGAGGGGAGAAGTACGGTGTTGTACATGTTGCTCAGATAGTCGCTGAAGACGTCTCCTGCGATGAATCCTTTCTTCGTGCTGTACCGGACTCCGAGTTCGTAGTCCCAGATCGTTTCGGGAGAGATGTTGAAGGGGAGCTGGCTCTGACTCAGCCCCTTGAAGGCGAAGATGGCCGGGGGGGCAAAGGATTCGCCGGCATTGGCATAGAGCTTCCAGTGTTTTGTCGGGTAGATGTTGATTCCGAGATGGGGCATCGGGATCAGCATCGAGGAGCCGTTGCTCACCCCCGCCTCCCCTCCCGCTCCGTTCTGGTTGAGCAGGGCCTGCTGGGCTGAAGAGGCCAGGTCGTTGTAGTACTGCTGGACGGACATCACCCTGAACCCGGCGCTGATCAGGGTCCAGTCGGCCGGACGATAGTGATCCTCGAGGTATCCCCCGATCGTGACCTGGGAGTAGAGGGCGTTTCCGCTTCCTCCGGTGATATTGTTGAAGAGAGGGTTGATGAAATACCGGTAGTCGGCATAGGAGCCTCTCATACCAAGATAGAGGTTGTCGTTCGAGGCCACTTTGAATTTTATCTCGGGGATGTCGCCGAGCTTCATCCCTTCGGCCTGGAAGTAGTTGAACATGTAGGGCGAGCCGTACTGGTTGTTGTAGTCGGCCGTCTGGGAATTGAAGGTCAATCCGGTCGCGGCCCCGGTCCCGGGGGTGGTCGCCGTCGTGGCCGTCGGGAGGCTCACCGATCCGTTCGGGGTGAATTCGCCGAAAAGGGTGTTCTTCACCTTGACCACGGAGTTGATCTGGGCGTCGTAGCCGATGTCGAACATGAACCTGGCGTAGTTCCAGTTCTTGTAGAAGGGAGAGTCCGGCTGGTTCACGCCGTTGGGGAATGTCGTGTTTTCCCCGTTCGGCAGCCCGTTGTAGCTGTAGCCGTACTGGTTGTAGTCCTGGAGGGAGATCGCCCCGCCCCGGTCGTAGTTCTTGTAGTTGGCCGTGATCAGGGCGAACAGCTTGCCGTTGTCCAGATATTTCGTTACGTTCCCGTAGTACTGGTATTCGGTGAAATCCCCCATGAACTCCCGGAATCCGTTCTGGGTCATGATCGTGAAATCATTGTACATTCCGGTGTTGGTGGTGTCGTTGACTCCGGAGTTGTTGACGTAGCTCGTATAGAAGGCCCCGTAGGATCCTCCTCCGGAGGTGATGGTGTTGTAGGCGTCCTTCGTCGGGTCGACCAGGTGGAAGTCGATCGCGCACCCCGCCGCATAGTTCCCCATCTGCCGGGAGGTGGTCACTCCGCGCTGGATGGTGGCGGAGGCGATGTCGGTGTTCATGACCCCCAGATCATAGATTTCCCCGCCGTCGGCCTCGATGTTCATAGGAACGCCGTCTATGGAGATCTCGATCCCGGACGTACCCGTATTGACCGTATTGGCAGCCCCGACCGTATAGCCCCGACAGGAGAAATAGTTCATGCCGCCCGAGATGCCCTGGCTTCCGCTCCGGGAAAAGTACTCGATGGACGGGCTGTTGAGCATCAGGGCGTAGGAGGCGCCCGTGGAGAGGTTCTGGACGAACTTCTGCCGTCCGACCACGGAGATGGCTCCGGTCGTATTTTTAATCTTCTTGTCGCTCGAGGCGTTGATGCTGGCCTGGGCCAGGGTGTTGACCCTGAGCCGGATGTCGGCGGTCGTCTTTCCGTTGACCGAGATCTCCCGCGTATACGGAAGATAGCCGCGCTTCACGGCAGAGAGGATGTAGTCCCCCGCCGGGATGTTCTTCAGGTCGAACACGCCCGATTCCGTGGAGGCGACCTGGTATACCTCCTTCGTTTTCGCGTTCTTGACGGCCAGGGTCGCCCGGACCGGTATCTTTTGGTTCCCGTGGCCCTTGTAGACCGTCCCGAGAATTTCGGAGGCGCCACGAGACAGCTGATTGACCGCAAAGTCCATTTCTCCGACAGTTCCCCCCTTCAGGAATCCTTCCTTTCTCTGGACGGAGAAGTTCCCGCCTCCCACCAGGATCTTGTAGTCGCCGGGGGGAAGGCCGGAAAAGATGTAGGACCCCTGGGAGGTGGTCGCTCCCTCGATGGTCTCGCCGGTCTTGACATTGGTCAGCACGACCGGGACTTTCGGGAGGGGCTTCCTGTCCTTGATCGAACGAACCGTCCCGTACAGGACGGAGGGAGATTCGCCAGGGTTCCCCGGCATGGACGGGGAAGGCGGGGGAACGCCCCCGGGGGAGGAGGCCGCAAGGACGGTCCGGTCGAATGGCCAGAAGGCCACTCCGGCGACCGCGAGTCCCGCGACCCATTGTTGGAATCGGATTTCCATTCCGGATCCTTTCGTTTGGGTTTGCATTAATTTCCGAGATGAATTGAAATTGGAATAAGGCTGGAAGCGAACTTTCCGACGATAAGAATCCCCATGGAAAGTATGGGTTCGATTCTTTCATGGAGAAATTAACGGAATGTTTGGTTTTTATTGCGAAAACATTCCCAAGAGTTAACAATCCGGTTTAATTCTGGTTAATATCGGGAACCGGAAAAAAGGTCCGTTCCCGCAGGAACAAGAGGGGAATCCTGTT
>JAKBXW010000106.1 GCA_021840555.1 Nitrospirota bacterium
TTCCGAGCCAAGGGACAGGTCTCAAGCGGAACCGTTGAGGGCTTTAAAACCAGGGCGAAATTGACCGCGAGAAAATCGTACGGTTTTCGGACCTTTAAGGTTCAAGAAATAGCTTTGTACCATACACTTGGTGCATTACCGGTCCCCGAATGGACCAACAAATTTTCCTGAGGAGCCCTAAAAATGACCCAAAATTTGGTTTTTTGACTACGTTTTGACCACGTTAATTATAAAAGCTGGAAAATTGGAAGGCAAGAGTGTTCACAGAATGGCTTAAAATAAGCTGGTGCCCCCGGGGTGATTTGAACACCCGGCCAAAGGTTTAGGAAACCTCTGCTCTGTCCACCTGAGCTACGGGGGCAAACGACGCTGATTCTCTGGAAAATAGAGAAAGGAAAGGGCCCCGAATGATCCGGGGCCACACGATCATGGATGTTACGCAGGAAAACAGGACAAGTCAAGCAAACCAGCCCCGGACCGGGGAAGTTCAGCCCACCTCCGGGCCATACCAGCCCCCATTGCACTCGAGACAGACGAAGTCGCCATCCACAAGCATGGTCGCTTCTCCACAAAATGGACATTCGGGACCATCCGTCTTCAGCTGGGCATAGGGGATCTCTATATCTTCTGCGGGATCATAATCAAAAAAGGGATGCGGCATGGGGTCGTCTCCTGAAAGATGATGAAATTCTCAGGGCCCCTCGCTTGCGAGAGACACCGAATCGCAGCTCTTTTCATTATAAGGGCCCCCATGCCCCCAAAACAACGCCTCCGAAAAGGGGTCTCAGGAAAGGCCCCTGTAGCCGGATGCCTGGTCGCTCACATGATGGTGCCCCTTTCGAAGAAAGCCGTGAACCATGCGGGAAGTGGAATGGGCGGCAAAGGGAAGCCCGTTCCTGTCGGCACCAACGCATCCGGCCTCTCCTGAAAAACGTGCCTGGATGCGGTCAAGGAACCCGGACAGTATCGTGTCGCGATTCTCCTTCGACGTGCTGGCAAGCAAAGCAAGGAGGGTCCCGCCGCCCCCGGCTTTCAGGATCGCCTCTCCCACGCCTGTCATGGAGATGGCCCCCCGCTCATTGTCGGCATAGAAACCGCCCCCCACGACCGGGCTGTCTCCGATCCGACCCGGCCACATCCGGCCGATGCCTCCCGTCGATGTGACGGCGGCAAGATCTCCCTGGCAATCCCGGACCACGCAGCCGACCGTTCCCTCACCCGCAAGGCCTGGAAGCGTTTCCCACATAAAGGTCGGATCCTCCTTTTCTTCCGGAAGCTCAGAAAGCCACCCATGACGGAGAGCCCACCGCTCGACCATCGATCCCGACAGATGGACATGGGCGCTCTGTCCCATGAGAGCGGCCACCAGGCGGGCCATGGAAGGTATTCCACGGACCTGGCTGATTCCCAGGGCATCAAGGCTCTTCCCGTCCATTCCTCCCGCGTCCCGGCGAACCACTCCGTCCGACTGGGGGATCGCCCCCTTCCCCCCATTGAAGAGGCCGGAATCCTCAAGGCGGTCCACGCAGCGGACCGCGAGTTCAAAAGCCCTCTCTCCGAGAGTCAGTCGCGGTTCTAGCTCTGCCATCATCCCCGCGAGAAAATTTCGCGCGGCATACGTCAGAGTCGACCCTGTCCCGCAATGAAAAAGGAGAAAAGGGCCGCCTTCAACCTCCTGAAAATCCATTTTGCGCTCATCCTCTTCCCTAAAGATTGAAACGGGGTGGAAGATCGCCTCCCACCCCGTTTATCCCCGCGTTCAATTCGCTTTCGAGTCTTTGATCGGCGGACCTTATCCCCCCGCACCGGATCCCGCCAGACAGCCAGCTACGCCTTCGGAGCGGCCTTTCCGTTTCCAAAGTTTCCAACGGGGGCTTCCGTCCGGGCGAGGCCCGTCCTGCTGATTCCCTCCATGGCCCGGATCTCGGCGTGGAGGTGGCCGAGGACCGATCTCAGGCGATCCGTCCAGTCTTTCTGTTCATCGGACAATGATTCGAAAAAGGGCGCCTTGAGAAGCCCGAAGGTCTTCTCCCCGGACTCCTGGGTGGCCATGTCGGCCAGGGAGACCGCCTGGGTCCGGAATTCCTGAACCTTTTCCATATAACGAGACAGGACGGGATCGGTGGTCACCGCAGGATGGGCGGCGAGCTCCTGCAGAGCCATCTCGAAGCGGTCGCTCCAGTCGGAGAGCATCTCCCCCATTGTGGCCTGAACAGCGACCGTTTCATCGGCATGACGGGACGGAAGAACGCCAGCCCTCGGAATTTCCTCCGCCAGGGTCATGACCGCGCGGTCAAGGGTCTCGAGGCGGCGATGGAGATCCTCCCATCCCCCATGGGAGACGGGCATCTCTTCCGAGCCGCCCGCCTCCTCTGCCGGGGCTTCCCGGGCAAAGATCGGACCCTCGGGAGTCTCAGCCCCCTTCTTGCCAGGCGGCTTCTTTCCCTTTTTCGCGGCCAGACCCCGGCGGAGCGTCCAGGTTTCGGTCAGGGAAACCAGAAAGATCGCGAAAAGGGCGAGAGAAACGGTGCCCCCCAAAAGGATCCGCTGATTGATCCCCGGAAGGGGCCAGAAGCCCCACAGGACAGTTCCATGGGGACTCGAGACCGGAGAGACGTCCGCCACCGCCACCCAATGGCCCAGAACCTCACGGTCGAATCCGTGACAACGGGCGCAGGAGGTATGGTTGTGGATGGATCTGGTCCAGACGGCGTATCCTCCCCAGAGGGCCAGAGGACTCGCCCGTCCTTTGGAATCCGTTACGAGATGGGCCGAGCGATTTGAGAAGACGCGTTCGACTTCATGGACCAGGGGACGGGGGAAGGAGGATGGAGGCCAAAGAAAAAGATCGGGCGAGTGCGGCGCGTTTTTCCACTCTTCCGCAATTGCCGTGTAGGCCTTGACGCGGTCGAGTGCTCGCATGTCGGAGTAGGCCGGGGTCCCGTCGTTCCTGAAAAGGATGAGGGTCGTCCCTGTCGCGGAGGCCATCTGCCTGACCGCCAATGGAACCGACTCGGGCTTCCCGGCCTTCATGGCCGAGGAGAGAAGGGCGTTGGCGGCTTCTATGCCGGTCCGGGCCCGGTCGAGTCCACGGATTTCTGCCGAGAGCATGAGCACAACAAGAATCATCGCCGTGATGGGAACGGTCACGACCAGCCCCCAGAAGATCCGGCCCAGCCACAACCTGAAAAATCCAGGCGGAGCGTTCAACATCCCCCCCCTTCCCTGACTTTCCCCCGGGCCCTTTCGTCGCAACTTCCTAGACGGGTTCGACGCTTGCGATTTCGTAGCGTTCGACCACCGGGTTGGACAGCAGTCGTTCGCACCATTCGCGTGCCTTTTCGGGTATCCCGGGTTCCGATGGCAGGATCACTTCGACGATCTTTCCGATGCGCACATCCTCCACCTCGGAGTGCCCCATGTCGGAGAGGGCCTGGCGTACCGCCTCTCCCTGAGGGTCGAGGATTCCATCCCGAAAGCGCACGAAAATGGTGACCTTGACCCGGGATCTCTGTTCATGGTTCGACGGCATGGCCCACCACCCTTTCGTAGATCTTTTCGTATCCTTCCTTGACCGAACCCAGATCCATCCGAAAACGGTCCTTGTCGAACTTCTCTCCTGTGACCGCGTCCCACATCCGGCTGGTGTCCCCGTCGATTTCGTCCCCCAGAACAAGGGCTCCGTCGGCGTTCCATCCGAACTCGAGCTTCATGTCCACCAAAACGATGTCCCTTTCCCTCAGGAAGGGAAGGAGAATGTCGTTCGTCCGGAGCGCCAGAGTGCGGATTTCATCAAGGACGGCATCGGAGGCCAGCTTGAGGATCCGGATATGGTCCCGGTTGACCATGGGATCCCCAAGGTCGTCTCGCTTGTAGTACCATTCGATGACGGGAAAGGAGAGCTCCGATCCTTCCGGAATCCCCAGCCTCTTGGCCAGAGACCCCGCCACCCTGTTCCGGACCACGACCTCGAGCGGAACCATCTCCAGCTTGTCGATGACCATCCGGCGGGGAGATTCGAGAGAGCGGAAATGGACCGGCACCCCCCTGTCCGCCAGAAGCCGGAAGAGTGTCGCCGAAATCTGGCAGTTGATCGCTCCCTTTCCGAAGAAGCTTCCTTTTTTCTGGGCATTGAAGGCGGTCAGGTCATCCTTGAACTCCTGGATGACGATCCTGGAATCGGTGGTGGCATAGAGGATCTTGGCTTTTCCTTCGTAGAGCGTCGCATCGGGCGGCTGCAGCACTGTCAGACCTTTCCTGCCCGGGAATTCTCGTCTGGCCCTGAAGGTTCCCCCAGAACGCGACGGTAAATTCCCTCTATATTGTGAGTAAAGCGGGCGGGATCGAATGCCTGGTCCAGAAATCCCGTCCATTCATCCCCCCCCGGGAAGTTCGGGTGGCGCAGGAGGTGCTCCCGGAACTGGCCTCCCTCCCTATAGGTTTCCATGGCGGCCTCCTGCACAATCCTGTAGGCCTCCTCGCGGGCCAGACCGTTTTTGACGAGGGCCAGGAGCACGGTCTGGGAGTAGACGAGCCCACCCGTCGCATCGAGATTTCTCCGCATCCTCTCCGGGTAGACCACAAGATCCCGAAGGATCGTCCCCATGCGATCGAGCATGTAGTCCACGAGGCAGAAGGCGTCCGGAAGGATCACCCTCTCCACCGAGGAGTGGCTGATGTCCCGTTCATGCCAGAGGGCCACGTTTTCGAGCGCGGCCCCCGCATAGGAGCGGAGGAGGCGAGCCAATCCGGTGATGTTTTCCGAGCCTACGGGATTCCTCTTGTGTGGCATGGCGGAGGAGCCTTTCTGTCCCGGCCGGAATGGTTCCTCCGCCTCCTGGACCTCCGTCCGCTGGAGATGGCGTATTTCGACGGCAATCCGTTCGAGGGAGGAGCCGATACCGGCCAGAACGGAGAACAGCTCGGCATGGCGGTCCCGGGAGACCACCTGGGTCGCAGCCGGTTCGACGGAAAGACCGAGCCCTCGAAGAATCTCCTCTTCGAGATCGGGGGGAATCGTCACTGCGGTCCCCATCGCTCCGGAGAGCTTTCCGACCCGCATGGAGGCCCAGGCTCGCGAGAGCCGGTCCTGATGGCGCCTGAATTCCGAGAACCAGGACAGAAACTTCATGCCGAAGACGATGGGCTCCCCATGAATTCCGTGGGACCGGCCGACCATCAACGTGTTTCGGTGGGCCCTGGCCTGGCCCTCGAGAATGCCGGCAAAGCGATGGAGCTCGTCGGTCACGATGTGAAGGGCATCGGATACGAGGAGGTTCTGGGCCGTGTCGACGAGATCGGTGGAGGTCAGACCGAAGTGCAATACGGCCCGTCCTTTTTCCGGCATCTGTTCGGACACCATCGTCAGAAAGGCAATGACGTCGTGGCGGGTTTCGGCCTCTATCGCCTCCATCCTGGGAATATCGATGCGAACGGGGGTCTCGAGAACCATCCGGGCCCCTTCGGGATCCACCAGACCGCGCGCCGAGAGGAC
>JAKBXW010000107.1 GCA_021840555.1 Nitrospirota bacterium
GCGGACACTGCGACGTCGGCGGAGTCGTGGGGAGAAACGCCGGAACGGGCACAGTAGTGAAATACTCCTACAACACCGGGAGCGTGAAGGGAACGGGGACGTCCTCCTCCTGCGTCGGCGGGGTCGTGGGGGACAACAACGGCACGGTGTCGAATTCCTACAACACCGGGAGCGTCAGCGGATCCTCCTGCATCGGCGGGGTCGCGGGGGACAACGGCCACGGCGGAACGGTATCCAATTCCTACAACATCGGGAGCGTCAGCGGATCCTCCTGCGTCGGCGGGGTCGCGGGGGACAACAACGGCACGGTGTCGAATTCCTACAACGCCGGGAACATGAGCGGGAGCAATAAGGTCGGGGGGGTCGTGGGGGACAACTGCGGCACGGTGGAATACTCCTACAACATCGGGAGCGTCAGCGGGGCGGGCTACTCCGTCGGGGGGGTCGTGGGGGACAACTACAGCACGGCATCCGACAATTATTTTCTTTCTTCGTCGGCCCAATATGCCCTCGGGAACTCCACCGCTTCATTGGGGACCAACGGAACCAACGTCGCTCTTTCCTCCTTCTCGACAACTTCGCCCACCACGACCTTCTCGAACTGGAGCACGCTTTTCAATGCCTGGAGTAGCGGAGCTTTCCAGTTTTCCGCTACCTCCGCACCATGGTTCATGGGGACGGTCTACCCGAATGGGAACACGACCGGAATCGCCGCCCCGATCCTCGTGGGGGATCTTCCGGTGGATACGGTGATGGGGAGCGGAACATCGGTCTATAACGGAAGCACGGACGTCACCCCCTCCCAAACTCTCACCATGGGGGGCTCGGCACTCACCTCCGGGATCACGGCCAACACCTCCAGCGCCAATGTCGGAAGCTCTACGGTCACGCCGACAGTTTCCCTCTCGTCCCCGACCACCCAAACCAGCGTGGGGAGAGTGACCGTCTCCTCCGGCACATGGACGATCACCCCCCTTTCCGTAACGGCCACCGCGAAATCGTCCTCGATGATCTATGGAGGTTCGGTTCCGTTCCTAACGGGAACTCTTTCCTCTCCCGCGCCGAACCTCTCGGCCACCTGGTCCACCGCAGCCACCAGCTCGTCCAATGTCGGGAAATACGCGATCATACCAACCTTCAGCTACAGCAATGGGGCGAACGCCTCCGACTTCACGATTACCAACGCCGCCGGGAATGCCACGGCGCTCATGATAACGGCCCCCCCCAGCTTCGGGACGACGTCCTCATCCTCCGGAGCCGTCTTTTTCGACAACGGAAAGGAGGCAGTTCCTCCCCCTGTCGATGAACTCGTCGGATCCGGAATCTCCCCGGTATCGGGCTCCGGGGGATCGGAGAACCCGGACATCCTGAGCGACACCGGGAACATTCTGGACGCGGAGGATGCCCCATGACACGCGCACTTTTTCTCCCTGTTTTCATGGCCGACCTGGCAATTCGAAGGAACTCAGGGACAAGGAAAACCTCATTGCCGATAGGGGCGATTTTCCTTCGGAGCCTTGAGGAGTCCCCTCTTGTTCTCTTCCATCGCCGGAAGCGGTTTGCTGCCCGGGACCAAGATCCCCGGGCGGCGGTCTGGGAAGACTTCACCCTGGGTCTCTACCCCCAGCCAGACGAGGCGTGGCGGGAGAGGGTCCGGAATGCGGTCAACCGTCACGCCAGACCTCCCGTCGGGCGGTCTTTCTCACCCATGAACGCGCTCCCGGAGGTTCTCCATCGGGAGGTGACGGGGGAGGGCCCCGCGGCCCCCCGGACGACGGCGCGGACGGTCCCCCGATGACCCCGGGAATCTTGCGCCCCGGGATCCTTTTCCTTTTCATCGGGGTCAGTCTGGAGCTCCTTTTTTTTTCCTTCCCGACCTGGGCCTCGGGATACCCCCTCCCCTTCGATCCCTTTCTCTCGCCCGAGAGCTTCGGTTGCAAGCGCCTCCTGATCCCGGGATCGGAGCTCCTTCCTCGAAATCCCGTGATAGACGCCAGGGTTCCCGCCGGCTGGCGGGAGGTTCCGATGAAGAAGGGCGGATCCAACCGCACCGTCGAATCCCTGGTGATCAAGGGCTCGGCGATCGGCCACAAAAAGGACGCCTCCGGCACGGTGGCGAAGGAGCCCCTGATCGTCATTCCGGCAGGGGGGCTGGTCTATGACGCCACCCCGCTCGAGACCCATCTTCCCGTGGGGGAGCGGGGGGTGATCTTCGGGAAGGAGAGCGTGCTCGAAAAGAAGGAGATGGCGGAGGAGACCTGCCATGACTTCTCCGTTCTGGCGGGACGCAGTTTTCCGGTGGGCGACAGCGTGATCACCTACCTCGGCCCGGGACCGAAGGGCGGCCCCTTGGTCCTGTGGCGGACAGTGGACGGGGTGTCGATCCGGCCCCATCCGCTCGAGGAGTACCCGGACGGACATGTTCCCCCCAAAACGCCCACCCGGATCTTCGGGGTCTACACCCATGCGGGGCAGATCGCGGAATACCGGAGCTTCTCGGCCCCGATGATCGTCCGGGAAAACTGGCGCCTCGGAGGACAGGAAAAGATCCTCGCCGCCAACACGGAGTGGTTTCCCCACTTCCGGATCGTTCCCGTCTCCTGTCCCATCGGCCACCACATCGGGCTCATGGTCTACAACGACGTGCCGGTCCTGATCGAGCCGGGACAGGAGATCGCCCTCTTCGGCGGATACCTCAAATTGAGGGTGGACCGGATCCTGGAGAAGTCGGGGGAGACGGTCTTCTCCGTAAACGGCCGGCCCTACACCGGCCACGGCGGAATCGACGGGCTCTTCGGGAAGGGACGGGCCATCGACGGGATCAAAAACACCCTCGCGGTCCTGGCGAAAATCCGGGGCTCCTGATGGATTCCTCCGCTTTCCCGGTCTTGTCCGTGAAGAAACCACAGAACGCAAGGAGACGACAATGACGGCGAAAATTCAGGAAAAAACCTTCCTCGAATCGCTCAAGAGCTCCGGGCTCGCCAAGGGGCCGAGCCTTCTTCTCGCCATTCTCCTTCCCTTCACACTCATGCCGGAGATGGCGTACGCCCTCCCCCACGGGGGGGTGGTGACGAAGGGGGCGGCGACCCTCTCCTATTCCACGAACAGGCTCCTGGTGAACCAGAACACCTCTTCAGCCTCCTTTTCGTGGAGCTCCTATAATGTCGGATCGTCCCAGACGGTTCAATACAGGACCCCGGGGTCCTCGTCCGTTTCGATGAACTTCATCGGGGGCACCACTCCGGCGCAGATTTCGGGCCAGGTGATCTCGAACGGCCAGCTCGTCTTCATGGACCCGAATGGAATCGTCTTCGGAACCGGAAGCTCGGTCTCGGCGGCTGGGGTCCGGGCCTTTGGTGCGAACACGAACACGGGGACGATCACGCCCACCGGATCTGTCTCCAATGCCGGGACGCTGACCGCCGGGACCGGCGGACAGATCGTCCTGGTGGGGACCTCGGTGACCAACACGGGGGCGATCCTCGCCCCCTCGGGGCAGGTGATGCTGGCGGCGGGATCGACGGCGACGCTCTCCGAGAGCCCCTCCTCTTCGCTGTCGGTGGTCACGACCGGCGGGGGATCGATCTATGACTCCGGGACGATCACAGCGGAGAACGCCGACGGGACTCCGGGGGCGATCGCGATGAAGGCCGGGATGACCTCCGGCTCCGTGTCGCTTGAACCCTCTGCGGTCCTCGATGCCTCGGCACCCACCGGGGGAAATGGGGGAACGGTCACGATCGACGCCTCCGAAGTGGTGCTCGACAACGTGGCCCCGATCGACGTGTCGGCGCCGTATGGACTCAAGGGGAGCGTCGTCGTCGACCCGAACCTGATCATCTCCGGGAGTTCTGGGGGGAATGGGGGAGCCGGGGGTAGCGGCAGCACCGCAGGGACGACAGGCCCGACCGGGAGTTCTGGGGGAGCCGGGGGTAGCGGCGGCACCGCAGGGACGACAGGCCCGACCGGGAGTTCTGGGGGGAATGGGGGTAGCGGCACCGCCAGCTATGTGAACGGAGCGGGCTCCGGGGATTACACGATCACCGAGGCCCCGGGAAATTCCACGGCGCTCTCGATCATGGTGCCCCCCTTAACCTCGGGGTTCGGCGCCGTCTTCTTCGACAACGGCCATGGAGCGGTTCCCCCCCTCTTGACGCACTCGTCGGATCCGGCGTCTCCCTGGTATCGGGCACCGGGGGATTGGGCCCCTCCCAGAACCCGGACATCCTGAGCGAAACCGGGAACATTCTGGATGCGGAGGATGCCCCATGACACGTCCACAGCTTCGTTCAGATGAACCCCTTCAAGAATACCAGAGATCTAGAAGGAAACGAAGCGGCATTCTTGCATGACAACGGGACTTCCAAAGGCCGGGGCGGCCCGGAACACGCCCGGACTGGACGTTGAACGGCCTGTGACATTTCACCACTGGAAGGTGTTCCGGATTGCCAACGGACATCCCCGGGAATCGGTCTGGGGGTATCTCGCCGGCCAGGTCTATCCGGTAGAAAGCGTGACCATGCGGGACAGGGTCCAGAAGGCGATCAACGATCTCCGGTCGCATCCGGGAGAGAATTTCGGCCTGCTGGCCTCTACCGGAAAGGATCGGGTGACGACGGTGATCTTCGATCCGACGACCCTGAATGCGCTTGTGGGGAGACTGGAGCGGAAGATCCTTCTCCGGAAAAAGACGGATGGATTCCTGAGACAGACGAGTGCCGAAAGGACGGGAAGACGGTGAGAGGATTGATCCGGTTATCCCGTCTGACGAAACGGCATCCATGCTTGCTGATAATCGTTGCGACCGGTTTTCTGTGCCTTTCTGTGTCCTCTCCGGCCCTGGCGTCCGGATATCCGGTTCCCTTCGATCCCTTTCTCTCCCCCGAGAGCTTCGGCTGCAAGCATCTCCTGATCCCGGGATCGGAGCTCCTTCCCCGAAATCCCGTGATCGACGCCCGGGTTCCCGCCGGCTGGCGGGAGGTTCCGATGACGAAGGGCGGGTCCAACCGCACCGTCGAATCCCTGGTGATCAAGGGCTCGGCCATCGGCCACAAAAAGGACGCCTCCGGCACGGTGGCGAAGGAGCCCCTGATCGTCATTCCGGCAGGGGGGCTGGTCTATGACGCCACCCCGCTCGAGACCCATCTTCCCGTGGGGGAGCGGGGGGTGATCTTCGGGAAGGAGAGCGTGCTCGAAAAGAAGGAGATGGCGGAGGAGACCTGCCATGACTTCTCCGTTCTGGCGGGACGCAGTTTTCCGGTGGGCGACAGCGTGATCACCTACCTCGGCCCGGGACCGAAGGGCGGCCCCTTGGTCCTGTGGCGGACAGTGGACGGGGTGTCGATCCGGCCCCATCCGCTCGAGGAGTACCCGGACGGACATGTTCCCCCCAAAACGCCCACCCGGATC
>JAKBXW010000108.1 GCA_021840555.1 Nitrospirota bacterium
CGATCTGACACTCCGCTGGGAGGAGGGTTTATTCAGACAACCTCCCTACCGGTTTTCCCCACCCCTCGAACTCGCTTGCCAGCCGACCGGCCGTGCGGGAACAGGTGAATGCGCGCTTTCCCGGGTCCATGTTCCGGGTGACCACGGATTTCTTGAAGGGTTCTACAGACCGTTTCCCGGGACACCCCTGGACAGTCCCTATTTCGCACACCTACTAAAAAAGACATTGCTGGATATCCACTTTCGTTATTATCACAGGAGAGCCCTGCACCCGATTCTCCTGACAATCGACGGATCGGGACATTATCGCGACAAGAAGGAGATCCGGACTTTATTCATGACGGAAGCCCCAAAAAATGGCCTCACCCTTTGCAGCGCCAACGGCATCATCCGGAGCTGTCCCGGAGCCCCCCCTGCCTCCCTTCTCTCACGGAACCAGGCCCTTCTGCGGATCGATCGACTCTCCTTGAAGGAATCCGTCACGACGCAGAACGACATTTCGGTCGCCACCACACGGATGCTCCTGGAGGAAACCCTGATCATTCATGACGTGATTTTCTGGAGAAAAAAAGTGATCATCACAAGCCGGGGATTCACTCAAAAACAGGCGACACTTTCGGCATGGCAGGAAGGTGCAAGGGACTTGGCCCGGGATTTGGCCCGGGTCTATTATCCCGAGAGACGCTCTCACCCCGGAGAAGACTTCTATGACCGCTGACCTTCGCACGGAAGCCTTTGACATCGTCATCACGGGCGCGGGAATCGGAGCCCTGACACTGGCCAACTACCTCGCTCCCCTGGGATTCCGGATCCTGATCCTCGATCGCCGTCCCGGCTTCGATCCTGTCCACCGGGGGGAACTCGTTCAACCACTGGGGCTTTCGATCCTGGAAGAACTCTCCCTGCTCGACGATCTCAAAAAGCTTCCCCACACTCTCTACAAGAGTTTCGACTTTCTCGATGACGAGGGTCGCCTCCTCATGCGCTCCTCCTACGAAGCGGTGCCGGGACCCCATCCATACGCCCTGGCCATCGAACCCCACCTGATGGACCAGCTTCTTGCAAAAAACCTGTCCCAACACTCCCATATCGTCATCCGCCACGAGTCCGATTTCAAGAACTTTTCCGTGGACTCCTCCGGGGTGACCGCGACCTACGAAAGGGGCGGCCAATCCCGCATGGTTCTGGCCCGTATCCTCATCGGAGACGACGGTCGACACTCCCGGGTGCGAGAGATCGCGAAGATTCCCGGGACGGCCGCTCCGTACCGAGATTCCTACCTGGGCGGCTCCCTTCTCCTGCCCGAAGATCCCTCAAGCTGTCCTCCCGCCATCGCCGACACAACCGGACGCTATTTCCTCGGACCACGGTCGATCTTCTTTTTCTTTTCGGTCTCGGAGCGACGCCGTTTTTTTCTCCTCCTTCTGCCGAACAGGGATCGGGAAAAGTTCTTCGCGGGGGGAACCGGGCCGCTTCTCCGACGCCTGGACCGCCAGATCCCCGGCTTCGCC
Organism: Nitrospirota bacterium; assembly: GCA_021840555.1. Taxonomy (GTDB): domain Bacteria; phylum Nitrospirota; class Leptospirillia; order Leptospirillales; family Leptospirillaceae; genus UBA4572. The sequence goes on from JAKBXW010000108.1 coordinate 1,512, forward strand.
GAAATCGCCACACAAGGCGGACTCGACGACCCCGACCGGTTCATGGAGCTATCCGTCTGGAAGGTCGATCTCGAACGATGGTCCGACGACGGAGTGGTTCTTATGGGGGACGCCGCGCATGCCATGAACCCGCATGTGGCCCAGGGGCGGAACCAGGCGATGGAAGATGCGAGGGTTCTCGCGCCGATTCTTTCAAAAGCTCTCCTTTCGGGCCCCCTCGTCCGCCGGGAATCCCTTCTCCTCTATGAAAAAGAGCGGATCCCCGTGACGCGGGCCCTTCACCGGCTTGCCGACGAGATGACACGGGTCTGGAACTCGGGCAATCCCTTCGTGGTCCGGGCCCGGGAGGCCGCCTTTCGGGGAATCGGACGTATGCCCTCCCTCGAAAGGAAGATCGTGACGACCATCGGCGGGCTCCGGATTCTGCCCCTTTCCCACTGGGACAAATTCCGGGCCCTCCTGGCTGGCCTGATTCCCGGATAGCCACTCATCAGTCCTGTTTTTGCTATTTTCCCCTGTTTGACGTTATCCTTGTGGCATGGACGCCTGCGCCGACCCGGGGAAAGACTGCCGGAACAGATCGACAACACAGCGGACGGACTTCACCCGTGCAGATTAGACGCCGCATAAAGCTTCAGGCACGGTTGATTCTTGGAACCATCGGCCGTCTGAACACCTTTTGGCGCACCATCTTTCTCTCGGTCCTGATCGGGTCGGTCACTGGATTTTTCGTCTACCTCATCGAACGGATCGTCTACCGCCTCCTTTTTCTCACTCTGTACAACACCGCATTCAAGAACCATCTCGTTGTCATTCTAATTCCCATGATCGGAGTCCTCGTGGCCCGTTTCGTCCTGACGACGGGACGGGTCGACAATGCGGGCGGGACCGAGGAAATCATCAAAAGCTACCATGAGTTTCGTGGAAAAGTTCCCCTCAGGAACGCCCTTTATAAAATTCCCGCCTATATCGCGACCCTGGGATTCGGGGGTTCGGCCGGACTCGAAGGCGCCTCGACCTATATCGGCGGCGTGGTGAGCTCCCTTGTCGACCGGACATTCGGCTGGCTCCGGCTGCCTTACGAGGAGCAGAGGGTGATGCTTCTCGCCGGGGCGGCAGCCGGTCTGTCCGCCATGTTCAAGGCGCCTTTCACCGGAGCCATTTTCGTCCTCCAGGTCCCCTATCGCTCCGACATCGCCCCCAACGCCCTGGTTCCGACCCTGATCTCGAGCGTCAGCTCCTACATCGTCATGGTGAGCCTCGCCGGCACGGCCCCCCTCTTTTCCCTGGCCGCGAAGGCGCAATTTCATTTCAAGGACTTTCTCTCCGTACTGGTGATCGGACTGGTCTGCGGACTCTTGACGACGCTGTTCATCCGGATCTATCGGGCGACAAAAAAATGGTTCTCCCTGGGGAAGGGGCGACTGGGGCCGCGACCGGTCCTGGCCGCGCTCGTCCTCGGACTGACCGGATTCGTCGCGACACAGGCCTACGGGGAGGCCCTTCCCCTTGGGCCCGGCTACATCTTCATCCAGCATCTCCTGACGGGGAACACCCCCATCGAAATGGCGGTAATTCTCTTTTTTCTGAAGGCCGTGGCGGTGATCTTCACCTTCTCGGCCGGAGGAATCGGGGGATCCTTCTTCCCCCTTCTGTGCCTGGGGGCCGCCACAGGGAGCGTCGTGGCCCAGGTGGCCGGGCTCGAGCCCTATGACTTCGGGGTGGTCATGGGGATGTCCGCTTTCCTCGCGGCGGGCTACAAGACCCCGCTTGCCGCCGTGGTCTTTATCGCCGAGGCGACGCACAGCTCGGGCTACCTGATCCCGGGACTGATCGGCACAGTGGTGAGCTACGTCGTCAGCGGCACCACCTCCATCTCGACCCATCAGAGAGACCGGGAGGACATCCACCTCTCGAACCGCTTCCATCTTCCCGTCCGCAACGCCATGATCCGGAATGTTGTGAGCGTTCAGCCAAACATCTCGCTTCTCGAGTTCAGGGAGCATTTCATCTTCCGCCATCTGCACCGCATTTATCCCGTCACGGAAGAGACCCCGGCCGGACCCCATCTCATCGGGATCTTTTCCCTTTACGACCTCGACCGCTTTCCCCCGGACACCTGGGAAAAAACCACAGTTGGACAGGCGATGGTCACAAACGTCGTGACCGTCACGGCGGAAGAGCCGATCCTGAACGCAATCGCGAAGATGAACGAAAAGGACCTCGAATTTCTTCCGGTCATCGACAATGAAAGGAATCGCCTTCTGGTGGGCGGCATCACCCGGACCGATGTCTTTCAGGGCGAATGGGCGAGTCTCCTGTGAAAATCATGGCCATCTTTCCCCCGCTTTTCCTGACCTTCATCCTGACCGTTCTGTTCAGCTTCGTCATTGGACTCGAGCTGCACAGCTATCGTCGCACCAACGAAGATGACCTGGGCTTCGGGACGACCCGGACGCTCACCCTCTCCGGCGTGGCCGGATTCGTTTTTTCTATACTCGACACCTCCGGGATGCTCTATATCGCCGGCTTTCTCGCGCTTTCCGCTTTTCTCCTGGTCCACTACCGCTCCCGCCAGGAAAAAAATCCCTCCCTCATTCCTCCGATGATGGCCATCCTCACCTACGCGATGGGACCCATCGCCCTCCGGGAACCCCTCTGGTTCATCATGGTTTACGTGGTGGTCATCCTTCTCATCCTCGGGGAAAGTCCCGGCATCCGGAAATTCTCAGACGCCGTCACCGCCACCGAGGTGGTCACCCTTGCGAAGTTTCTCATCATGGCCGGAGTCATCCTTCCCTTTCTTCCGGAGCGGCCGATCGGCGCGGCCATCCCCGTCACCTACACCCAGCTCTGGCTGGCGGTGGTCATGGTGTCGGGAGTCTCCTACCTCTCCTACCTTGCCCGAACCTATTTCTTCCCCCACAGGGGGATTCTCCTGACCGGGACCCTCGGAGGCCTTTATTCGAGCACCGTGGCCACCATCGTCCTGGCCCGGAAGGACCGGGACCAGTCCGACCCCCTCACCTCCACGGCCATCATCCTGGCCTCGACCATGATGTACATCCGGATGGCCATTCTCGTCCTGGCCCTGGGCCCCGGAACAGTCTCATTCCCCCTTCTTCTCCCCTACGGGGGTCTTTTTCTCCTCTCGCTGGGCGCGGCATGGGGAACGCGGACCGTCAGCCGCTTCCTGAAACCTCCCGAGAACGAGAAAGGCAGTTCCCCCTCCGTGAAGGCCACCCACCCCCTCGAAGTCCGGACAGCGGTGATCTTCGCGGGCGCCTTCGTTCTTTTTGCGGCGATCACCCATCTGATCATCGGCCGCTTCGGGGCGGCAGGGCTGCCCTTTCTCTCCATCGCCGTGGGCTTCACCGACATCACGCCCTTCATCCTCTCACTGCTCGCCGGGAACTTTTCCGTCCCGAAGGAGGCGCTGGAAGGGGCGATCATCATCGCCTCCGGTAGCAACAACCTGGTCAACGGCCTCTACGCTCTCGCGCTCGCCCGAAACCGGAATGTGCTTCCCGCCTTCCTCTGGCTCGCGACAGCCTTCCTTCTCTCCCTCCTTTACGGCCTTCTGCTCCGCTAGGCTCCCTCAAAATCCCGGGGAAAAGCATTTTCTACAGTCGGCATAGGGGGCGGCTAGGCCGCGCCCCTGCCACACCACACCGGGTCGAGTAGCAAGAGCCCATTGCTGAGCCCCCGCCCTCCGAGAACTGATCGTGCGAGTTACCCCGCAATCAGCTC
>JAKBXW010000109.1 GCA_021840555.1 Nitrospirota bacterium
GGGGGATCCTGATCCACCGGTACGGGCCGCACATCTTCCACACCAATTCGAAGGAGGTCTTCGACTACCTCTCGCGGTTCACCGGATGGCGGCCCTACGAGCACCGGGTTCTGGCTCAGGTGGAGGGACAGCTCCTGCCGATTCCCATCAACCTCGACACGGTGAACCGGCTCTACGGGCTCTCCCTCGACGAGGAAGGGCTCAAGGCCTACTTCGAGAAGGTCCGGGACCCCCGGCCCGAGATCCGGACGAGCGAGGACGTGATCGTGAACACGGTGGGGTGGGACCTCTACCGGAAATTCTACCAGGGGTACACGAGAAAGCAGTGGGGGCTTGATCCTTCGGAGCTGTTCGCCTCGGTGGCCTCGCGGGTGCCGGTGCGGACGAACCGGGACGACCGGTACTTCACCGACACCTACCAGGCGATGCCGGAGGAAGGGTACACGGTGATGTTCGCCCGGATGCTGGACAACCCGAAGATCACGGTGGCGCTGGGGGAGGACTACCGGGAGGCGCGGGGGAAGGTCAGGGCGCGGCACATCGTCTACACCGGCCCCGTCGACGAGTACTTCGACTGCTGCTACGGGAAGCTTCCCTACCGGAGCCTCACCTTCGAGCACGAGCAGAGGGCGGGGGTGGAGCGGTACCAGGAGGTGGGGACGGTGAACTACCCGAACGACCACGCCTACACCCGGATCACGGAGTTCAAGCACCTGACGGGACAGAAGCACCCGGACACGGCGATCGTGCGGGAGTATCCGCAGGCCTCGGGGGATCCGTACTACCCCATTCCCCGGCCGGAGAACGATCTGTTGTACAGGAAGTACCGGGAGCTGGCGGAGAAGGAAAGGGACGTGAGCTTCGTGGGGCGTCTGGCGCAGTACCGCTACTACAACATGGACCAGGTGGTGGGGGCGGCCCTCTCCGCCGCCCGGGGGATCCTCGAGGGGGTCGCCTGACGGTCGCGCGACCGGAGGCATTCGGACGGGCGGGATCGGATCACTTTTTGAGAAGGGGAGAAAAAGTCATGGGAACGCCGACACCGGAGGACCGTGAGGACCGTTCTGTCGGGAACCGCTTCCTGATGGTTCTGGTCCGGAACGAAGGACGGAGCCCAAATCCGGCGGAGGCGTTCTCTCCGCGCCCGGGCGGAGAGAAAGGGCCCGCGGAATGGGTCTTTTTCCGGGAGGAGTCCTGAATCCCGGCCGGGGGGCTTTCAGAAAAAGGCTCCGACCGGGAGGGCGGTGAACCCCGGGCCCAGGGGAATCGTCTCTCGTCCGGTATAGATCACGTACCCCTGCCGGAAGCGCTCAGAGAGCATCTCCTTGAGCTGGCGGAGGCCCCCCCAGTCCCTGGAGGTCAGCGAGGAGGCCGCCTTGACCTCGATTCCGACGATCTCTCCCCGCCGGTTTTCGAGAATGAAATCGACCTCCGTCCCCGGGAAGGTCCGGAAGTGGGAGAGCCGGGCTCCCGGAGCGAAGGCGGCCAGATGTCGGATCAGTTCTCCGTGGACGAAGGTTTCGAAGAGGGAGCCCGGTAGCCCCATCCCTTCCTCGATCCGGGAGGTCTCATGGCCCAGAAGGTCGGCCATGAGACCGGAATCGTTCAGAAAGATTTTGGGCGCCTTGACGAAGCGTTTCCCGGGATGAGGACTCCATGCGGGAAGGGGTGTGATCAGGAAGGTGGTCTCCAGAAGGGTCAGATAGCGCCTGAGCGTCGTCAGGGGGATTCCCAGGGACCGGGACAGATCGGAGACATTCAGAAGGCCGGCGCTTCGGGTCGCGAGAGTGGCCAGGAGGTGGGGCATCTCGGTCAGTCCTTCGATCCTCGCAAGATCCCGGACGTCGCGGTCCAGAAGCGTGGTGATGTACGAAGAGAACCAGGCGTGGCGCCTTTCCTCGTTCGAGCGCGCCTGGGCCTCGGGATAGCCTCCCCGGACCATGGCCCCGATCAGGTGCCCCCGGGAGACGGGGGAAACGCTCCATTGTCCGATCGTTCCTGAAAACAGCGCCTCCACGGGGTTTCTCAGTCTCCCGCCCAGCTCCTGCTGGGACAAGGGCCAGAGGGTCAGAATCTCCATTCGCCCCGCAAGCGATTCGGAAAGTCCGGGAAGAAGAAGGACATTGGCCGATCCGGTCAGGAGGAATCGGCCCGGTGTCCTCTTTCGGTCCACAAAGGCCTTGATCGCCGGAAACAGCTCCGGAACCTTCTGAATCTCGTCGATGACGCAGGGACCGTCAAGAGCCTCGATGAACCCCTGAGGATCCCGTTTTGCGGCGGAAAGAGCCGTGGCGTCGTCCAGTGTGACGTAACGCCTTTTCTCCCGTTTTTCCGGAAGGGCCCGGGCGAGAGTGCTTTTGCCGGTCTGGCGCGCCCCGTTCAGGAGCACCACCGGCGTGTCGGAGAGGGCCTCGAGAAGTCTCGGGAGGATCTGTCGCTCGTACATGGTTTAATTTTATCCGATGGATGGTCAATTTTCAACCTTGCAGGAAGGCCGGACCGGTCGACAATCCGGGAGTCGTTCCCGGGACCGGAGACGGCGACCTTTTCCGGCAGGAGGGAAAGATGCGCAACTCGTTCGGTTTCGGGAGCCTTTCCCCCTTCTTCGATGGGTCGATAGAGACGGACTCCCTCCGGAGCGCAATACGCCGGGATGGCCTCCAGCCGCGGACGCCGGGTCGGAGGACCGGGGGGAGAGCTCTGTTTCGGACCGCTTCCTGATGCGTTGGATCCAAAAATGTCGCCGGCCGTTCCGGACCTTCCGTCCACGGCTTCGGCCCTGACTCCGGCCCTGATGCCGGACCGGCCTTTCCTTCCTGTCTCTCTTGGCCTATCCTCTACGGACAGGACATGGAACGGGGCGCCTCCCCGCTCTCTTCCTCAACACCTTTCCCGAAAGGAGTGACGGGGACCACAGGTCTCCGGCCGGATGAAGATCCATACCCTGCTCCCCGTCCTCTCGATCGCCGCCACCGTCCTGACCTTCCTGGTCACGGCGGTGGTCCGGCGCCGGTCGGCCTCGACCCTCTCCGTCCTCCTGGTCCTGGGGGCGGTCCTTCTTCCCTCGGTGGCCGATCTCTACGTCCTCCATCTCCGGGAGCTTTCCCGGATCGCCTTCTCGCTCCGCCTGGGCTTCGCGGGGGAGTTCGTCGCCGCCTGCGCCGTTCTCCTGTTTTCCTATCTCTACGGGCGGCAGCGCCCCCTGGAGGAGCTCAGGAAGGCCGGGCCCCTGCTGGGCCTCGTCGCCATCGGGGCCCTGTTCGTCTGCGACCTCTTCCTGACGCAGCCCGACCTTGTCCGGCTTCTTCTGGTGCCCCCGGCCCAGGTGCTCCTGATCGGGAACGCCGCCCTCTCGGCGGCGTCCTTCTTTCTTTCGGGGATCTTCCTTCTGTCCTTCTTCCAGATGGGCAAGACCTATTCCGCGGCCTCAGGGATCGAGCGCTGGAACCTCAAGTACCCCCTCATCGGGGTGGGGCTCTGGTCCGGGTCGGTCCTCGCGATCCACGCCAACGCCCTGGCCAACGGGGGATTCGACCGCTCCTTCCTCTATCTCGGGGAGGTGGGCCTCCTCCTGATGGACGGCTTTTTCCTGTACGCCTACCTGATCCAGCGCCCGCCGGAGGTGGCCCTGGCCCTCTCCCGGAGTGTCCTCAACCGCTCCCTTCTCTTTCTCCTGGGGGGTGTGGGGATCGCCCTTTTGGGAGGGATGGCGGATGTGCTGGGGGTTCTGGGGCCTCTCTGGGGGCGTCTGGCTTTCAGCCTGGCCCTTCTCGTGGGGGCGGGCGCCTTCGTGGTGGTTTTCTCCTCCGCCCGCCTCAGGCGGGAGCTCGAGGAGTTCCTGGGGGTCCATTTCTATTCGAGCCGGTACGACTATCGCCAGGCCTGGATGACCCTCACCCGGTCCCTGTCCGAGGCGGAGGGGCCCGAGAAGCTCCTTCCGGTCCTCATGGAGCAGACCCGGGAGATCGCCCAGGCCCAGACCCTGACCTACGGGGCCCTGGAAGAAGGGTCGCCTGTCCTGACCCTCCGGGAGACGCTGGGGTGGAGCGCCCCCCGAAACCGCCGGAGGATCGACCTTTCCCCGTCCCTGCTCTCCTCCCTCTCCGACGGTCTGCCGCGGCTCGACTCCCGGGAGGGGGATCCTGCGGTCGCTCCCCTGTTCGCCGCCCTGAACGCCACCTGGATCCTTCCCCTGGTCTTCAAAAAGCGTCCGATCGGCCTTCTGGGCCTCGGGATGAAGAGCCGTCCGGTCACGGTCTTCGAGGACCGGCTTTTTCTCCAGGCCCTCTCCGTGCAGTGGACCAGCCTTCTCGTGGGGGCCTCGGCCTCCCGCGAAGCCGCAGAACGGCGCGAGGCCGAGCTCCTGTCGGGCCTCCGGGCCTTCACCTTTCACGACCTCAAGAACGTGGGGGCGGGCCTTCGCCTTCTCGTCCACAACGCCCGGCGCAACATGGAGGATCCGGAATTCCGGGAGGAGCTGCTCTTCTCCCTCGAGAGCCTTTCGAAGCAGATGGACCGGTCCATGGAGCAGCTTCTCTCCCCCTATCACCACGACTACGCGCGTCTTTCGGACTTTTCTCCGGGCGAGCGGGTCCGGGAGGTGGTGCGGGGCCTGGCCTGGGACGCCTCTCCGTCCCTCTCCCTGACGCTTATTCCCGCGCCGGAGCTCCTCGTCCGCGGGAATCCCCGCGCCTTCGACACCACCCTCCGGAACCTTCTCTTGAACGCCCGGGAGATCCTCGAGGAACAGAAAGGCCGGAACGGTCCGGGAGAGATCAAAGTCGAGATCCGGGAAGAAGGAGAGGCGGTCTCGGTGGCGGTCTCGGACAACGGGCCGGGGATGTCCCGGGAGTTCATCGAGACCCGCCTCTTCCGGCCCTTCCAGACGACCAAGAAAAAAGGGACGGGGCTCGGCCTTTTCAGCTGCCGGCTTTTGCTCGAGCAGAGCGGGGGGCGGATCGGAGTGGCTTCAAGGGAGGGGGAAGGCACCGAGTTCTGGATCACCTACCCCCGGGGAAACCCGGAGAGTCCTCCGGAGAATCTTCCCGAGATGTAGGAGGTTCCAGGAGGGGGAGGGTTTTGGTAAGACCGCCAGCTCCATTTTCCGGACGGTCTCCAGAATAGGCTCCGGAGGCGGTTCCGGGTCAGCCCCCGGAGGAGTGACGGCCTTCGAGAGAGCGGGCGATGGCGGCGACCCAGCCGGGGTCGACCTCGAGGATCTCGGCGATCTGGTCGGGGGAA
>JAKBXW010000023.1 GCA_021840555.1 Nitrospirota bacterium
CGCTGTGATTCGCCAGTACATCGAACAGCAGAAGACGCCACATTAAAAGCCACTACAGGGACGGCCATGCCGTCCGCGCTATCCTTCCCCGCCCTGAAGGGCGAGGGTTGCCGCGCGATTGGATCAAGTCCTCCGAAACCTTCACCCGGGACTTTCTCCGGGGTCTCGAACATTTCCGGACCCTCTCCCTTCCCCGCAGCGGCGGGGGGCTGGTCCTCTGCAACGGCGCGCAGGAGTTCGAGACGGAGGGCCTTCGCGTATTGAACCCATTCGGCCGCGACACGGATCTCTGGAACCTCGTCACCGCCGATTCTTCCCCTCCCGGACCTCTGGCAACTCATTTTCGACAGGAAGACTCCCCCACCCTCCGGATTCCCTGTCCCTCTCCCCAGTGTTTTCCACGGGAGATGATCAACAGGCGCGCTCCATGTATAATGGATCAAGGCGTTCGATCATAGCCCCTGAACGGGGCGTGTTTATTGTTTTCGGCCGCAGATCCCTGCGGGACCGGATACAACCGGCATCGCCGGAAACAAATCTGGAGAGGCATATTGGACCATACCCCAGTCTCCTGCGCGGAATACTACCACGAGGAGACCAAATACAGCCGGACGACCATTCATCGTTTCCGGTCCCTTGATTATTCGAGAAAACCGGCCCCCTTCAAGGACTACCAGGCGGACAATCCGATCAGCCTGATTCCCTTTCTTCCCTTCAGCCACATTCCCTTCTCCCGGAATCCCATTCCGGTGCCCCCGCCCCAGCCTCCCACGCCCTGGGGGTTGGCCGAGCTCTCCCGTCTTCTCTTCTTCTCCTACGGGGTCACCGCCATCATGGATTCGCCCAAGATCGACAAGACCTACATGCGGGCCGCCCCATCGGCGGGAGGGCTCTATCCTGCAGAAGTCTACCTCGTCATCCGGGACCAGCCGTTCCTGAACGACGGGATCTACCATTACCACGGCAAGGAACACCATCTCGTCCCCGTCATCGAAGGCTCCTTCTGGGAGAAGATTTCCGCCTACTTTCTCAATCAGCCGGTCTTGAACGACGCCTCCTTCCTGATCCTGCTCTCGGGAATCTACGAGCGATCCGCCTGGCGCTATGGCGAACGGGGATACCGGCGGATCCTCCTCGACACCGGCCATCTGGCTTCAAACTTTTCGCTCATGGCCCGCGAATCGGGATTCCTGTCCTATCCGCTTTCGGGGTTCCAGGATTCCTCCATGAACTCCCTTCTCTTTCTGGGGGACGCCAACGAGGTCTGTCTCACAGGTCTGGCCATGGTGCACGGAGAATCCTCCTACGAGCCGATCCCCTGCACCCCCATCCTTCCCTCGCCGGCACACCCGCCCTACACGCCCCCGGAAACCCCCGAAACCGGCGACCTCTTCCATGACCTGCACCGGCTCTCGGAGATCGGCCCAGAACCGTTTGCCCCTCCGGCGCTCTGGTCGGGGGAGGGGGAATACGACCCCACGATCCTTCCGGTCTCCCGGTTCACGCCCCAACGCGACCCTGTGGCCCTGACCGATCGCGAAATCGATTTCGAAGAGAACCTTTCGCGGGATCTTCTGACCAGGAGGTCGGCACGCCAGTTTTCGGGAGAACCCCTTCCCTTCGAAGACCTCTCGGCCCTCCTGAACTTCGGATACGACCTTCCGGCCGAGCCCGGGATCGACCCGGTCCTTTCGCCGTCCTTTTTCGGACCGAGCCTTTTTTCCTCCTTTCTGGTCGTCCATGCCGTCGACCTCCTGATGCCGGGCCTCTACCATTTCTCCCCGGAATCGCGGGAACTGACCCTGCTCCGGAGGGGCAACATGGCCGAAATCGCCTGCGAGTTTTCCCTGGGGCAGGATCTCGCGCGCGATGCGGCCTGCCTTCTCATCCAGGTGGCAAACCTTCCCCGACTGGTGGAACGCTACGGGAACAGGATCTACCGGACCCTGCACATGGACGCCGGCATCATTGGCGAAAGGCTCAACCTTGCGGCCGTCCACATGGGCCACGGGGCCAGCGGCATCGGAGGGTTCTTCGATGACGAGATCGCCGAATTCCTGGGACTGCCGACCTCCTCCGCCGTCCTTTACCTGACGGTTCTCGGAGCGGTCCCCGGGTCCTAACGACCCTCTTGGCAGGGAGACCCTTGTGTCCGTCATCAGGCTTCTGCCCCTTTCCGAGCTCGCCCGGCTGAGGGAAATCGTCCACATCCTCGTGAAGTACGGCTTCGAGGACATGGTGGGATTCCTGAGGCTGAACCCTTTGAAGGCTGCGGGAGACCGTCTCCTCTTCCGAAAGCCCCCTCCTTCCGAACCGCGTCCCGTACGGCTCCGGAAAGCCCTCGAGGAGCTGGGGCCGACCTTTTCGAAGCTTGGACAGATCCTGTCGGCCCGACCCGATCTTATTCCTCCGGACTACATCGCCGAACTCTCCCGGCTCCAGGACCGCGTCTCCCCCTTGCCCTTCGAGCGGATCGAGGAACTCCTCGGAGAGGCCTGGGGTCTCTCCCCCCGGGAGCGACTGGCCTTTCTCGATCCCGTCCCCCTCGGACAGGCGACCATCGCCCAGGTCCACCGGGGCCGCCTTCCGGACGGAACGGAGGTCGCGGTCAAAGTGCGGCGTCCCGGGATCCTGCCGAAGGTCGAGGCCGACCTCTCCATTCTGGCCGTCCTGGCCGGGCTTCTCGAAGACAATCTCGATCGTTCCCGACGCTTCCACCCCCGGGAGGTGGTGAAGGAGTTTTCACGGATTCTCCGCCTGGAGCTCGACTTCACCCACGAAGGAAAAAACATCGAACGGGCGGCCCGCCATTTCGCGGACGATCCCGAAATCGTCATTCCCCGGTATTTTCCGGAGTACTCCACCGACCAGGTCCTCGTTCTCGAGTTTCTGGACGGCATCAAGATCGACCAGATCGAGCGCTTTCCCGAGATGGGCACAACCCCCGAGGTCATCGCCCGGATCGGCGCGCGCTCCATCCTGAAGCAGGTTTTCGTCTTCGGTTTCTTCCAGGGAGATCCTCATCCGGGAAACATCCTCGTTCTGCCGGGCTCCCGGATCGGAATCCTCGACTTCGGAATGTTCGGAACGCTCTCCAAAACATGGCGAACTCTTCTGGGAGATCTCATCGTGGCCTTGTCCGACAACGATACGACCCGCGTCGTCGGTCTTTTGCGCCGGATGGAGGCGATTCCCGAAGACTGCGACACCCTCCGGCTCGAGTCGGAGCTCTCACGGTTCCTCGATGAGTTCGTAAACCAGTCGCTGTCGGAAATCCGGGTGGACCTCCTGGCCTCCGAACTCTTCGCCATCTCCCGGGAACACGCCCTCAAGCTTCCCTCGGAGCTGGTCCTCCTGCTCCGGGCCCTCGTCATCATGGAAGGGATCGGCCGCCAGCTGGATCCTTCCTTCAACATGCTCGAGGAAGCCCGGCCATTCATTGTTTCACAGTTCCTCAAAAACTTCGGGCTGGGAGAGATTTTCCGGAACATGAAGATCTCCTCCCGGACACTTCTGAGGATTCTCTCGGGACTTCCGGAACGGATCGAACGTCTCGTCGACACCGCGGGGGCGGGAAAATTCCGGATCGATTTCTCGCTCCGGCACCTCGACGATCTGATCCGGGAGATCGACCGGACCGGGAATCTGCTCTCCCTGTCGATCCTCGTCTCATCCCTCGTCATCGGATCGGCCCTCATCTTTTCCGCCTCCCTCTCCTCCCATTCCTCCTTCAAGACCCTGGGTCTCATCGGATTTTCGGGAGCCGGCATCCTGGGCTTCTTTCTCGCCATCGTCATTTTGAGATCGCGGCGGTTCTAGAGATTCTCAGAAGGGAACAAGACGGAAGTCCGGTCAGGAAAAAATCCGGACGATGTCGTCTCCCCAGAGGAGGGATTGGGTCTGGGACCAGACAATTCTTTCCACGGGGACGGGCAGGTCGCCCATGAGCCGCTCCAGGGAGTCCCCGGAACGATCGAGGTTCGAGGCGAAGGCAAGGAGATGTCCCAGGGATCCCTCGCCACGAAGAAGCGCCTTCCGGACCTCTTCGCGCAATGGAAGCCCTTCGAGCATCTCGGAGACAGACACGCCCAGGAGGGGCTCGGAGAGGGAGAACATCCCGACCAGGAAGGCCTCCTCCGGCTCGGGCTTTCCGGGGCCTGTCCAGGATTGGGCCAGAAGCTCCATCAGCCGGGCCCGGGTTACCGCCATCTGGAGAACCGGACGGGCGTACCGGCTATCCGAGAGCGACGATGAAAACAGGATAATCTCCAGCCATCTCCGGATCTGGTCCGTCCCCATCGCCAGAACCGCCTGACGGATATCGGTGACGGCGTGAAACGGACTCAGTCCCACCACGTTGGCGATCCGGATGAGGGAAGCGGAGAGGTCGATGTGCGGGCGGACCGCCCTGACGATCTCGTCTGTGCCGGCATCCGCCAGGACCATGGCCAGGACCCCCGTCACCGCCTGCCTCAGGGGGTCGACCTTTCGGGAGGCCAGGATGACCGGGCGGGCGAAGAAGAACCCCTGAAAGTAGTCGAACCCCATCTCCATGGTCCGGGCAAGCTGCTCCGGGGTTTCGACCTTCTCCGCCAGAAGGGAGAGCTTTCGGGCGTGAAGACGTTGGACGACCGGCCGAAGATCCGGCTCCGGGACCGCCAGAATGTCGACCTTGACAATGGACACCGTCTCGAGCAAAGGCGCCCAGATATCCTCCCTCCCCACGTAGTCGTCCAGGGCCAGGGTGTATCCCCGGCTCCGGAGCTCCCGGCACCGGGAGACGGTGGCGTCGGTGACGGGAACCGTTTCGAGGATCTCCAGGACCAGATCCCGGGGGGGCAGGAGAAAGAGGGCGTCTTCCAGAAGAAAGTCCGGGCCGATGTTCACAAATCCCCGCTTCCCCCCCAGGATCTTCCCGAGCCCCCCTTCCATGAGGGTGTCCACGATGATCCGGGCGGTAGCCCGTGTGTCGTCGGAAACATGGGCCACGTTTTTCCGGGTGCTCCGGAAGAGCAGCTCGTAGGCGACGACCGACCCGTCCCGGCCGAAGATGGACTGGCGGCCGATCAGAACATCGTGGGGCCCGCGACCGGTGCTCATGGAAATCCCCGAAAATAACGGCGCAGCATGGACACATCCTGTCCCTTCAGACGGGGGATGGTCCCGACTTAGTCATAGACCACCATCTTCGCGACACGTTCGAGGCATTGCCGCAGGATCTTCTCGAAAAGATCGCCGTCGATTCCGAGGTGTTTCAGGGCGCGGGGGAGATCGGGGTCGACAAAGACATAGTCGGGATGGGAAAAACCGATCGCCGTCGCGATCTGGTCTCCGATAAAGCAGAGGCAGGCCAGGTCACGCGCGTAGGTCGACCTCTCGAATTCGTGATGCCAGAGCATCGCCTCGACCAGCCGTGGAGGCATCTTGAATTTACGGGCGAACCATCCCCCGATGAAGCAGTGATTGAATCCGAGGATCTTTTTTTCCTGCCGCCAGTCGTTTTCCCGGTTGGACGCGTCGGCTATCTGGACCTGGGAGAGGAAAAAGTTCCCGGCCGAAACCGCCAGAACGACCTTGCCGATATCGTGAAGAAGGCCTGCCGTCTCGGCCGTGTCCGGCTCCGGGAAGCGGAGAGCGGTGGAAAGGACCTGGCAGCAGATGGCCGTGGCCCGGCTGTGGGCCCAGATTTCACGCACCCCCAGAACATGCTTGTACCGGGTAAAAACAGGAATCCCCAGGCACAATCCCTTGAGGGGACCCAGGCCGATGACGCGCACCGCCTGGTCGATGCTCGAGGGTGGAACGGCCGCGAGGTAGGCTCCGGAATTGGCGTACTGGATGATGCGGGCCGAAAATCCGGGATCCCTCTTGATGATCTCGCCGATTTCGTGCATGCTCGTCCGGCTCGACTGGAGGGCGTAGAGGACCTCGCTCACGACCTCCGGCATCGCCGAAAAACCGTTCTCCCTTTCGAAATCCTCGAAAATCCTGTCGTGCTCGTCACTGTTCAAGGAGCCGGCTCCCACGTTTTCCAGTCATGGTTCCCAGGACGGGGCAAGTCGTCCTACCGCTTTTCCAGATAGAAGGTTTCGACCGTCCGCAGGATCGTCTCCCGGAGAGACCGCTCGGGGTCTTCCGCCCGAAAAAGGGACAACCTTTTTTCAAGGGATTGCATTTCCTTTTGGATTGCGACCTCCGACTCGACCCGGTCCGCGCTCCTGCGATCCTCGATGAAGACATCCTTCACCCCGCGGGCGAGGAGAAGGGCCTTGAGATGCTCGTCGAGGGTCACGGGCGCCCTCACGAGAAGCCGCCCGAGGGGGTCGACCACATCCGAGACGACCACCGCTCCCGGGGAGAGAGTCGCGAGACGAACGACGACCTGCTTCACGCGAACACCACCTTCCCGTTAAACAGTATCTTCCCGTAAAACATCTTTGAAGACCTCCTGAAGGACATGACATGATCGCCCATTTCCCGAAACGGATCCGGACGGGTTTTCAGATATCCAGGGCGGAAACCTCGGTGCGGGCCAACAATTCCTGGAGCTGACCGGCGGTGAAAATGGCCGTCCCCGGCTGGGCGGCGGTCCCGCTTCCGCAGGCCACAGCGAGCCTCAGGGCCTCCGCCGCGCTCTCCCCCCGGGAAAAGGCGGCGATGAGCCCTGCCACCATGGAATCCCCCGCCCCGACCGTGCACTTGACGACAATCGGGGGAGCCTTGGCATGAAAGGTCCCCTCCGGCCCTGCGAGCAGGGCTCCCTCCGCGCCGAGGGAGACGCAGACGTATCCGATCCCCTGCCGAACGAGAAGGCGTGCCTCTTCGGCCACATCCTCGATCCGGGGGACCTCCTTTCCCAGCAGAAGGGAGAGCTCGTAGCGGTTGGGCTTGATCAGAAACGGGCGGAGGGCGAGGGACTCGCGAAGAAGGGCGCCGTGCGCATCCACGACCGCGAGGCCGCCGCATTCGCGAACCCGCCGGACCATCTCCCCATAGATGTCCGATGGAACTCCGGGCGGGACCGATCCCGACAGGATCCCGAAGCCGCCCTCCACCCGATCCAGGAACCGTCCCAGAACCTTCGACAAAACCACTGCGGGAACGAATGGACCGATGCCGGTCACCTCGTACTGGGACTCCGAGGCGGCCTCGAGAACCGTGGCATTGATCCGGGTTTCCCCTTCGACCCGTTCACAATCCACATGGTCGATCTGGTCTTCGAGCAGTGTCCCCAGGAGAGTTCCGGCATTGCCCGCCATGATGCAAAAATTGGCGGCGGGAACCCCCATGACGCGGAGGGCCCGTCCCACATTGATTCCGTTTCCTCCGGGATCGGTCCGCGTCGCGGTGGCGTGGCTCTTCTGATCCGGGACGAGGCGGGGAATCTCATAGGAGACGTCGATCGCCGGGTTGAGGGTCAGGGTGGCAATGGGACGAGTGGGACTGGTTTGTCCGTTCATGGGTTCTCCCGTCAGGTATTGCCTTGACGTGTCACTGGTGGGCCATCTTCGTAACCCACTATACCGGACTGTCCCCCGGGATTCCACATCGGAGCGAATCTATACGCGCGCTTCCCGAGTCCCCACCTCCATGTGGTAATCGACACCCTCCCACCGCTGCTCCCGGGGCCAGAAGAAGGTGAAGTCGATGCGTTGTCCCCTTCGAAGGCATTCCACGGGAAGAACCGCCCCGAAGAATCCGAGACCCAGGGGGCGTGTCGGGGAATCGACAGGCCGGCTCCAGCCGTCGATCCCCCAATGGATCAGGACCTCCCCCTCGAAGACGAACCGGAGCTCCTTTCCCTCCGGGAGAGTCCGGAGCTTGTGCCGATGGCGCCAGAGCACCCAGGAGATCTCGGGACGCTTCCCGCCGTAGCGCTCCCAGGTCGCCTTCGGACGGTCCACTGGAAATTTTTTGTCATGGCTGTGGGCCAGTTTGATGAATTCGGCATGGGCCCAGACCAGGGGCATGGCCGACCCGGTCGGTCGGCCCGGCCAGAGATCCTTGTCTGGAATCGGATCCCGATCCCAGACCTGCTCGGGGATGAGTCCCGCCGGTCCCGCCATCTGAGCCATGGAACGGAGGTAGGGAAGGGGGCTTTCCCCGGCGGTCAGCGCCGCGTGGCCCCGCTCGCCCGCAAGAAGGGGCCAGAGCCGACCCCGGCCGCTCCCGTCGAAAGGAGCTCCGTCGACATGCTCGCCGTACCCGTCCCCGTTGTAGCGGTACCAGGCGGGACCGGCGGGGGTGTCGCGGCGAAGCAGGGCGTCCACCGCATGAAGCGACTCACGGACATGTCTGTCGGAGAGGGTCCTCAAGCCGTACCGGACGAGCTGAAGAAAGTCGGTGCTGACCTGGTCGCAGGCGGGCAGACCCGGGTCATGGCACCGGTTCTTGATCAGGAGCGGCAACCCCTTCGCCGCGGCATCCTCGAGCACCCCGGCCGGAACGGCCCGGAGGTAGTATCCGGAGAGCCCGAGATCCTCCGCGAGCTTCGTTCTTCCAGACCAGCTCCACGACTCGATCCTGGCATTCCAGGTGTCGGCGATCCAGTAGGCGATCTCCCTTTCGGCCGGATCGAGAAATTCGGCCCCGTCCACAAGGGCAGAAATCGAGACGGCGAGGGTGAAGAGATTGATGCCGGGATCCTCCTCCCAACGGTCCTGCCCCGTCACTGGACCCTCCCGGATGATGAACCGGAGGGCGCGCTCCACCATGGTCCGGAGCCCCTCCGCCGACATGGGTCCGAAACTTTCGAGGGCCGCAGCCAGAAGAACGGGGAAGGCCGCCTCGTCGAGTTGAAGCCCTTGCCAGTAAGGCTTTCCGCCGATCCACTGGTTCTGGAGCCAGTGGCCGTCTTCCTGCTGCGTGGCCATGAGATAGGAGAGGATCCGGCGAACCGTTTCGTCATCGCCCATGGCCAAGAGGGCCCCTGCGCTCTCGGTCAGGTCCCGGCTCCAGACCAGGTGATAGCCGCCCCGGCTGTCGGAGGCCTCCCCCCATGGAATGGAGAGGCTCGCGATAAGGGCCCCCGGGAAGCTCTTGTCCTCGTGAACGCGCAAAACCATGGCCGAAGTCCGGTAGGTCCGGACCAGATTTTCCGGCAACGTGGCGGGAAGGCGGAGGGATTCCTGCCAGTCTTTCCAGAGGGATACCTGCTCCTCCCACTGGGGCCCGAACCCTTCCATGAGGGCGGACAGGGCCAGAGTCGAAGCGGCCTCCCGGCTGCTGGCAAAGGCCAGGGCCAATGTCCCCGACGGATAGGCCTCGCCCATGAGGGCGACCTCTCCGGGGCCGGCTTCCCCGAACTCCCAGAGCATTCGACCGTTCCGGTTGAAGTCCTGCCAGCCGTCGCTCTCCCCGACCTCCCCGCAGGAGGTCCGGAAAAAGAGTTCCCCGCCATCCGGACGCATCCCCGCCAGGGAAAGGGCGTAGGGCCCCTGGGAGGCCGACATTACCGTCCGTCCGTGCCAGGTGCCGCACATGGCGACGTTGTCCATGGCCTGCCCTCCCAGCCTCGTGGCCAGAAGGGGATAGAGGCGGAGGGTTTCCTCTCCTTTAAGTCGGAAATCCACAAGAATCGCGTCGCGACAGGGGGAGGCGACGATGCGGAGATCGAGACGGAAGCGTTCGTGCTCATGGACGATCCGGACCGCCGGAATCCCAAAGCCGGCCAGAGACAAATCGTAGCGTCCGTTGGCCCGAACCTCCGACCAGAACCCCCGGTCGTCCGCCACGATGAATCCCAGGTCGCGGATCTGGGGGATGTCGATCCGGGGATGGTAGACCTCGGTCAAGATCCCCCGGGCCAGCGTGAACCAGATCCGGGAGGGGCCCAGGGAGCCTCCCACCATGTCCTTTCGGGCAGGACTCCAGACCGGCCGGGAATACGATGCCCGCGGGGCTTTCACAGTAGTCGCCTCCTTCTATGGAATTGTTTATGTTTTCCGGACATTCTCCCACGAGTCGAATGGCGGGACAACAATAGATTCCGGATGTTTTTTTCATCCTCTTGCGCTTCTTTGAAGAACCCGCCTCCTTGTTGGCACTTCCGGATTTCTGCTATTCTCGGAGATGATGCATCCGACCCCAACCCAGGAGTGTCCATGCACCTCTTTCTTGTCCGCCACGGAGCCACCGAATGGTCGGTCTCGGGACGCCATACCGGAAGAACCGACATTCCCCTGTCCCCTGAAGGGGAAGCGGAAGCCAGAAATCTTGGCCCCCTTCTCCGCTCACTTCACCCGCGTCTCGTCCTGTCTAGCCCCTTCTCCCGGGCGCGCCACACCGCCGAACTCGCGGGATTCGGGGAGACTCTCCGGATCGACCCCGATCTCGCGGAGTGGGACTATGGCCGCTACGAGGGACGAACGACCCTCGACATCTGCCGGGAAACCCCCGGATGGGATCTGTTCCGCGACGGAACGCCAGAAGGGGAATCCCTCTCCGACGTCACCCGAAGAGTCCGCCGGGTTCTCGCAAAACTCGAGGAAACCGGACAGGACGCCCTTCTGTTTGCCCATGGCCATCTTCTCCGTGTTCTCGTCGCCAACTGGCTAAGGCTCCCCTCGGACAGCGCCCGTCACTTTGCCATCGAGACGAGCTCACTCACCATCCTGGGAAACGAGCATGCCTGGCCGGCCCTTCTTGCCCTGAACAGAAAACCTTTCGAGATCCTTCCGGACATCACGCCAAGCCATAGGAGTCGCCCATGACCCGCCCCGTTCCTCCCCGCGTCACAGAACTGCCGGTCTGGAAGGCCCTGGCCTCACAAAGCCGGGCGATCGAATCCCGCTCCCTCCGGAGCCTTTTTTCCAAGGACCCCGAACGCGGCCGGCGCATGGCGGCCGAAGGGGCCGGACTCTATCTCGACTACTCGAAGAACCTGGTGACCGACGAGATCCTTTCCCTGCTCTTCGATCTTGCGCGGGCCTGCGAACTGCCCGAACATATCGAGGCCATGTTCCGCGGAGAGCACATCAACCGGACGGAAAACCGGGCCGTCCTCCATGTGGCTCTCCGCATGCCCCGTGACCGCTCCCTGGTGGTGGACGGCATCGATGTGGTCCGGGAAGTCCACGCGGTCCTCGACCACATGGAGTCCTTCTCCCGCCGGGTCCGGGAGGGCTCCTGGACGGGCGCGACCGGAAAACCCATCAAAAACGTCATCAACATCGGCATCGGCGGCTCGGACCTGGGACCGGTCATGGCCTACGAGGCGCTACGATCCTATTCCGACCGGAGCCGGACCTTCCGCTTCGTCTCGAACATCGACGGAACCGATTTCGTCGAGGCCACACGGGATCTCGATCCGGAGGAGACGCTCTTCATCGTCTCCTCGAAGACCTTCACGACCCTCGAAACCATGACCAATGCCCGAACGGCACGGGAGTGGCTGATCGCCCGGCTCAAATCGGAGGAAGCGGTGAAGCACCACTTCGTGGCGGTCTCCACCAACGCCGAAGAGGTCCGGAAGTTTGGAATCGACACCGACAACATGTTCGGATTCTGGGACTGGGTCGGTGGACGCTATTCCATGGACTCCGCCATCGGCCTCTCCACCATGATCGCCATCGGCCCCGAGGCCTTCCGGGAGATGCTGTCAGGCTTTTACGCCATGGACGAACACTTCCGGAACACCCCGCTCGAGCGGAACCTCCCGGTGCTGATGGGCCTTCTCGTGGTGTGGTACACCAACTTTCTCGGAAGCCAGACCGTGGCGGTCCTCCCTTACGATCAGTACCTGAAGCGTTTCCCCGCCTACCTCCAGCAGCTGACCATGGAGTCGAACGGCAAGCACGTCCATCTCGACGGATCCCCCGTCGACACGACCACCGGACCCATTTACTGGGGAGAGCCGGGGACCAACGGACAGCACTCCTTCTATCAGCTCATCCACCAGGGAACCCGACTGATCCCGATCGACTTCATCGGATTCGCCCGCTCCCGAAATCCCCTGGGAACCCATCACGACATCCTGATGGCCAACCTCTTCGCCCAGGGCGAGGCACTCGCCTTCGGCAAAACCTCTGACGAGGTCCGGGCCTCGGGCGTCCCTGAATTCCAGGTTCTCCACCGCACCTTCGAGGGAAACCGCCCTTCCAGCACCATTCTGGCGGAGGAGCTGACCCCACGGACGCTGGGGACTCTTGTGGCGCTTTACGAGCACAGCGTCTTCACCCAGGGCATCGTCTGGGGAATCGACTCCTTCGACCAGTGGGGGGTGGAGCTGGGCAAGGTGATGGCGGTCAGGATCATCGACGAACTGGAGGGAAAAGCGCCGGAAGGAAGACCCCATGACAGCGGAACGACGGAATTGATGCGGCGATACCGGTCGTTACGGGAAAAAGCCTAGATGCGGGGTTCCGAGGGACGGGCCCCTCAGGAAGACCGGCTCTTCCCGCCATTTCGCGGGGAAGGCGGCGGGCATTCTCCTGTGGAAGGAACGTTCCTTGTGTTGATGCAACAGTTCTCCGTCAGATAGGCGATCACTTCCTCGACGGTTCCGATCCGGGACCGGTAGCGCAGGAAGCGACCCTCCGGGGTCACGGAAAGAAGATCAGCCTGAGTCATGGCCTTCAGATGAAAGGAGAGGTTGGTCGGAGGAATCCCCAGGGACTGGGAGATTTCTCCTGCGACAAGGCCTTTGGGCTCGTGCGTCACGAGGAGCCGGAAGATCTCGAGCCGGATCCCGGACGACAGGGCTTCGAAAATTCCGAGCATGCGGGGATCGATCCGCGAACCGGAACGGGTCTTTTTTTCGGGCATCGGGATCCTCCTTCGATAAAAATTCGTCCTTTCATCATACCACCGGATCACCTTTGGGGAAATAAGTCTCCCGGCAACGATCCCAGCGCCTCATCCTGGCCGGTTCGAATTCGATTCTTGACCCAGACGTTTCTCCCGTTGCCCGGTCTCACTCCCCGCGACCGATGTGTCCGATCGCCCGGAGATCCGGCAACGGCGGTAGACGGCCCTCCCTGACCTCCGGAATTCCGAGAAAAGCAACAATCCTCTTCTCGAGGATCCGGAAGGTCCGGCGGAAGGCCTCCATGATGACCCGGTCGCCTCCCCGGACCGCGTCGGGATCGGGAAGACCCCAGTGAACCCGGGGAGCCTTTGAAAAAACCAGAGGACATGCCTCTCCCGCCGCGCTGTCGCAGAGGGTCACCACGAGGTCGAACGGCCCGGCAAGAAGATTCCAGGACTTGCTCGAAAGACCTCTCACGGAAATGCCCTCTTCGGAGAGGACGGTCAGGGCCCGGGGATTGACGCTCCCCTTCGGCTGGCTTCCCCCACTCTCCGCATGGAGGCCCTCCGGAGCGAGATGGTTGAACAGGGCCTCGGCCATGATGGACCGGCAGGAGTTCCCCGTACAGAGAAAAAGAACCTTCATTTTCCTCCATCCTCTTTTCTCCGGAAGTCCGGAGCTTAAAACAGGCCTTTCCCTCTTGAAACAATACAATATTTTAACTATGATTGTATTGATTTTGAAAGGCGGAAGTCAACGCTCTACCCTTGAACTTATCCTTTTTCGTGAAGATTTCAAGGAGCGTCCTTTCGGGAGGAAGTCCCGGCAATCCGCTCTCCTCCCCCTTGGCGGCCGCCTCCACACCAACCCAAAAGGATCTCATGCTGGCTCTCGCGATCTTCCTGGTCACACTCGTCTTCGTCATCTGGCAGCCCCGGGGCCTCGGCATCGGATGGAGCGCGACGGGAGGGGCGCTTCTCGCCCTTACCACGGGCGTCATCCATCTCCGGGACATCCCCGTCGTCTGGCACATCGTCTGGGACGCGACCTTCACCTTCGTGGCCCTCATCATCATCTCCCTCCTTCTGGACGAGGCAGGGTTCTTTCACTGGTCGGCCATCCACATCGCCCGGGCCGGAGGCGGCTTTGGAAAGCGGCTCTTTCCCCTCATCGTTCTCCTGGGCGCCGGCATTTCGGCGGTCTTCGCCAACGACGGGGCGGCGCTCCTTCTCACCCCCATCGTGCTGGCTCTCCTCCTTCGCATGGACATCTCCCCCAGGGGGGCCCTGGCCTTCATCATCGCCACCGGCTTCATCGCCGACACGGCAAGTCTTCCCTTCATGATTTCGAACCTCGTCAACATCATCGTCGCAAAATATTTCCACATTCCCTTCGACCGGTACGCCACCGTCATGGTTCCGGTTGACCTCGTCTCCATCCTGGCAACGCTTGCCGCTCTGTGGCTTCTCTTCGGATCGCACCTTCCGGCCCGATACCACCTGGAAAAGCTTCCCGACCCCAAAAGCGTCATCCATGATCCTGTCGTTTTCCGGGCGGCCTTCCCCGTTCTGGGAGCGATTCTACTGGCCTACTTTCTCACCGCCCGCCTTCACCTGCCGGCCTTCGTCATCATGTCGGCGGCCGCCCTTTTTCTTCTGGGCCTGGCCGGACGCTGGCACCGCACCAACCAGACCCCTCCCATTCCCGTGAAAAAGGTCCTGAAGGAGGCCCCCTGGCAGATCGTCCTCTTCAGCCTGTCCATGTATCTGGTGGTTTACGGCCTGAAGAACGCCGGTCTCACCGACCATCTGGCAGGCCTTCTGGAGAGAATCGGGCACTCGGGGGTCGTCGCCTCCTCCCTGGGCATGGGTTTTCTGGCGGCGATCCTCTCCTCCGTCATGAACAACCTTCCCGCGGTCCTGGCCGGAACCCTGTCCATCCAGCAGACCCATGGCCTCCCGGAACCCGTCCGCCAGGCCATGATCTACGCCAACGTCATCGGCTGCGACCTGGGCCCGAAGCTCACCCCCATCGGAAGCCTGGCGACCCTTCTCTGGCTCCATGTCCTGGCCAAGAAAGGCGAGAAAATCGGTTGGGGAGACTACATCCGGACCGGATTCCTGCTGACCCCTCCCATCCTGGCCGTCACCCTCCTGACCCTGGCCCTTCTGGTCTGATCCCGGCCGATCTCCACCCTTCGGAGGTCAACTTCCCGGACACAAAAACGAAGAGGCCCGAACGAACGGGCCTCTTCTTCACGGTATCGACGGGTTTCTCAAGGCCGCCTTCCGTCAGGAAATTCCGGAGCCCTCCGTCGCCAGATGTGAGGGAACCGCCCGGGAGGCCGGCGCCGTTGCGGTCCGGTAGAGATTGTAGAGGAAGATCCACTGCCCCGTGATGATCATGAAGCCGCCCCAGGAGCGGGCCACCATGTAGGGGTGGGTCGCCTGGACGGAGGCCACGTAGGGGATCTCGTAGACCTTGGCCGCCGCCTGGATGAGGCCGGCCGCCGTGAGCGAGGTCCAGAAGATGATGAAGCCGATGGTCATGAGCCAGTAGTGGTAGAGCTCGAGCGTCGGGTTGAATTTCCGCTTCAGGAGCCGTTCCAGACCGTAGTACATGGCGCCGATCTCCACGAAGGAGGAGAAGCCCAGAAGGGCCAGATGGGCGTGGGCCACGATCCAGTGGGTCCCGTGGATGTACCAGTTGATCGCCCGGGTCTGCTGGAATCCGCCCTGGAAGAAGAGGGGAATGCCCATCAGTGTTCCGGTGATTGCCCAGCGGATGGGTGGCACCTCCACGAAAAGTCGCCACTTGCCCTGCATGGTGAGAAGGGCGTTGGCGATGAAGGCCATACCGGGAACCAGGATCATGACCCCGGAGACGGAGGCGAAGGATTTGAGCCACTCGGGGATGGGAGCCCCCATCAGGTGGTGCGCGCCGGGGGTGGAGTAGAAGGCGAAGAGCCCCCAGAAGGTGAGATGGGCCAGCTTGTGGCTGTAGAGCGGATTGCCCGAGAGCTTGGGAATCAGGTACATCCCGATTCCGATGGAAACCGGTGTAATCCAGATCCCGAGCTGGTTGTGGCCGTTCCACCAGGTCAGAAGGGCTTCGTTCAGTCCCGTGATGTGAAAGACCTCCACCGACTGGGTCAGGGAATAGTCGGTCGTCATGTAAAGGACGGCCGCCATCATGATCCAGGTGGTGGGATAGAGACCCTTCACCGTCCGGGTGAGCACGGTCATCCAGACATTCACTCCCAGGGGAACGAAGATGAAGGCGACGACATAGATGTCGATCGGCCAGGCATACTCCGAATACTCCCGTCCCGAGCTGATCCCAAGGTCCAGGGAAATATCGGCGATAATGATCCCCAGGTTCCAGAGCCAGATATTCATGACGCCGAGCCGCTCGCTCCAGAGCCTCGTTCCGCAGAGGACGGGAGTCATATAGAACATGGCGGCCGCAAAGGCCATCGAGATCCAGGCGTAGATCACCGTCAGGACATGGACCGGCCGGATGTGGCCGAAGTTCAGGTAGGGCGTTCCCGAGAGAACGTCGGGGTAGGAGAGTTTGAGCGAGGTGACGAAACCCAGTGTCGTCCCCATCGCCAGCCAGAAAACGGAAGATATGATCGCCGTCTTGGCGGCCGTTCCGGAAGGTATTTCTTTTCTTGAGGTCATGACAGTCCTCCCTGTTGCAGCGTGGGCATGATCCGAAGGGGGGAGCCTCCCGCCGTCAGGACGGGGCTCCTTCCCATTCTTTCAGCCTACGTCAGGGCTAAAACCGGCGACCAATCAGAAAAGATTTTCAGGGACATTAAAAAATCAAAACATTCCCGAAAGGAAGAGGAATTATGTTTTCTGGGGATTTTTTAGCCGTCCATTGCCGCTCCCCTGTCCCGGAGACTCACCCAGGCGTGGTCCCCCACCACAACGTGGTCCAGAACCCGAATTCCCAGAAGCCGTCCGCACTCGACCAGCCGGGTGGTGAGATTCCAGTCGTCGGGAGAGGGTTCCGGATCTCCCGAGGGGTGGTTGTGGACGAAGATCACTGCCGCCGCCGATTCCCGGATGGCTGGGGAGAAGGCCTCCCGTGGATGCACCGGCGTCATGGACAGGGTTCCCTCCGAGATCCGCTCGCTCTTTCTGAGTCGGTGCTTCTGGTCGAGCAGAAGCACCCAGAAGGACTCCTTCCGGTCCTCACGAAGACGGGGTCCCAGAATCCGGTAGACATTCTCCCCGGAGCGGATCGCCTCCTCCGGGACCAGGGAGCGCTCGGCCAGGCGCCGTCCCAGCTCGAGTGCTGCCAGGATCTGGGCTCCTTTCGCGAGGCCCACCCCCTTGATCTTCGAGAGATCCGCGATCAGCTGGCGCGAGAGCCCCGGAATGCCGTCGAAGGTGGTCAGGAGGCGTTTGGCCAGGGCCAGGGCCGATTCGTTTCTGTTGCCGGTCCGCAGGAGAATGGCCAGAAGCTCGGAATCCGCGAGGTTCCTGGGTCCCGAAGCGGCAAGCCGCTCCCTGGGTCGTTCGTATTCCGGCCATTCGGAAACGCGATTCGAACCATCAGCCATATTCTATTTCCTTTCAGTTTACCAAGTGATAAGGGCTTGTACCGGCCGTACAAGATAAACTCTTTTTGAAAGAAAAGGAATATGGATCGATAAAAAAGGACTAAATCGATCAGATTTTTTTTTGATGATGATTGGCCGTGTAATCGATCCATGGGCGCAGGATGAGGACAAGAAGGACGGATCCGGCCACATCGGAGCTCCAGTGCCAGCCAAGGGCCACGACACCCGCCATGATCAGAAGTGCCCAGGTCAGAACGGCAAAACGGAGGCGGGGATAGTAGCGGTCGACGAAGAGCAGGATCAGAAGGACGCGGAAGGTGTGTCCCGAAGGAAAGGAGGAGATGACATGAAAATGGGCCGGGTAGAAGATTTCCCAGCCCGTCAGCGGATCGTGCTGAAACTCTTCCGTCGGGGCATAGCGCGGAAGGTTCATTTTGAGGAGATGCTCGAGGAGCGTTCCAAAAAAGAGCGCCGCCAGAAAAAAGAGAAGAACCGGACGCTCCTCCCTCCTCTGCCGCCACAGAAGTGTTCCGGCCACCATCAGAATCGGAAGCTCAATCTCCACGTTGCCCGAACGGCAGAGGATCGCCCAGAATTCGTAGAAGGGGGCGGGGAGGCCGGAAAGTGCCATCGAGAGCGCTCTGTCTGGATAAACGGTCCGATGGGCCATGAGAAGGAGGATCAGCCCCAGGAACAGGAGAAAAAAGGGAAAGGAGGCGGACAATGCCTGTCGCCACGGAGAGGACCGGAGCAGGGCGGAGCCGTTCACGCGAGGGTCAGCCACAGGGGGATGGGACGGTGGCGGGCGTCATCGAATCCGGCCTTTCCCAGAAGAATGAGCAGATCGAAGGCACGGAAGAAAACCCCGTTTCGAAACTTGACCGGAGGCCCCTCTCCGGGATCGCAGTCGCGCGGGTCGGTCAGCGTCCAGCAGATCCGGCACATGAGCGGTCTGTCCTCGTAGATTTCGCAAAGGCGGTCTTCTCCCAGAAAGGGGCAGAAGAGCCCTTTCTTCTCGTAGGCCTCGCAGGTCGCCAGCATGTCAGGAAGAGTCGTCAGGGGTCGTGAGGGATCCGCCGATCCTTTTAGCGAAAGGAGGCTCTCGGTCCGGGAGAGCAAACCTTCCTTCCATCGCTCCTTCCGGAGCCCCTCCGGCTCCCGGTCAATCCGCTCCCGCAGGATCTCCCCTTCTCCGCGGGTAACCGCCACCATCATGCGGCAGCAGGCGGCGCATCCCGCCCTGCAGGACATATGATCGGCCACGCTCTCCCCCACCCGGTCGACGATCCGGTAGATTTCCCGGACAAGAGAAAGGGCCTCCCCACGGGATATCCTCCCGCCGGCCTCTTCGATCCGCTCTCCGATCCGGCCCAGCTCCGCAAGGGACCCGAGATAGAGCGGGGGGGACAAGGTAAAGGTCTCCCCTTTCACGTTGCTGAAGGTCAGATCGTGGACCAGGGGATCGTCAGCCATCTCCGTTCCTCTCCTTCTCCCTGTCGCCTGCTCCCCCCGAAAGATCCGGAGGCTTGGGTGAAGGGAAAATCCGTTTGCGCTGATTTTCCAGGGAGATCGCCCGGACCCGGCCGTTTTTCTGGGCCAAATACAATGTGGTCTCCATGATCGGCGGAGATCCGGGAGCAGGCTCTCCGTCGAGCCTGCGGCTTTCGAGGGTTTTTCCGGAGGCAAGATCGGCCAGAAGAAGGCGGTCGCGAAGAGGAAGGGCAACCAGAAGCCCTGCGACCGTTCCCGAACCGACGGGTGACGCGGGAAGCGGCACCGACCAGAAACGGTGGCCGGAGGGGATATCGGCCGCGATCGCCCGCCCGAGGATTGCGGAGGCGGCCACCGCCGTCGATCCGGCCACGACGGCTCCGGCCGCTCCCTCGAAGACCCGCGCGAAGGGCGGGAGTCCCGGGGGAACGACCTTTTCAAGCGACACCGACTCCCCTTTTTCCGCAAAGGGAATTTCGTGAAAGATGTGACCGGTCACGGCGGAGGCGATGGCCAGCCGTTCATGGGGGATCCCCTTGCGGACCGAAAGGAAGAGGGTCACGAGCCGCATGGCCCCGAAGGCGGGGGTGGGCGTGAAGAGAACGAGTCGTTCGGTGGGCGGAGTGGTGAGCGCCCAGACGGTCCGCTTCCTCTCGGGCCAGAGGGCGACGAGCTTCGTGGGTCCTTCGAGGGAGAGCCAGATCCAGTGGTGGACATAGAGCGGAGACGACCAGCCGGCTGACGAAAAGAGGGGCATCTCCAGAATCTTTCGCTCCTTCTCCAGGGAATAGCCCGCAAGACGCGCGTTGCCGGTTGCAACCCAGAGGATGCCGCCGGAAAGAACCGGGCTTCCGAGAACCGGCCCCGGAACCTCCGCCGACCACAGGATTTTTCCCGAGAGAAGGGAGAGTGCGTAGAGATGTCCGGGACCGGATCCCCGGCGAATAGTCCGCGTCTGGGCGTAGCCCATCATGTGGGGCGCGGTGACGTAGGGGGAACCGCTCACGACATAGAACGCGTTTTCGTCCGCGACCCCCGAGGCGCGGACCGATTCGGGTAGGCGCACATGCCATAGGGTCCCACCGGTCATGGCGTCGAGACAGAGGACCTGTCCCCGCGTCGAGGTCAGAAGAAGGCGGCCATTGGCCAGAACCGGCTGGTGGGAAAAACTGTAATCCAGGGCCGCGAGGGGATTCGGCGCAAAGTTCCGGTCCCATTGGGGAGGTGCGGAGGAGGATTGAAATGTTCCGCTGCCGGCAACGGATTCCCCGGTTTGTCCGGAGGAATCCCGGGAAGCTTTGCGTGGGGGAGGTGCGGCAAAGAAGGGGTTCCGCGTCTCCCCTCCCCCCTCCTGGCTCCAGAGCCGGGGACCCCAGTCCGGCCGAACGGGCTTTCCGGGGGAACTCTTGCCGGGTCCGGACTCTCCCGAGACGATCGACTGGAGGGTGGCGCCGCTCGGAAAACCCATGGGCCCGCCGCCGGAGTCGTCGGAACGGGCCGCGTTCGGGAAGGGGAGAATCGACAGAAAAGCCGCCAGGACAGCTGCCTGCGTCATGCCCCGCGGGGGAATTCCCCATCTCTCCGTCATCTGGATCCTTTCTCCTGTGCCGATTCGTGAAACGCCCTCGTCCTCTTTTCGGCAGATTTTACCGGAAAAGTCATCCGATCACGAGGGGTCGGCTCCGGGAATCCTCCGCCTGGGGAGGAAGGTCTCACTCGGTCGCACCGGACATGGCCCGGGCGGATTTGGCAAGAACCCGCGAGAGGGTCTCATCGAGGTAGGAGACGGCCTGACTCTTGAGATGGGGAGGATGGACGCCGCGAAGCTCCCTGGAGCTCGATTCGACGCCGGACCACAGGATCCTGCCGCTTCGGGCCCGTACCAGAAAGAGATGGAGCGAAGCCTGGGCGGACAGGGTGGCTCCGGCCGCCATGTCGAGCGTGGAAATGAACCCGAAGACCACCCGGGGGTGATCGAGTTCGAACTGGTAGTCCAGAATGGAGCCGCACAAAACGAGGCCGGTGGAGATCCCTTTGACAGAGATCGCGGGGTGGCCGGGCGTTCCACCGATACGGCACCGGATGCGCGGATCATAGGAAACCGCCATCCCGTAGGCCCTGAACTGGGAGACCAGGGCCTTCGAGACATGCCCGGGAATGTTCTGGGGCGTATACAGGGTTCCCGTTCCCTCCCCCCATCCGATGGTATCCATCATTCCGGTGGGAGCGTATTCGAAAAAACGGAACCGGTGGTCGGCGAGAGGGGCCAGGACGAAAACTCTCTGCATATAGGAGCCACCGGCAGAGGGGGAGACGGGCACGTAGGCCGGAAGCTCGACCCGATTGGGAGCGCAGCCGGACAGAAACAGAACGAACAGCGGAACCGCCACGAAGAGGCGACGAATCAGGGCAAGGGACATGGCCTCACCTCCCTTGAAATTCCGGAATGAAAAAGGTCTTGTTCCAGCCTACCGCTATCCGGCCTGCCGTTCAAGATGAAAAAGCCCCCCGTGGACATTTCGGGCAAATCGATTGATCCCCTCGCCCGATTCCGATAAAATGCCTTCGACATTCTACACCTCCTTCAACCCGAACCCATGGGGAGTTCTTACGCCGTTGACCCGTTGTCGCGCCGACCGTCATCTCCGCCTTCTACGGGCCCTGACAGGCCTCTTCGGCCTTCTCATCGTCCTCTCCGGCTGCGGCGGAGGTCCAATTGTCCCGACAGCGACCGGACGCTTTCTATATGTGGCCACCTCCAGCGGGATCTACGGCTTCTCGATCATGAGCACCGGGACGCTGAGTCCCCTCTCGACCCAGCCGCTCGTTCAGAACACAGGCCTCTTCCAGATCGCCGCCACCCCGGGAATCCCGGCCGGCCAAAGCGGGCCTCTTCTCCTGGGGGCGACGGGGGACTCCTCCGTGTCGGTCTGGACCGTCGGGGGCGGGGGCAGCCTGACCCAGACAACCCCCATCGGCTGCTCAGGATCTTCAGG
Source organism: Nitrospirota bacterium (assembly GCA_021840555.1). GTDB lineage: Bacteria > Nitrospirota > Leptospirillia > Leptospirillales > Leptospirillaceae > UBA4572. The sequence continues at coordinate 21,809 of JAKBXW010000023.1, forward strand.
GCTTGGTGCCATCACCGGCCTCGCCGTGACATCCGACAGCCAGTATCTCGTCGTCGTCGACGGAAATTCCGGGGGAGGATCTTCTTCCGACAACCTGGGTTTGATTTCTTTTTCCAAGACCTCGTCATGCGAAACAGGATACACGTCCGCTTCCACTTCCACCTACCCCGTCCAGCCGGCCATCGACTGCGCGGTCTCGGGAACGTCGCCCTGCATCCTGTTTCTGACCGTTTCGACCACCTCCCTCTCCACATCCTTAAACTTGGAGACCCCCCAGGAAATTCCGGTCACGCTTTCATCAACCCCTCCTTTTGGGTCGCATTCGTCCTCCGCCTATACCTGCACGCCCCCCAACTGCCCCTTAGGCGCAAAGA
>JAKBXW010000024.1 GCA_021840555.1 Nitrospirota bacterium
ATGCGCCCCGAGAAAGGTGGCCGCTTCGATCATGCCGTCGTCCTCCAGCCCTTCGATCACCACCTCATGGCCAAACTCCCGGCCCATCTGGACGATCGCCCCGATCATGCCGAGGGTCTCGAGGGGAATGATCCGGATCCGGGAGAGAAGGCCGTAATCCACCTTCACGTTGTCGAAGGGAAGGGAGGAGAGTCGCTGGAGGCTGCTGTATCCCGATCCGAGATCGTCCATGGCCAGGATCACCCCGAGAGAGACGAGCCGGTGGACCGCCGCCTCCTGGTCCTGGTGGTTCAGAACCTGGGTCTCCAGGATCTCGAGCGTCAGTCGGCCCGGATCGATCCTGTGGCGGGCCAGCGCCTCCTCCACCCAGTCCGGACATTCGGGAAGGAGCAGCGTGGAGGGGGCGATGTTCACGGAAACCCCCACCTCCGTGAGTCCCGCCTCGCTCCATCGGGCCAGCGCCTCCAGGGTCATGTCCAGACCCATCCGGAAGAGGCGGTCGAGCTCCGCATCTCCCAGAAGGGGAAGAAATCCTCCGGGAAGAATGATGTTTTCGTCGGGAAGGCGCAGTCGGGCCAGCGCTTCGACCTTGACGAGGCGTCCCGAGCGAAGGTCGACCACCGGCTGCATCATCATGGTGAGACCGCCGGAGAAGAGAAGACGACGATATTGGGAGGCGCTTTCCTCGTCGAGAACGGTCACGGGGGCGTTGCTCATGGTCCAGACCTGCTCCCAGCGCTGCTGGAGGGACCGGAGGAACTGCTGGGCCCAGGAGGAGGAAAACTGGAACGGATAGGTCCCTCCCAGGAGAAGGACGCCCACCGGCTGGCCTTGTGTGTTCCGGACCGGGAGGGCCGCCAGGGAGCGGAGACCGCTCTCCCGCCAGATCGAAACCCATGGATCCTCCGTCTCCCGGGCGAGTGAGGCGATGCCGGCGATCGTCTGGTCGCGCCAGGTACGGGCGATCAGGGAATTCCGGAGAACGGAATCGGTCGAATCCCCTACGGGAGTGAGAAAGATGTCGTACTGGAGACTCATGAGGCCGGCCGAAAGCGCCTTTCCTTCGGGCCCCCCGTTTTCGGAAACGATAAAGCGGCCGTGGCTGTCGGGACGGAGAAAGAGGATCGCCCGGAGCCCCGGCAGGGTTCCCAGAAGATCCATCTCCTGCCGGAGGCAGTCGCTCCAGGGAGTCCCCCGCCGGGGAAGGGGGGTGGGCAGAAGGCTCATGTAGGCGTCGACGGTCGTGGCCTCGCTTTTGAGCTGGGACTGGATGTCCTCCTGGAGACGGGCCTCGGAGACGAGGATGATCCGGTAGCGGTCCCGGGCAGAAAGCAGGGTCTCGGTCAACGCATCGAACAGCTGCCGGCTGTAGATGCTTTCGGCGTCGATGAGCATGGCGCCGGTGACCCCGGACAGGGCATGGACCTCTCCGATCCGCCGTCCCGCATCCCGGATCTCCTGAATCGTCGTCGTCGGTCCCAGGAGAAACTGCAGATGGCGTTTCTGCTGGGACCGGAGACGCGCGATCTCCCCGGAATCAAGTCCTTCGAGAATGGTCCGTTTGTCGGGAGAGGCGCCCAGCGCCCCGTAAAAATGGTCGAGAAAGCCCTCGATGACCCCCTCGAACCGATCCCGGTGGAGGACGAGGAGGGAGGCCGCCTCCGTCCCGTAAGGGTCGAAGGGTTCGTCATCCCCGGGGGGGAGGGAAGGGGGCCACGCTGCCACCAGCTCTTCCGCCGGTGTTTGTCGGACTTGGACTGGTACATGGAGGCGTCGGCCTGCCGGAGGAGGGCGTCGGGCGTCTGGGCGTCGGCGGGAAAGAGCGCCAGCCCCAGGCTCATCTCGATCCGCACCGCCTGCCTCGGGGCCAGGGCGAAGGGCCGGTCCGCGGCGGTGTGCAGACGGTCGAGGAGGGACCCGAGGCGGGCCATCTCCCCGTTTTCGGGGAGATCCTGGATCACCACCACGAATTCGTCCCCTCCTACCCTGGCCAGAAAGTCGCCGGCCCGGAGGAGCCCCTTGAAACGCTGCGCCAGCTCCCGGAGGAGACGGTCCCCGGCTTCGTGGCCGAGGGCATCGTTGACCGGTTTGAAGTCGTCGAGATCGATCATGCCCACGGCCAGCCGGCTTCCGTTTCTTCGCGCGTGGGCCACGGCACGGTTCAAATGCTCCTCGAGCGCCCTGCGGTTCGGAAGGTCGGTGAGCCGGTCGTGGCGGGAATCGTACTCGAGGCGCCGGTTCATCATGACGATGGAGGTGATGTCCCGCTGGACCCCCACGAAATTGACGAGGGTGCCGGAGGTGTCCCGGACGGGATTGATCGAAAGGAGGTTCCAGAAAGGGGTCCCGTCCTTTCTGTAGTTCAGGATCTCTCCCTGGAAGGGATGCCCCTCCTGGATGGCCTCCCGGATCCTGGACGCGGTCCCGGGGTCGGTCTCCGGACCCTGGAGGATGCGACAGTTCTTCCCGGCCATCTCCTCCGGAGAAAATCCTGTGATGGCGGTAAAGGCGTTGTTCGCGAAGACCACCCTTTGATGGGAGTCCGTAATCAGGACACCCTCCCCGACCGCAGCCAGGGCATTCGAAAGAAGGGTCTGCCGCTCTCTCAGATCCCGGTGGTCCAGTCCCCGGGAAAGAGTGCGGGCCAGCTCCTCGTAAAGCGCCCGGACAGAGCTGTCGAATGAGGCGGGCTGCCTCTGGAAGAGACCCAGGACTCCCCACAGGACTCCCTCCCGGCGGAGCGGCAGGATCGTCCCCGACTCCAGTCCCTTGGACTTCGCCCAATCCCTCCAGGGACCCTCCGGCAAGGCGCCCGGGGTCTCCGCGTAAAAGGGTCCTTTCTCCTCATTTCCGGCGAGGGCGGGGAGATTCCCGGGCGCAGGGGGAAGGTGGCTTTCAGGGAAGGAGTCCTTCCGGGAGATGGCCAGCACCTCCTCTCCGGACGGAGCGTCGCTTTTTCCGATCCAGGCCAGATCCATGGCGCCTGTTCCCGTGGCATCGTCGCAGATTTTCCGGAAAAGAAGGGATTCGTCGGATGTTTCGGAGAGGATCCGGTCGCAGGAGACGATAAGAAGCGAGAGGCGGTACTGCCGGACGGCGCTCTCTTCGGCGGACCTGCGATCGGTGATGTCCCGGGAGGAGCAGAGGAGGAGTTCCTCCCCTCCGGTCCGGAAAGGGACGCACCTGACCTCGGCGGGAAAGAGGCTTCCGTCCTTTCGGCGATGAACGGTTTCAAAGAGGCTGGAGAGGGAATCGCCGGCACCGGACAGCCGCTTCCGGATCCGTTTGGTGAGGTCCGATCCGGGTTTCCGGATGTCCCAGAAGGAGACATGGCGGCCCGACAGTTCTTCCCGGGCGTACCCCAGCATCCGGGCGAAGGAGTCGCTCGTCTCGACCAGGATTCCGTCGGCATCCAGGATGTGGAGACCGTCCGGGGCGGCGGCGAGAAGAGTCCCGCCGTGCTTCCGGAGTTCCCGGCGCAGTCTTTCGATTCGCCCGGTCTCCGGCTCCGGAGTCTCTTCCATGGGCGACGGTCTCTCCCTCTAGTGGCAGGAGAGGTCCTGCCCGGCCAGAGCCGGGTCGAGTCCTTCCCCTTTCATGGCCCGGGCCAGCGTTCGGGTCAGCCCCTCCTCGATCTCCCGGCGCCGTTCCGGTGTTTTCGCCTCGAAGCGCAGGACGAGGGCCGGCTGGGTGTTTGAGGCCCGGACCAGTCCCCAGCCGTCGGGATAGGAGACCCGCACCCCATCGATGTCGTTGAACGAAACTCCCTCCCCGCGCAGAAGCTCCTTGAGCCGGTTCACCACGGCGAACTTCCGGTCGTCAGGACACTCCCGGCGCAGCTCGGGTGTGGCGAAGGTCCGGGGCAGCGAGGAAAGCATAGCGGAGAGGGGGCGACCGCTCCGCGCCAGAAGGGCCATGAGGCGCGCTCCCGCATAGAGGGCGTCGTCGTACCCGTAGTACCCGTCGGCGAAAAAGATATGGCCGCTCATCTCTCCGGCCAGGGGGGCTCCCGTCTCCCGCATCCGGGCCTTGATCAGGGAATGGCCCGCCTTCCACATGTCCGGTATCCCTCCCAGGGCCGCGATTTTGTCATAGAGGAACTTCGAGGCCTTCACTTCGGAGATGATCCGGGAGCCGGGACGCCGGGAGAGGACCTCCTCGGCGAAAAGGACCATGAGCTGGTCCCCGAAAAGCAGCTCCCCCCGTTCGTCCACCACTCCGATCCGGTCCGAGTCCCCGTCGAAGGCGATGCCCAGGTCGGCTCCGCTTTCGCGAACAGCCGTCCGCAGGGCGGCAAGGTTCTCCGGGACGGTCGGGTCGGGATGATGGTTCGGGAAGCGGCCGTCGGGCTCCTCGAAAAGGATCGCCATCTCGACCCCCAGCGGCGTATAGAGCTGCCGGGCCACCAGTCCCGCCGTCGCATTTCCGCAATCGACGACGACCCGGAGAGGCCTTTCTCCCAGGAGGGGAAGACGCCCGAACTGTCCGGAGACCTCCTTGACGTAATCGGCCAGGACCGGCCGGTCCGTCCGGGTTCCCGGGGGGCCGGCGAAGGGAGAGGGGGGCTCTTCGGCAAAGAGTTCAGCCCGGCGGCGGATTTCCGCGATCGCCTCTCCGTAGATCGTCTCCCGTCCTATGGCCAGCTTGATGCCGTTGTCGGGGGCGGGATTGTGGCTGGCTGTTACCATGACCCCCCCGTCCACGGGAAGATTGAAGAGGGACCAGTACAGGAGCGGGGTCGGGACGGTCCCGATCCCGCTCACGGAGATCCCCGAGGCGAGAAGGGTCTCCGACAGCGTACGGGCGATCCGGGGGGAGGTGAGCCGCACGTCCTGTCCCAGGGCGATGGTCCGGGCTCCGCGTTCGCGGAGGACGGAGGCCAGGGCGAGGCCGATGGCGCGGACCGTTTCGTCTGAGAGATCCCGTTCGGCGTTGCCCCGGATGTCGTACTCCCGGAAGATGCCACCGTTGATCATGCCCCTCCCTCCCGGGGAACCGGAGGAGCGAAGGAGGCCGGAATTTCCTCGGTCCGGCGGTAGTCGTCGTGAAACCGGATGATGTCGTCCTCTTCGAGGTACTCTCCGTTCTGGACCTCGATGACGACCAGGGGAACCTTCCCCGGATTCTCGATCCGGTGGCGGGTGGCCTTGGGAATGTCGACGCTCTGGTTGGTATGGAGGAAGATCTCCTCCTCTCCCAGGGTCACCCTGGCCGTTCCGGCGATGACCACCCAGTGCTCGGAACGGTGGAGATGCATCTGGAGGGAGAGGCGGGCGCCGGGGTTGACGGTCACGCTTTTCAGCTTGTACATGGGACCCTGGTCGAGTACGGTGTACCGGCCCCAGGGACGGTGGGTCGTCCGGTGCTCCTGGGCTTCCACGGCGTTGCGCTCGCGGAGGTGGGAGACCACCTCCCGGACCTCCTGGGCCCGGTCCTTGGGGCAGATCAGCGTGGCGTCGTCGGTGTCGACAACGATCATGTCGCGGACTCCCAGGACCGCCACAACGCGCTTGTCGGCCTGGATGATCGAGTTCTCGGTGTCGATGACGACCGCGTTCCCCCGGACGACATTGCCGTGGCCGTCCCTGGGCGCGATGTCGTCCAGGGCCGACCAGGATCCCACATCCTTCCAGTCGATAGGGCCCGAGAGGGACCAGACCCGGGAGGAGCGCTCCATAAGGCCGTAATCGATGGAGAGGGGAGATGTCCGGCGGTAGAAATGGTCGATCGCCCGCCGCTCGCCGGGGGTGCCCAGGGCGACCCGGACCTCGTTTATGGAGGCGGATAGTTCCGGCTGTGTCAGGGCCAGCTCCTCGAAAAAGGTTCCGACGGCGAAGACGAACATCCCCGAGTTCCAGAGGTGGCGCCCCCCCTCGAGGAAGGCCCGGGCCTTCTCGCGGTCGGGTTTTTCCACGAAGCGGGCGACTTTCCGGGCGCTGAAGAGTCCGGTCGAAAAGGCGGGAAGCTCCTCGCCCAGCTCGAGATAGCCGAACCCCGTCTCCGGCCGGTGGGGCGGGATCCCGAAGGTGACCAGCACCTTCTCGTCCCTTGCCATGACGGCGGCGTGCTGGACGAGGGCCAGAAAGTGGTCCTGGGGACCGATCAGGTGGTCGGAGGCCATGACGGCGACCACCGCATCGGGATCCTCCCGGGCGATCAGGAGGGAGGCCAGGGCGATGGCGGGAAGGGTGTTGAGGGAGCGTGGCTCCACCACCAGACGGCACTGGCGTCCCTCTCCCCCGTTCATGGACTGCAGGATCCTGCGCGTCTCGGAGGCGTGGGTCGATCCCACCACGAGGGCGATCCGGTCCTCGGGCACGAGAGGAAGGATTCGCTCGACCGTCCGGGCGAGAAGGGACTCGGAGCCTTCGAAGGCGAGGAACTGTTTTGGAAAGAGCTCCCGGCTCATGGGCCAGAAGCGCGTGCCGGATCCCCCGGCCATGATGATGCTGTAGAGCATGGCATTCCCTTCGAGGAGATTGAGGGGCAGGTTGCGATTCTTTACGGGAACCTATTATCTGTCGAATGGGCGGACAAAGACAAGGGAGGAACGAAGAAGTCAGGCGCCAACTTTTTGCGGGGGAAGAGAAGACACGGGCCGGGACAAATAGGCAGAAGATACGTCCCCTTCCATCCGGCTCGGGACAGCTTTCACCGGATGGAAGGGGTTATCCATGCGAAAAGATGAAGGGTTCGAAAAAAGACCCGGTCGGAAATCCGGGACTCAGATTCCCATGGCTCTCTGTAGTCCTGCCAGAAAACGGGAAAGAAAGGTAGGTTTTTTTGCCCGGGAGGTTTTCTCGATGGCCGCGAGAAGGCTTCCATCCATTGGAAAGAAACTTTGCACCAATCCGTCTTTCTGAAGAAAGACCACAGGGTTGTTCTTCAAGAGCCTGCCCATGTCGGACCTCCGTTCTGCATCGGGATATGAGAAATCGAAAACTGATTTTTTTCCATCCCTATTCTTCCGCCTCCACTCCTCCCGACTAAAGAGCGGAACCCAAGGGAAACGATTGAATCCTTACGAAATTTTCAATCTTTTAGTATTTTATTTTCTTTATTTGTACCACAAAAACATCATTAGTCAATATTAATGCATAACTCTGCGTGGAAAAGAAGGATTTCAAACCGGGATCGACGAAGGGGGCAACGGTGGCCGGAGGATGCGGGGCTCCGACATGGTCGCAAGGACCGGGCCCTTTGATCCGGGGACCTTCATGCGGCGTGACCCGGAGCCGGCATCGATCCGACGGAAAAGAGACTGGAAGAGGGAGGAAGGTGGCCAACGGCCCGATGGCGGAAGGCTGCGGAGGAGGGGAAACGAGGATCGGACGCGGTCGGAGGAGAGCGGAACGGAAGTTGTGGGGGCGGGGTTTTGTCGAAAGGATCGGTAGGGAGCGGAGAAGGTCATGGCCCGAGAGATTGCACCGTGCCCCTGGCGATTCGCGAGATCCTCCGCTCATCCTGCAGAGAGAATCCCAGGGCGGGAAGATTCGGCCTTCGCAGGAATCGAGAAGGCCCGGGAGCTCCTGATTGTCGGCGTCCTGGAGCGGGACTTCCGGCAAGGAATGCGGTTGTCCGGGCACTTCTTTGGATCGGTCTTCCGGAACGAGGGCCTGGCGTTCCCCCTCCCCTTCTGAGCTCTCTGACCCAGGTAACCGGAGTCAGGGACGGCGGGGAGTTCGGCTCGGAACGGGAATCGGCAGGAGGGCCGGCCGCCCGGCGCCTTTGACAAAAGGCCTCCGGAAGAGGTCGGCGAGGTTCGTCTCCCGGTAACCCTTCCGGGAGCGATCTGCCGGAGGGGGTACCGTTCCGGAGCCCGGGAGGAGGATCCATCGTTTGAGGGCGGGAAGCGTGTTCATGGCGGTCTCCTTTTTGTCCCTTTGGAAGCGGACTCTGATCCCGGCCATTTTTTAATGGGAGACGGCCGGGTCTCATTGGCGAGTTTTTACCACTCAATTCATTTTTAACATAACACTTGATTATGCATTGTCAATGGAATATGGATTTGAATTTTTATAGACTGTTTGGGACAAGGATCGCAGATGTTTCCATGCAGGCTATTTCGCGGACAAAAGCCTGAGAAGCCTGTCTCCGAGGCGCGGCGGGAGGAGAGCCAGCGTCCGGACGAGAAGGACCAGCGGCAGGGGAAACTCGATCCTGGCGCGCCCCCGGTCGATGCCGGAACGGATCCGGAGAGCCGCATCCGGGGCTTTGAGGAGAAAGGGCATGGGGTAAGAGTTCCGGCGGGTCATCTCTGTGGCGACATATCCCGGATTGACGAGGGAGACGGTCACTCCGAAGGGCTCGGCCTCGTAGCGGATGGCGTCGGTCCAGGCGGAGAGGGCGGCCTTCGAGGCGCAGTAGGCGCCGGCCTTCGGGAGCCCCCGGTATCCGGCCAGGCTCCCCACCACCGCGATCCGTCCCCGTCCCTCCTTCTTCAGGGACGGAAGGAAGGGAAGAACGGTGTTGAGGACCCCCAGCACATTGGTCGCAAGGACCGCTTCCATCGCCCGGAGATCGTTGCCTTCCTCTTCTCCCCGCACCCCGGCGTTGGCCAGAATGAGGTCGGGAGGGCCGGAGCTCTCGAGAACCTCCCGCGAAAGAGCTTCCATCCGGCTCCTGTCGCGAACGTCGGCTTCGTGAAGGACGGGGTTCGCTCCCCGTTCGACGAGAATGGGGGCGAGGGTCTTCAGGCGGTCGGAGCGGCGGGCGACGAGGTGGAGTGTGACCCCGGGTTCGGCGTAGAGACGGGCGAGAGCCCATCCGAGGCCGGAGGAGGCTCCCGTCACGAGAATGTTTGACATGTGGTCCTCCGGAGAGGGACGAGGAGAAGGTCATGTCCCGGCGATGGAAAAAGACGGGCCGTTCGGTTACCCTGATAGAGCAGTATAGATCATCCCGCACCGTCTCTCCCACCGGGGGGAGCCTTCGGCGGGATATTTCCAGGACGGGTCGAATGGCGAAGCGCGCGGGCAAGGCCGGACAGGGTCCGGAAAAAATTCTCGAAGAACTCCGGGAGATCCGTCCGGAGGCGGAAACAGAAGTCGGGAAGCGGGCCGGGTTCGTGGCCGTGGTGGGGCTTCCCAATGCGGGCAAGTCGACTCTGGTCAACGCCCTGGTGGGAGAAAAGGTCTCCGCCGTGAGCCCCACTCCCCAGACCACCCGCACCCTCATCCGGGGGATCCTGAACGAATCCCGGGGGCAGATCGTCTTTCTCGACACTCCGGGATTCCATACCTCCGGACCGCTTCTGAACCAGCGGATGGGAGAGCGCCTTCGGGAGGCCCTGGAGGAGGCCCACGTCATCCTGTGGGTCGCCGACATGTCCTCCCGGAAGCGGGACCGGGACTGGGAGCGGTTCCAGGGTTTCATGGCCTCCGGCCGCACCCGCAAGCCTCTGGTGGTCGCCCTCACCAAGATGGATCGCCTCGGTCCCTCCAACATGATCCCCGTTCTCCTCGAATTCGAGAAGGAGATGGCCCGAAACGGCGTGGAAGGGGAGATCGTCCCGATCTCGGGTCTCAAGGAGATGAACCTTGATCCTTTGAAGGAGCTTCTCTTCCGGCACCTTCCGGAGGGGGAGCCAATCTTCGATCCGGAATGGTACACCAGCCAGACGATGCGGGAGATGGTCCGGGAGATCGTCCAGGAAAAGATCTTTTCCCTGCTCTACCAGGAGGTCCCCCACCAGTGCGCCGTTCTGGTCGAGGAGTTCCAGGAACCGGAGGGTTCGGAGAAGACCACCCGGATCGAAGGATCGATCCTGGTGGAGCGGGATTCCCAGAAGGGGATAGTGGTGGGGGCCCGCGGCGAAACAATCCGGACGATCAGCGAGCGGGCGCGCAAGGAGATCGAGGCGCTGACGGGAACCCCCGTCTTCCTCCGGCTGACTGTTCGGGTCGTCCCCGACTGGCGGGACCGGCCCTCCGTCCTCCGGGACCTGGGGTATCTGTCCGAGTGAGCCTCCCCCGGAGCAATCGGGGGGGATGAGGCGATGGCCGAGGAAACGGCGCTCATACTCCGGGCCTCCCGTTACCAGGACGCCGCGAAGATCGTGACCTTCCTGTCCCGGGAGGGGGGGCTCCGGACCGGCTTCGCCCGGGGGGCGACCGCCCGCGACAACCGCTTCGGGGCCTCCCTGGAGCCTGTCACACTCTGCCGGATCGTGGGTCGGGGCGGCGGCCCGCGATCCCTCTACCGGATTCACCACGCCGCCATCCTCGATCCCTACCGAAGGATTCACGGGGATTACAACCGGCTCGCGTGGGCCGGATTCGTCGTCCGGTTCCTTCTGGGTGTCCTTCCGCCGGACCATCCCGAACCGCTTCTTTTTTCCCTGGCCACCGAGGCCCTCTCCCTTTTCGAAGGAGAGGGGGATCCCCCGGCCCGCACCTGGCTCGCCTTCGCCCGGGAAGGGCTTGCGCTCCTGGGGTACCGTCCCGCCCCGCCCGTCTGCGCCCGTTGTCGCCGGATTGTGTCCGGAGAGCGTGTTCTCTTCCGTCCGTCGGAGGGAACCGTCCTTTGCCGGATTTGCCGGAGCGGGGAGGGGAAGGGCGGCGTCGAGACATCCTCCGACCTCCTCGAATGGCTTTCCGGCACCGGAGAAGGGGCGGGGCCTCCAGGTGGCCGGGTTGCGGAGGCGGCGGACCTTGTCGATCGTCTAATCGGCGAGCATGCGGCCGGGTGGATCCCCGTCTCGTCGGTGGCGTTTCTTCCCGAAGCGGGACGCTAAAGGATCAGAAGACGAAGAAGTGGACCCCCACGGAGGTGGTGATCATGAGGAGGGGCCCCCCCGAAAATCCGGGGCCGGGATAGGACGGAAAGGCCAGGGGAACGGCGGCTACCCGCTCCTCGAGGAACCACTGCTTGAAGCTCCAGCCGGCTCCGACCTCTCCGAATGGCTCTGGCGTGACATGGCCGCCCCCGAAGGAGTTTTCGAAGGCGACGCCCACGTCCGCGATGGCGTAAAGCCAGTTGTGGCGCTTCGTCCGGTAAAGAACGTGGTAGAGGCCGAAGGAGAGGGGCGTGATTGTGGAGAGCCCGGAGGAGTTCGGGGTGTAGGTGACCGGATTTTCGGGGATGGTTTGCGTGGTCTGGAAGAAGTTGGTCATGAGCGTCGCGGTGATGTCCCAGTCCGGCAGGTACTCCCAGGTCATCCGGACCCCTCCTCCCCAGGCGATCGGTTCGTTGTTCTGGAGCGGGGAGAGGGGGACGTAGTCGAAGTTTCCCATCAGCTGGACATCGAAGGCCCTGGCGCGGGACGGAGTGGAAAGGGCGACGAGGAATAGCAGAAACAGAAGAGCGCCCGGAAGAAGAGAGATCCGGATTCCCTTCGGAGAGCGTGTTCCATTTTCGGCGGGAGTCTTCAATGGAGCCTTTCCGCCACAGGGGTCCGGGGGGCGGGAGAGACCCGGGTGAAGCCCAGAAGGAAGAAGGAGAGTGAGAAGAGGGTCAGCCCCGAAAAGAGTTCCATGGGAAAGGGCGGCGAGACGGGAATGGCCGAGAGCGTGGAATGGGTAAGTAAAAGGGTCCCGTTTTCCCCCGACCAGAGGGAGAGGCGGTAGCGTCCGTCGTCGGGAGGCAGAATGAAGGCCCGTCCGGGAGAGGCCGTCTCCACCGGTCCCTCGAAGAGGGTCAGGTCCTGTCCGAACCGGAGCCAGCTGTCCAGACGGTGGCGAAGTACCAGATATCCTCCGGACTCCGGAGCTGTCTTGTCTCCCAGGGGGAGAAGCATGCGGGGAGCGTCCCCTCGCCCTTCCGATTCGTGGAATCCCGTTTGGGCCGTCTCCTTCGCACGAGGCGGTCCTGCCTGGAAGGAGTGTGGGGCCGAGAGGATCAGGAGGGTCCCGGCGGCGAGCAACCCCGGAAAGAGCCCCTTCCGGAAGGCGGCAAGCCGGGAGAGCCCGGGAAGGAGCGGGAGTGAGGACAGGGCCATCCGGCCCGACAGGTATCCGGCCACCGCGAGCACGATCAGGAGGATGAGGTCGTTCCTGTAGAGTCCGAGAGGCGCGGCCACCCGGAGGGCGAAGCTTCGGATGGGAAGCCCGGTTCTCCCGTCCTCGAAGGTCACCGTGTAGCGCCCGGGATCCCAGAGGGCGAGACGGAGGGTCTGTGGCGGCTGTCCCGGGCCGGCGGGAGGGTCGAGGACCGGCATCTGGAAGACCGTCCGGCCGACGGGCCAGTAGGCGACCGACAGGAAGGCGCTTTTTGTCTTCACGACCCGCAGGAGGAGAGGGATCGGCCCGGCGGTGCTGTTTTCGGGAAGGCGAAGAGAAAAGGAGACCTGGCTCCGGGGAAGGACGGGGGATACCAGCGGCCCGGGGGTCCATGTGCTCCGGTAGAGATGAATCAGGGTTCCGGCGGCGGCGATGATCAGGCCCCCGGTGAGGAGGGGTATAAGGGCGCGAAAGAAAGATTTCGTCACGGTAGGACTCCGGATGGACCATGGCGAAGGGCCCGGGCCCTGTCGGGCTTCGGTCCCCTGCCGAAATCATCCCCGTATTGTGGGGGAACGGGGACTAAAAGTCAAAGGAGACGCCCAGCGCCATGTACTGGTCCTTCGTGAAAAGGAGGTCCCCCAGATAGGAGTATCCGTTGTAGAAGTCGATCATGGGCCGGATGTCGACGTAGGATCCGGGTCTGTGGAAGAGAAGCCCCAGCTGGAAATCTTCGTTGAGGGTGTAGCCGTTGATTCCGCGGGATTCGAGGTAGAGGGAGGTGTACCCGCGCCCGACATGGTCGAGGAAGCCGAAGGAGGGAGTGAAGGCCTCGATCCCCCCCTGGAGGATCAGGGAATCCTGGGCGGTGGGGTAGTAATAGAGCCCGAACACCCGGTAGGAGACCCCTCCGTAGAGACGGAGGTAGGGGTTGACGTCCCAGGAGGAGACCTCCTGGAGGATCTCCTGGCCGAAGTCCGAGACCTTGGAGAGATTGTCCATGACGGTGTAGTCGTACCCGGTGTGGGAGCTTTCGTGGTAGAAGAAGAGGCGCTGGGAGAAGCGGCCGATCCGGGCGGTCACAGGGACGCCCACGATGAAGTCGGAGTCGATCAGGTAGGTGTTCGCCCCGAAGATCCCGAAGCGCGAGAAGTCTCCTCCCATGACGCCGATCTGGAGGGCCTTGTTGACCCCCTCGGCAGTCGACTCCCACCGGGCGATCCCGACGTTCGCGGCAAGGTTCCCGTTGAACTGGAGATAGGAGGGGTGATTCGATGCGGCAAAGAACTCGATCGTCGTCAGGGGCTCCCGGGGATCGGCCAGAAGGGGGGTGAAGACGTCCTGGGCCGGAAAGAGGATCAGCCGGGAGGCCCCGTCCTGGAGGGGAATGACTCCGAAGGCTCCGGGGGCGGGGTTGTCTTGGTCGAGGGTGATGCTGTCGGACGGCGGCGGAGCCGCCGAAACCGAAAGAGGAGCGGGAAGCGCGAGGATGCAGAAGCAAAAAAGGAAGAGTCCCGCAGGCAAAATGCGGCCACTGAGGGGCGCAAAAGGGGATCCTGACATTGCGGCTGAAACCCTTTCTGAAATGTTTGGGAGTGAGTCAAAGGCATCGGTTCTCGAGGGGACGAACACGGCGGCACGGTTTTTAGTTTAAGTTAAAACATTAACCAGGGCAAGCGCCTCCGGCGAAGCCTCCGGAAAACCCTGCCGTCTTTTCCGGACATATGATAGGGGAAAGCCCCTCTTCCTTCCCAATCAGGAAATCTTTTTCTCCCGATAACGATCCGGACGGATTTCGGGAGAGATTGAGGCGAAGGGCAATCCCTGGAATGGGGGAGGGAGGCGTGCTATGCTCTGAGACCGTCTGCGGGATGGGCCGGACGGGCACCGGCCGGACCGGTGGCTGAAAGACTCCGGAAATGATGCGGAGAATGGCTCAGGACTAAGGAATCGGGGGGACGGATGAGAGATGAGAGGGGCGAGGTCGTCCTCAGGAAAAATGAGGAGAGGCGTGTTCTGGCGGGCCACCGGTGGGTCTTTTCGAACGAAATCGGGACCTTCCCCCCGAAGGAACGCTCCCCGCTCCTCGTCGATGTCCGATCCTCCTCCGGGAGGTTTCTGGGAACGGGACTCTACAATCCCCACTCCCTGATATCGGTCCGGCTCCTGGAGGGACGTGTCACGACCTTCCGGGAAAGCCTCGAGGAGGGAATCGACCGGGCTCTCGCCCTGCGGTCCGAACTGGGGCGAAAGGAGGACGAGGGCGTGCGCCTCGTCCACTCGGAAGGGGACGGCCTTCCGGGGCTCGTGGTCGACCGATACGGGGACTACCTTTCGGTCCAGATCACCACCCTAGCCATGGAGGCCCTCTCCGGGGAGATCCTGGAGATCCTTTCCGACCGTCTGCGTCCGAGGGGGGTCCGCATCGACCGGAGCGTCAGGATCCGGGAGGCGGAAGGGCTTCCGGTGGAGGAGGACCGGATCGAGGGGGATTTGCCCCCCGAAATCACGGTCCGGATCGGCGGCGCGCCGCTTCTCTTTTCACTGCGGGAAGGGCAGAAGACCGGACTTTTTCTCGACCAGAAGGACAATGTCCGGGCTCTCGCCCCGATCCTGGCCCGCCCGTCCGTCCTCGACGCCTACTGTTACGTGGGGGCCTGGTCCAGGGCGATCGCGGCGGAAAACCCCGGAAGCCGGCTCACGGGAGTAGATGCCTCGGAGAGGGCGGTGGGCTTCTACCGGGCCAATCTCCCGGAGGGTGAGGGGATCTGCTCGGACTTTCTCTCCTGGGGGCGCCGGGCCCGGGAGTCGGGGACCCGGTTCGACACGGTGATCCTCGACCCTCCCGCCTTCATCAAGAGCCGCCGTCTCATCCGGGAGGGAATCGAGGGCTACCATGCGGTCTTCCGACTGGGGCTCTCCCTCCTCGCTCCCCGGGGTGTCTTCGTGGCCTGCTCCTGTTCGGCCCTTCTGTCCTGGGACGACTTTTCGGGGATTCTGCGCGCCGTCTTCCGGAAGGAAGGGCGGCGGGGCCGGATGGTTTTCCAGGGGAGGGCCGCCTGGGACCACCCCCGCCTCCTGGCCATGCCGGAACTGGATTATCTGAAGTGCGCGGCCTTCTGGGTGGAGGAGAGCCGCTGATTTCCGTTCACGCCCAAATGGGCGGATCTTCCGCCCCCGCGTCCGGCCTATCCCTCTGGCGCCTCTAGTCTAAGGATCTCAAGCCGGTTGCTCTCCCCCGGCGCCTCCGGTCCGGGCCCCCGGGTCAGGAGGATCACCCCCGATATCACCCCCGCCTCGGCGAGGAGTCGTCTTGCGATCCCGCCCCAATCTCCGTTTCCCCGTTCGACCCTGACGGGATGGATTCCCCGGCTCAAAGTGAGTTTCCGGCAGACCCGTTCGCTCGGTGAGAGAGCCAGGATCCAGGGCAGGAGCCGGAACCGGGCAATCCGGGAGGCAGTGGCCCCGGATTCCGTCGGAGCCACGATGAAGCGGGGGGAGATCTGTTCTGCCATCGCCCGGACGCCCCAGGCCAGAACCTCCTCCCCGGTCGACGATGCTCCGGGCGGACGTAGCGCCCCGGATCCCATTCCGTGGACGGATCTTTCGGTCGCGCGCGCGATGCGCGACAGCATGGCCACCGCCGCGACCGGATCGTCCCCCATGGCCGTTTCCTCGGAAAGCATCACGGCGTCGCTCCCGTCGATTACGGCGTTTGCGACGTCGGTGGCCTCGGCCCGGGTGGGGCGGGGGCTGTGGACCATCGATTCCAGCATCTGGGTCGCGGTGATGACCGGTTTTCCGGCCGCCACCGCCTTACGGACGAGATGCTTCTGGAGAAGGGCTATCCGCTCGATCGGGACCTCCACGCCGAGATCCCCCCGGGCGATCATGATGGCGTCCGCCCGGTCGAGAAGGGTGTCGATGTTGCCGACGGCCCGCTTCCGTTCGATCTTTGCAACCAGGAAGGGATCGTGGCCGAGTCTCCGGGCCTCCCGTTGCACGGCGTCGAGATCCTCCGCCGTCTCGACGAAGGAGACGCCCACTCCGTCGACGCCGCACTCCAGGGCGAAGGCGAGAAGGGAGCGGTCCTGCGGGGTGAAGGCCCCGCCTCCCGGGAGAAGTCCGGGAATGTTGACGCCTTTTCTGGAGAGGAGAACGCCTCCGGTCATGACCCGGCACCGGAGACCTCCCGGAGCGGAGGAGGCGACACGGAGGGCGATGGAGCCGTCGCTCAGGAATACCCGGTCGCCAGGCGAGAGGGGCCGGAGGAGGGGCGGGAGCTCCAGGGGAATCACCCGCTCGCCGTTTGCGGTCGGGCCATCCCGGGATAGGAGCAGGACCTCCCCTCTCCGGAGGGTCATCGGTGCAGAAAGGGTTCCGATCCGGATCTTGGGTCCGGGGAGATCCGCAAGAATGGCAACCCGGCGGCCGGTCTTTTCCGAGGCCGCCCGGATTCGCCCCACGCGCTCCCGATGTTCGGACGGTGTTCCGTGGGACAGGTTCAGGCGGGCGACGGTCATTCCGCGGCGGATCATCGCCTCCAGGATCCGGGGCGGGTCGGAGGCCGGGCCGATGGTGCAGACGATCTTGGTGTGATGCCCCGGAAGATTTTTCATCGCCCCTCCCCCTCCGTCAGGATGATCCCTCTCCGGTATGGTCCGTTTCGCAGGGAGGATGGAGGGCGCGATGGCGCCGAAGGGCTTCTCCCGTGGCGGCCACGAGCGGATGGATCGACGAGGTCAGCCGGGGCTGGCTCCCGAACTGCATCGACGCCAGGTCGAGGGCGGTGGCGCGCATCTGGACGGCGAGGCCGATCGTGTTCAGAAGCTCGCCCGTGGTCGGTCCGCCGATGATCTGTCCTCCGAGGATCTGGGTGGAGTCCTCGGCGAGGATCACCCGGCAGGTCGTTTCGGTTGTTCCGGGGAGGGTGGAGGGATGGTGGTCCGGGAGGCGCGCCGCGGCCGCGAGAAAAGGGAACCCCTCCGCCCGGGCCTGGGCGGAGGTCATTCCCACCACCCCGAAGGCCAGTCCGTCGATCTGGCTCGCGTAGATGCTGACCGAACCGGCGTTGTACCGCGGCTGTCTGAGGGCATAAAGGTTCATCCCGGCGATGCGCCCTTCGGCCGCGGCCTGGGATGCGAACATGGCGTGGATGGCCTTGCGGGTGAAAAAATCCTGCTTGTGGGCGCAGTCGCCCACCGCGAAGATGGCGGGGTCCTCCCGGGAGCGCTGGAAGGCGTCCACCCAGACGCCGCCGGACCGGCTGAGGGTGAGCCCCATCTCCCGGGCCAAGGTCACGTTCGGACGAACTCCGATCGAGATGAGGACCGCATCGACCGGCAGGGGGTCCTGTCCCGCGATCCGAACGCCCCCCACGCGCCTGCCGGAGGTGTCCGGCGTCAAAGCCTCCACGGCTGCGCCGGTATGGATGTGGACTCCGTTTTTTTTGAGCTGGTTTTCCACGGCCTGGCACAGGTCGACGTCGAGGCTGGCGGCCATGAGGTGGGGCATCATTTCGACCAGATGGACCTCGACCCCGCGCTTTCTGATCTCGTCGGCGAACTCGACCCCGACGAATCCGCCGCCGATGATCGCGAGACGTCTGACCTCCGTGGTCATGGCATGGAAAAGGTCATCCAGAAAGGCATAGTCCTTCCGGAGGATGAAGACCTTGTCCAGATCCACCCCGGGAATCGGCGGCACGAAGTTCTCTCCGCCCGTTCCCAGGACGAGGCGCTCCCACTGGATCAGTGCCCCGTCCTCGAGACGGGCGGTCCGTCCTGAGCGGTCAACGGAGAGGACCCGTCCCACGCGGAGGGACCCCCCCGAGGCCAGGAACGGTTCGAGTCCCAGCAGATCCTCCCGGGTCCCTCCCAGCGTTCCGAAGATGTAGGGAATCCCGCAGGGAATGACGGACAGGGACTCGGGCCGGACCATGAGGATCTTCTTTCGAGGCCAGAACTGTCCGGCCGTGAGTCCGGCCATCATGCCCCCCGGGCCTCCCCCGACGATCAGGATATCGGTGACGATCTCTTCCATGGCTGTCCTCCCTATTCGATGACCCGGCGACGGCTGGTGCGGTGATTGGCGGCAGGCACCGGCGGCCGTTGGATCTGTCCTTTTTTCGTCCCCGACAATTGACCATGGGGGATCATTTGACCTATTATAGTGGTTCTGCGAATTTTTTTAAGGCCTGACCGGTTCGGGCTTCCTCCGAAACGGATTCCGGCGCCCATGGTTCAACACAAGGCGGAAAAACGAATGACGGCGTCTCTTATGCACACCAGAAACATTGCGATCATTGCCCATGTCGATCACGGGAAGACCACGCTCGTCGACAAGATGCTCCAGCAGGGTCATGTCTTCCGGGAAAATGAGGTGGTCGAGGAGCGGGTCATGGACTCGAACGCTCTGGAAAAGGAGAGGGGAATCACCATCCTCGCCAAGAACACCTGCATCTTCTACCAGGACTACCGGATCAACATCGTGGATACCCCGGGCCACGCCGACTTTTCGGGGGAGGTGGAGCGGACGCTCACTCTCGTGGACGGCGTGCTGCTGGTGGTCGACGCCTTCGACGGCCCCATGCCCCAGACCCGCTTCGTCCTGAACAAGGCCCTCAAGATGGGGCTTCGACCCGTGGTCGTGATCAACAAGATCGACCGGCCCGGAGCCCGGCCCATCGAGGTCCAGAACGAGGTCTTCAGCCTCTTCATAGAGCTCGGGGCCACCGACGCCCAGATGGACTACCCCGTCGTCTTCGCCTCGGCCAAGAAGGGAATCGCCTCCCTCGATCCCCTCAAGGAGGGAACGGACCTCGTCCCCCTCTTCGACACCATCATCAGCCATGTTCCCCCGCCGGAAGTCGATGAGAACGGTCCCTTCCTCATGCAGGTGACCAGCTTCGAGTACGATTCCTACCTGGGGCAGGTCGCCCTCGGAAAGATCGTCCGGGGAAAGGTCGCCTTCGGCGAGACCATCGCCCGCGTTGTCGACGGGGCCCTTGTGGAGAAGAACAAGGTCAAGAAGATCCTCTCCTTCGAAGGGCTGAAGCGGGTCGAGGTGCCCTCGGCCAAGGCCGGAGACATCATCCTGATCGCGGTCTTCGAGGACCTGCGGATCGGAGACATTCTCTCCGATGTGACGGAGCTGGGGTCGCTTCCGCCCATCGAGATCGGAGAGCCGACCATTTCGCTCGAGTTCATGGTGAACAATTCCCCCTTCTGCGGCCAGGAGGGCAAGTTCGTCACCAGCCGAAACCTCCGGGACCGCCTGATGAAGGAGATCCGGACGAATGTCGCCCTGCGGGTCGAGGAGACGGACAGCCCCGATGCCTTCAAGGTCTCCGGCCGTGGCGAGCTGCATATCGGGATCCTGATCGAGACGATGCGCCGGGAAGGGTACGAATTCCAGGTCTCCCGTCCCCACGTGCTCTACAAGGGGGAAGGTTCCAGCCGTCAGGAGCCCTACGAATATCTTGTCGTCGACGTTCAGGAAGACTACGTCGGGGCGGTGATCGAAAAGCTCGGCCCCCGGAAGGGCGAGATGCTCAACATGGCCCCCCAGAAAGACGGGCATACCCGGCTCGAGTATCTCATTCCGGCCCGGGGACTCCTGGGATACCGCAGCGAGTTCCTCTCCGACACCAAGGGAACCGGACTTCTCAACCACACCTTCCATGGGTACGGAGACTACAAGGGGGATATCCCCGGCCGGATCAACGGCGCCCTCGTCTCCATGGAGACCGGGGAGACGGTCGCCTACGCCCTCGAAAGCGTTCAGGATCGCGGCGTCCTTTTCGTGGCCCCGGGAACGAAGGTCTACGAGGGCATGGTCATCGGCGCCCATTCCCGTCCGACCGATCTCGCCGTCAACCCCTGCAAGAAAAAGCATCTCACGAACATCCGCTCCTCGACCGCCGAGGACGCCATCACCCTCGTCCCCCCAAAGATCCTGAGCCTCGAGCAGGCCCTGGAATTCCTTGAGGACGACGAGATCATGGAGGTTACCCCCGAGAACCTCCGCATCAGGAAACGCATCCTCAACGAACAGGAACGCAGGAGGGCCTCGAAAAAATGAAACCGCGCGGCTTTTTCAGAATGACGGTCTGGGTGCTGGCCGTCCTGTTCATGGGAATCGCAACCACTATTTTGGATAAGGGACTGCCAATGACCGCCAATGCCGAATCTGCCACCAAGGTGCCTCTTCCTCCGGGAGAATACGCCGAAATCGAAACCTCCATGGGAACGATCGTCTGCCAGCTCTTTCCAAGCTCAGCTCCAGAGACCGTTGCGAACTTCGTGGGTCTGGCCGAGGGGACCAAGTCCTTCATCGATCCCCGGACCGGAACCCAGGTGAAGCGTCCTTTCTTCGACGGACTGATCTTTCACCGGGTGATCAAGAACTTCATGATCCAGGGGGGGGATCCCCTCGGAAACGGAACCGGGGGTCCCGGATACCAGTTCAAGAACGAGATCGACCCGACCCTCCATTTCGACCACAAGGGCGTGCTGGCCATGGCCAACGCCGGTCCGGACACGAACGGGAGCCAGTTCTTCATCACCGTCGCCCCGACCACCTGGCTCGACGGGAACTATTCGATCTTCGGCCAGGTCGTGGCCGGACAGGATGTGGCGGACAAGATCTCCGAGGTGCCCACCGACCGGCGGGACCGTCCCGTCAACCCGGTGACCATTCTCCATGTCAAGATCCTGCGCGTCGCCCCCTGAGATCCGCCGGGGTTTTATCCTGATGGCCGGGAGGGGGGAATGACCGATCTCCCCTCTTCCGCCTCCGGGATGACCGCCCTTTTTCTGGGAACAGGCTCTTCGGTGGGCGTTCCGATGATCGGCTGTTCCTGCCCCGTCTGTCTCTCTCCCGACCTGCGGAACAAGAGGACGCGCTCCTCGATCCTTGTCTCGGCCGGCGGAAAAAATCTTCTGATCGACACCGCCCCCGACCTGCGCTTTCAGGCCCTTCGCGAGAAAATTTCCAGGATTGACGCCGTGGTCTACACCCATGCCCACGCGGACCACGTTCTGGGTTTGGACGAGCTCCGGACCTTCAATTTCATCATGCAGGAAGAGATTCCCATCTACGCCCCGCCCCGTGTTCTCGAGAGGATCCGGTCGATGTTTTCCTACGCCTTTTCCGATGTGAACCGGGAGGGGGTCACGCGGCCGAAACTCGTTCCAAAGGAGCTTCCGGGGCCCATGGAGATCCTGGGAATCCCCGTCCGGCCCTTTCTGGTCGAGCATGGGCCGGTGATGAACACGGCGCTGCGGGTGGGAGACCTGGTTTACCTGACCGACTGCAATGCCGTTCCTGCCGAGGGCAAGAGGGTGATGAAGGGGGCCTCCACGATGATCGTCGGCGCGGTCCGCTACGAACCCCACGAGTCCCACTTCGGACTCGCCCAGGCGGTGGCCGAAATCGGGGAGGCTGGCCCGTCCCGGGGCTACATCACCCATCTTTCCCACCGGATGGACCATGCGACCCTGGAATCCGAGCTTCCTCCCGGGATCCGTCCGGCCTACGACGGACTCAGAATCCAGCTCGACTGACCCTTCACCGCATCCCTTCGACCTTCCTCTCCTTATAGCGCTTTTCCGATCGATCTGCCTACGGGTGCGAAAATGCCTGATCGCCCCCAATTCTTCTTCCGACGAGGTGCGATTTCTCCGGAGCTTCTTCCGGATGGGCCCCTCCCGAAGAGATCCGGGAACCCGAAATATCCGGATGGGACAAGCCCGCGACGGCCGGAGAGGCCCTGAATCGGCAATATGTGCGAATAGTATGTATTGAAAGATAGTTGCGTGATGCATAGAATGGATGTCCCTTGGAACTTTTTGGTGGGAGTGGGATTAGGGACGGAGGGGAGAGAGACACCATTCAACGGGAGCGTCAGGCACCGGGGAGGATTTCCATGGAAA